>CAJFGR010000023.1 GCA_904377845.1 uncultured Ruminococcus sp. | reverse complement strand
GTAACCGGAGACGGGATCAACCTTTCCTCTGTCCGCGGATACGTGAGTCGATCATTCCGTATCTAACTACTTTTCAAATGATTTTCTACTCCTGAGCCGGTACGAAAAATCGGAATTTCATATATTCTTTAGGAGTTCTTCCGGAGTCACCCTGTAAAGCTTTGCCAGTGCGATCATGTTTGAAGTCGACGGCTCGGAGATCCCCTGTTCCCATTTGGAGACAGCCTGTCTGCTGACTCCCAGTGATTCCGCCACAAACTCCTGTGTCATTTTATTGTCTGTACGGTACTTTTTTAACACTTCTCCCAATGACTTCCGCGTCTCTGATTTTTCCTTTCTCACATCCTGAGAATTGATATACTTTTTTAATGCCCTGACAATTAAAATAAAAAGGTAGACTACTGCTGCAGTAGTTATGAGCAAACTAATTGTTCCGAATATAAACATTATAAATGTCATCCGCATGATTCTCACCTCCCTACTTATCTGATATGTACATGATATCAGAAAGGGCCGGTTGCCTCTACCAACTATAGCGCAACTTTACAGTTGCTGTCTCAAAATACGAACGTCAAAAGAAGAAGCCGGGATTTCACGGTATAGAAACAGCAGGCTGTCCAGTTTTTACCAGACAGCCTGCTGTTATTTTATATAATTGGTATTTGTGATACTTCTGTATCTTACTCCTGCGGACCTGCTGCAACAAGTGCTTTTCCGAGCTCATTGCTCTCGTATTTCTTAAAGTTCTTGATGAATCTTGCAGCCAGATCTTTTGCTTTTGTCTCCCACTCGGAAGCGTCAGCGTATGTGTCGCGAGGATCAAGGATAGCCGGATCAACTCCCGGAAGCTCTGTCGGAACTTCGAAGTTGAAGTACGGAATCTTCTTAGTCGGTGCATCAAGGATAGCTCCGCTTAAGATTGCATCGATGATACCACGTGTATCTTTGATGGAGATACGTTTTCCTGTTCCGTTCCATCCTGTATTTACGAGGTAAGCTTTCGCTCCGCTCTCTTTCATTCTCTTAACGAGCTCTTCTGCATATTTTGTCGGGTGCAGCTCAAGGAATGCCTGTCCGAAGCATGCGGAGAATGTCGGTGTCGGCTCTGTGATACCGCGCTCTGTACCGGCAAGCTTAGCTGTGAAACCTGACAGGAAGTAGTACTCTGTCTGCTCCGGTGTAAGTACGGATACCGGCGGAAGTACTCCGAATGCGTCAGCTGACAGGAAAATTACATTCTTTGCTGCCGGAGCTGCAGATACCGGGCGAACAATCTTCTCAATGTGATTGATCGGATAGGATACACGTGTATTCTCTGTCACGCTCTTGTCTGTAAAGTCAATGTGTCCTTCTGCGTCAAGTGTAACGTTCTCAAGAAGAGCGTTTCTCTTGATTGCATTGTAGATATCCGGCTCAGAATCTTTATCAAGGTCGATAACTTTTGCATAGCATCCTCCCTCGAAGTTGAATACGCCGTTGTCATCCCAGCCGTGCTCGTCATCACCGATGAGCAGTCTCTTCGGGTCTGTGGAAAGAGTTGTCTTACCTGTTCCGGAAAGGCCGAAGAAGATAGCTGTATTCTCGCCGTTCATGTCTGTGTTTGCAGAGCAGTGCATGGAAGCGATACCCTTCAGCGGCAGATAGTAGTTCATCATAGAGAACATACCTTTCTTCATCTCTCCGCCGTACCATGTATTAACAATAACCTGCTCGCGGCTTGTAATATTGAACATAACTGCTGTCTCAGATCTGAGGCCAAGCTCTTTGTAATTTTCTACTTTTGCTTTGGAAGCATTGTATACTACGAAATCAGGCTCGAAGTTCTCCAGCTCTTCGTCTGTCGGGCGGATGAACATATTTGTTACGAAGTGAGCCTGCCAAGCAACCTCAACGATGAAACGGATTGCCATACGTGTATCTTTGTTAGCTCCGCAGAATGCATCTACAACGAAAAGTCTCTTGTTGGAGAGCTCATTCTTTGCGATGTCTTTTACTGCATCCCATGCTTCCTGAGATGCCGGATGATTGTCGTTCGGATACTCGTCAGATGTCCACCATACAGTGTCTTTGGAGTTTTCATCCATAACGATATATTTGTCTTTCGGTGAACGGCCTGTGTAGATACCTGTCATAACGTCTACTGCACCAAGTTCACTCTCCTGACCTTTGTCAAAACCTTCCAGATTCGGGTTTGTCTCTTCCTCAAACAACATCTCATAGGAAGGATTGTGAACGATTTCCGTAGTTCCTGTAATGCCATACTGAGTTAAATCAATATTTGCCATACCTCTTCTACCTCTCTCTTTCTAAAATCTTTATGGGAATTCTTGTCATAACCCCCAGTACGTTCCCATTATACAGAATTACGATTGAAAAATCAATAACAATCTTATTAAATTTCGACTTTTTTATGAAAGTTTTTGTAAAATCCAATTCATTTATTTCTGTTTACATCGGGATAGCAATGATTTTTTCGTTCAAAAAATGCAGGATTCATTGTGAAATCCTGCATTTTAAGTTCGATAAATATTATTTTAACAAAGTCCTTCCGGTATCTGTAATGCCCCGGATTTCTCCCGTACCTTTTCAGAACATCTCCGGAAGGAGTTCTCGCAGTGTATAAACCTTATATTCCTCTTCTGATCTGGCACAAATAATCTCAAATCCGTCAGGATCACAGAACTCTGCCATAACCTGACGGCATACACCGCAGGGATAACACCAGTCAAGTTCCGCTTCTCCGCCGACAATGGCAATTGCCGCGAATTCACGCTTTCCCTCCGATACTGCCTTAAAGAAAGCAGTTCTCTCTGCACAGTTTGTAGGACCATAAGCACGATTTTCGATATTGCACCCCGTCCATACAGATCCGTCTTTGCACAGCAACGCTGCTCCCACACGAAAATGCGAATATGGGCTGTATGAATATTCTCTGGCCGATAAAGCCTGTCTGATCAGTTCCGTATAATTCATATCAGATCACTCCCTCGTTATATCGGACGTTCAGAAATACTCTTTTTTAATTTTAGTCGTATATACGGCAAAAGCAACCAGCACAACAAAGAAAATAATCATTCCTGCAGTATCCACAATATCCATCGGATAGACATAACAGTGAACAACATCTATTATGCCATAAACGAGGGCAACGATTCCGAATACAAGAAGCGCCGGTCCAGCCTTCCTGACATATGCCTCTTTGTTCTTACACTTTTTATAAGTATATTCTTTACCAAGAAGAAGGGAAGCATTTATCTCACCTGTTGTTTTCATCTTTATAAATGCATAAATTGCATATAAACCGCAGGCAAGTACGATAATCCCTATAATGCCCCAAACACTGTCCATATTATCCATTCTGTCTTACTCCTTAAACTCCGAGAATCTCTTTTACTGTAAGTTTCATTTCATCTGCATCGCACTCGCGTGTGTGACGGATCTCCGCATTGCGAATCTCCTTGATCGCATTCGGCACATCAGTTCCGGAGATCCGGCTCAGTTCGTCCACAAGCTCAAATTCATCTACATCTGCATATTTATCATCTATCGCCGTCATTACACTGTGGATAAATTTGTACGGGCTCGCTGTGGATGCAACAAGGCACTTTTTATCATCGCCGCTGTTTTTTCTGTACTGAGCACATACATACGCCGCCACTGCCGTATGGGTATCCATTACATAGCCGGTCTTCTCATACGTGGTTCGTATCGTCTCTTTCGTCTCTTCCTCCGTAGCAAATCCGCCCTCGAAATCTGACAGGCGTTCCTTCATCTCCGGAGTGATTTCATATGATCCTTTCTCCTTGAGCTGCGCCATCAGCTCAGAATTCTTCTTTGCATCCCGGCCCGCAATCGTGTAGATCAGACGTTCCAGATTGCTGGAAATCAGAATATCCATTGACGGGGAGGACGTAAGGATAAACTCACGGTTCTTATCATATACGCCTGTCCGGAAGAAATCAAAAAGCACCTTATTTTCGTTGGAGGCACAGATCAGTTTCGCAATCGGCACACCCATCTGCTTCGCATAATATGCCGCAAGAATATTTCCGAAATTTCCGGTTGGAACTGTCACATTGATCTCCTCTCCGGATGTAATCTCTTCATTCTCCAGCAGTTTTGCATATGCATAGACATAATAAACCACCTGAGGAACAAGACGTCCGATATTGATGGAGTTCGCTGATGAGAACTGATAGCCTGCATCTGAAAGTTCCTTTTCCAGTTCCTTATCTTCAAAGAGGGCTTTAACGCCGCTCTGCGCATTGTCAAAATTTCCGTGGATTGCCACTACAGATGTATTTTCACCTTTCTGCGTCACCATCTGCAGTTCCTGTACACGGCTCACACCGCCCTTCGGATAAAATACGATAATCTTTGTCCCCGGAACATCAGCAAATCCTGCAAGAGCCGCTTTCCCGGTATCTCCTGATGTAGCTGTCAGGATCACAATATCCTTAGTCACATGATTCTTCTTCGCCGCCGTCGTCAGAAGATGCGGCAGGATCGAGAGCGCCATATCCTTGAATGCGATTGTAGCGCCGTGGAAGAGTTCCAGATGATATGTGTCTTCTACTTTGACAAGCGGGGCGATCACCTCTGTGTCAAATTTAGAGTCATATGCACTGTCAATACAGTGTTTCAGTTCTTCTTCCGTAAAGTCGGTAAGAAACTGTTTCATGACAGCATAGGCGGTCTCCTGATATGTCATACCTTTCAACTCATCCATCGTTACGTCAAGTTTCGGAATGTACTCCGGTACAAACAGTCCGCCGTCATCAGCGAGTCCTTTTAAGATTGCCTCGGAGGCAGTTACTGTTTTATCAGAGTTTCTCGTGCTCTTATATAGTAGATTCATTCTTATACCCTCTTTTTCTTTTCTCCGTGTTACTGCACTGAATTATAGCACAGGTTCTGTTGCGCTGTCCATAGCGTCCGATATTCGCCTCAACGTTTTATATTCCCATCTCACCGTTTCGATATTATAATAGCCACGATTCCGCACACAGCCATCAGCACCGGATAGACAAGATACGGGATCATATCAAACGGCGTCAGCCCGGTCAGGGTTGCCGCGGAAAGGAGCTGTGCCCCATAGGGGATCAGCCCCTGCCCTACTGAAGTAAACATATCCAGGAGTGATGCCGATCTTTTCGGATCCACGCCGAACTCATCGCTGATCTCCTTGGCGATAGGTCCTGACATCACAATCGCCACTGTATTGTTCGCCGTACACAGATCCACCAGAAGCGCCAGAGCCGCAACACCTGCCTGCGCGCCTTTCTTTCCCCTTATCCTGCTTTTGATCAGATTCAGAATAAAATGAATACCGCCGTTTGCCCGGACAAGCGATACGATACATGCCACTATAATAGAAATGACTGTAATGTCGTACATCGAAACAACGCCGTCGCCAACTACCGTAAACATTTCCGACAGAGGGATCGTCCCTGTTCCCACACCCACAATAAGTGAAAGCACGGTTCCTGCGATCAGCACAAGAAATACATTGATTCCGATCAGCGCCCCGACTAAAACAACCAGATACGGAATAACCTGAAGCAGATTGTACCCGGCGCTCGCAATATCATAGCTCATGTCTCTTGTGATGAACCAGAAGAAGACAGCCGTAATGACTGCCGCCGGAAGTACGATCAGAAAATTCGCCTTAAACTTGTCCTTCATCTCACAGCCCTGTGTCTTAACTGCTGCGATTGTCGTATCTGATATCATAGAAAGATTATCCCCGAACATTGCTCCGCAGACTACAGCCGCAATACAGACCGCCAGAGGGAATCCCGCTTCTTCGCTGATCCCTACAGCGATCGGAGCCAGTGCCGCAATTGTTCCCATGGAAGTGCCCATGGAAACCGAAATAAAGCAGCTGATGATAAAAAGTCCTGACACGATAAAATGAGCCGGTATCAGTGACAGTCCGAGATTTACCGTACTGTCCACACCGCCGGCCGCACTCACGGCTCCGGAGAAGCCTCCCGCGCAGAGGAATATCAGACTCATAGTGATGATATTCTCCTCACCCACTCCCTTTGCAATGATCCCGATCTTCTCATCAAAGCTCACTTTTCTGTTCTGCAGAAATGCGACAAACAGCGCAATCAGAAAAGCAACAATTGCAGGCATAGCATAGAAATCTCCAAATACAATCCCCGCTCCGAGAAAAATAACAAGGAATACACCGATCGGAAGGAGAGCCGATGCCTTTCCTATCCCGCTTTTCTGCGCCGTCCGGGCGCCGATTTCCTGTTTATCCTTTTCCATAACTTTTTCCTTTCACAGATATGCCATAAAAGGGGTGCCGCACAGGCGGAAACATTTCTGCCTTGTACAGCATCCCTTTTTGCCGGTTTTATTTCTTCTTTTTATTATTTGTATAATTGACAAGACCGCCCGCTGCAATCAGTTTCTGCATAAACTCCGGAAAAGCCTGCCCCTGATACTCTGTTCCCTTAGTCAGATCATAGATCTTTCCGCTGTCAAAATCAACTTCCACCTCATCTCCAGCTTCGATCGCCTTTGCCGCCTCCGGACATTCAATGATCGGAAGTCCGATGTTAATGGCATTGCGGTAGAAAATCCGTGCAAATGTTTCCGCTATTATGCAGCTCACACCGGCTGTCTTCAAGCAGAGCGGTGCGTGTTCCCTTGAAGAACCGCATCCGAAATTCTTATTGGCAACGATCAGGTCGCCCGGCTGTACTTTCTTCACAAAATCAGGATCAATATCCGCCATCGCATGGCTCGCAAGCTCCTGCGCATCGAAAGAATTCAGGTATCTTGCGGGGATAATTACATCCGTATCCACATTATCACCGTATTTAAATACATGGCCTTTTGCTCTCATTACATCTCACCCACTTTCTCAGGATTTGCAATGCAGCCCGCGATGGCACTTGCTGCCGCCACCTCGGGGGACGCAAGATAAATCAGGGAATCTACGTGCCCCATGCGTCCTACAAAATTGCGGTTTGTAGTCGAAACACATTTCTCTCCCGCGGCAAGAACCCCCATATGTCCGCCCATACACGGTCCGCAGCTCGGTGTGTTCACAGCGCACCCTACATCTACAAAGATCTCCAGAAGCCCTTCCTCAATGCACTGTTTATATATTTTCTGCGTTGCCGGCACGATCATCACACGCACATCCGGATGCACTGTATGTCCTTTCAGGATCGCAGCCGCTTTTCTCATATCTTCCATACGCCCGTTGGTACAGGATCCGATTACAACCTGATCGATCTTGATCGGCTCCATTGCGTCGATTTCATCAATGGTCTTTGCATTTCCCGGAAGATGCGGGAATGCCACTGTGGGACGGATCTCAGACAGATCAATCGTGATCACTTCGTCATACCGGGCGTCCTCGTCTGCCTCGTAGATTGTATATGGTTTCTTTGAATGTTCTTTGATATATGCAAGAGCCTGTTCATCCACCGGGAAAATTCCGTTCTTTGCCCCTGCCTCGATCGCCATATTCGCCATCGTAAAGCGGTCGTCCATGGACAGATTTGCGATGCCGTCTCCGGTAAACTCCATGGATTTGTAAAGAGCACCGTCAACACCGATCTTTCCTATAATATGGATGATAATATCTTTACCGCTGACATATTTCCCCGGTTTTCCTGTCAGGACAAACTTGATGGCGCTGGGCACTTTAAACCAGATCTCTCCGGTTGCCATACCGGTTGCCACGTCTGTCGTTCCCATTCCTGTTGAAAATGCTCCCAGGGCACCGTATGTACAGGTGTGAGAATCAGCACCGATAATGCACTCACCGGCTGTTACAACTCCCGCCTCCGGAAGGATTGCGTGCTCCACACCGGATTTGCCCTGCTCAAAATACCATGTCAGCCCCTGCTCTTTTGCGTATTCGCGGATTGCCTTGGAGTTCTCCGCTGATTTGATATCCTTGTTCGGTGTAAAATGATCCGGAACAAATACTACTTTATCTTTGTCAAACACGTGATCTGACATCTGCTTAATGATCGGCAGAGCCATCGGGCCTGTGATGTCATTTGCCATGACCACGTCAAGCTTTGCTTCGATCAGCTGGCCCGCTTCTACAGAGTCAAGCCCTGCATGAGCCGCCAGAATCTTCTGCGTCATTGTCATTCCCATAATGACAGCCTCCTCTTTCTTTAAACGTCTATTTTGTCATTTTACCACAGGAAAGCGAGAAAAAAAAGAGGAAGAAATTAACGTCCTTCCTCTTTATCTCCCGTCAGCCGGTTCTTCTGCTTTTCGGATTTCTGTACCGTATTATTTTTTAGCAATATATCCTTTGGCTGTAAGAGCCTCTGCGCAGAGGACCGCTCCGCCTGCTGCTCCTCTTACTGTATTGTGGGAGAGACCGATAAACTTGTAGTCATACATCGTATCCTCTCTCAGACGACCGATGGATATGCCCATACCGTTCTCATAGTCTACATCCAGAGTTACCTGCGGGCGGTTGTCGTCTTCCAGATACTGGATGAACTGCTTCGGAGCGCTCGGAAGATCTGCCTCCTGCGGGAAGCCTTTGAAGTTTACAAGCTTTTCGATGAGCTGTTCTTTTGTCGGTTTTTTCTCAAAGTTGATGAACACTGCTGCCGTATGTCCGTTAAGTACCGGGACACGCACGCACTGGCATGTGATCTTCGGAAGCTCTGCTTTCACGATCTGTCCGTTCTCCACTTTACCGAGGACACGGAGCGGCTCCTGCTCGCTCTTCTCTTCCTCTCCGCCGATAAACGGAATAATATTTCCAACCATTTCCGGCCAGTCTTTAAATGTCTTTCCGGCACCGGAGATAGCCTGGTATGTCGTAACAACAAGCTCCTTCGGTCCGAATTCCTTCCATGCTGCAAGGCACGGAGCATAGCTCTGGATAGAGCAGTTCGGTTTTACGGCGATAAATCCGCGTGTTGTGCCAAGACGTTTTTTCTGATCCGGAATCACATCAAAATGATCCGCATTGATCTCCGGCACTACCATCGGAACGTCCGGTGTCCAGCGGTGAGCGCTGTTGTTTGATACAACCGGAGTCTCTGTCTTAGCATATTCTTCCTCGATCGCCTTAATCTCTTCCTTGCTCATATCTACTGCGCTGAACACAAAGTCAACTGTGGACGCTACGTGCTCCACATCGTTTACATTGAGCACTACCAGCTTTTTCACTGCCTCCGGCATCGGAGTGTCCATTTTCCAGCGGTCGCCTACTGCCTCTTCATATGTCTTGCCTGCTGAACGCGGGCTGGCAGCAACTGTCACTACCTCAAACCACGGATGGTTCTCGAGCAGAGAAATAAATCTCTGTCCTACCATACCTGTTGCACCTAAGATTCCTACTCTTAATTTCTGATCCATTTTCTCTACATCCTTTCTATTGTGTACTGTACTTATTCAGATATATCCCATACTTATTCAGCTGCCAGATATTCTTCTTCCGCCCTGATCACTTTCTCCATCGCAGCCTTACCCGGCGCTCCAATGGTATTTCGCATCTCCACGCAGGTCTTCATGCTGATGGCATCATAAATATCTTCTTCAAATACCGGTGAAATTGCCCTGAACTCTTCCAGACTCATATCATCCAGTGCGATTCCTTTATCGATACAGTAGAGGACAAGACGCCCTACGATCCCATGTGCATCCCGAAAAGGAACACCGTGGTTTACCAGATAGTCTGCGGCGTCTGTCGCATTGGTGAACCCATGCTTCGCGCTCTCTTCCATACGGGCTGAATTAAACTTCATCGTCTTTAACATTCCCGTAAAGAGCGCCAGACACCCTTTCGTTGTATCGATGGCATCAAAAACGAATTCCTTGTCTTCCTGCATATCCTTATTATATGCCAGCGGAAGTCCTTTCATCGTTGTCAGCATCGACATCAGCGCGCCGTACACTCTTCCGGTCTTTCCACGCACCAGCTCGGCGATATCCGGATTCTTCTTCTGGGGCATGATGCTGCTGCCTGTACTGTAGGCATCGTCAATCTCTACGAATTTATATTCATTGGTGTTCCAGATGATCACTTCCTCGGAAAATCTGCTCAGATGCATCATAATCGTGGACATAGCCGACAGAAGTTCAATAAGGTAATCCCTATCTGACACGGAATCCATACTGTTGAGCGTCGGTCCGTCAAAGTCCAGAAGCTCTGCCGTATATTCCCGATCCAGGGGATACGTGGTTCCTGCCAGCGCGCCGGAGCCCAGAGGGCAGAGATTCATTCTCTTATAAATATCTTTCATACGGGAACGGTCGCGTTTGAACATCTCGAAATACGCTCCCATGTGATGCGCCAGTGTGATTGGCTGTGCTTTCTGCAGATGTGTAAATCCCGGCATATACGTCTCGAGATTCTCTTTCATCAGCTTTAAGAGCACTTCCAGCATTTCCTTTAAAAGGCTGTCCAGCTCAAGAATCTCATCTCTTGTGTAGAGCTTCATATCCAACGCCACCTGATCGTTTCTGCTTCGTCCGGTGTGGAGCTTTTTCCCCGCATCCCCGATCCGGTCGATCAGATTTGCCTCAACAAAGCTGTGGATATCTTCATATTCCTCCGTGATCTCAAGAGTGCCGTTCTCTACATCAGTACGGATACTCTCAAGCCCTTTTATAATCTGCTCTTTCTCTTCCTCCGTCAGGATTCCCTGCTTCGCAAGCAATCTCTTGTCGAAAGAGATCGATGCATTGAAATTATATACCAGTTTGTCCGTCTCTTTTGTAAAACGGCCGCCCCATAACTGTGCCATTTCTCTTTCCTCTTTTCTGTTTTTGATTGAAATCACCGGAAATGCCAAAAGGCATATTCCAGGATTGTATACGGTCGCCAAGGTCCCGGGCAAGCCCGGACTTTGGCTCGGCTCATCGCCTTTGCAAATAAAATACAGTCCAGAGCATTGAGTCTGTCCTGTATTTTCGACTTAGTTTACCACAGTAAAGTATGATATGTCTACTTAAAACTGCATTTTTCTTTAAACAGTTCTGCTTTGCGAATGGCGCGGAGTGAACTGTTACAATGCCTCTGCACGTCTCATGGAGAACTCGCATCCGCAATAGTCCTGTCTGTACAGGCCATATTCTTTTGACAGCTCGACGGACCGCTTATATCCGTTCTTCTTCTTAAAATCTGAAACCAGATATTTCACTCCATATTCTTCACCGACGCGAAGTCCGATCTCATTAAGCTTCTGGGCATTCTTCAGCGGACTGATACTGAGCGTGGTCGTAAAATAGTCAAATCCGCCTGCCGCAGCCTGTCTTGCCGCTTCGGAAAGCCGCAGCTCATAGCATTTCATGCACCGCGCTCCGCCCTCTTTCAGATCTTCCATGCCTGCTGCCATCTCGTAAAATTTTTCTTTATCATATTCCCCTGCAAGAAATGAAACCGGATATCGGAACTTCATATCATGGATCAGTTTCTGCTGCTCCGCAATGCGCTTCGTATATTCGCTCTCCGGATAGATATTCGGATTGTAATAAAATACAGTTATCTTAAAATACTCCGACAGATACTCAAGCACATAACTGCTGCAGGGTGCACAGCAGCTGTGGATCAGAAGAGTCGGGACTCTCTGTTCCGCCTCAAGCTGAGTGAGCAGCTTTTCAAGTTCTTTCTGATAATTGATTTTCTGAACATTCATCTGTAATTCTCCTGTAAGCTTACTTAAAATAACGACATAACATACCGGAACTGTAAAGGATCATATCAGAAACAATTTCCGCAAATCACCCCTTATTACAGTTCCGGCACATTCATTTCACTGCAGACGCAAAAGATATCCCATCATAAAAGACTATGCATTGTAGATCATCGCCAGGATCTCAACAATCCGGTCGATCCCGAGCATACTCGCATTGAGGAGCATCTGATGGGATCGGATGCTGCCCCAGTCCTGCCCGGTATGTACTTCATAATAATATCTGCGTTCTTTGTCCGTCTTGCGGATACGCTCAGCCGCTTTTCTCTCGGTCAGCCCGTACAGCTCCATAATCCGTTTCTTACGGTCTTCCTTATCCGCACAGATAAATACATTGATACAGTCCGCACGGTCTTTCAGAACATAATCCGCGCACCGTCCCACGATCACACACGGTCCCTTCTGTGCAAGACTCCGGATGATCTCCGTCTGCTTCCGGTAAACATCCGTGTCGAAAGACGGAATGTATGATGCCGCATTGATAAAATCTGTATACATCCCCGGCGTCATCGTATAGCCGGCTACAAATGTATTGAGACTTGACTCATCTACCCGTTCGGCGTCTTCTGTTCTCACACCTAATTCTTCCGCCGCCATACTCACAAGTCTGTGGTCATAAAGCGGAATTTCCAGTCTGTCTGCAAGTTTCTGTCCGATCTCATGTCCGCCGCTTCCGAATTCACGGCCAATCGTAATAATCTTATGTCCGGTCATATTGATTCCTCCTTTCCGGTTTTTTCACGTCATCTGTTACTCATATTATACCCCTCTTCCCCTGACGAGACAACGGAATTTCGCACTTTTCCCGCACACAGGATTTCTTTTTTTCATACACTAACTATAGATATACAACATGGATGGAAGTGACCTTATGACTCCAATACTGGAATTAAAAAAAATTGATTATTCCTATCATACATTGGACGGGGAGACAAAGGCCCTGTCCAATATTTCATTTTCACTTACCAGAGGAGAGTTCACGGCCGTTGTCGGCCCGTCGGGATGCGGCAAATCGACCCTGCTCTCCCTGATCGACGGTCTGATGAAGCCGGAGAGCGGGGAACTGCTGATGAACGGGGAACCTTTGACAGAAAATTCATCAAAGATCGGATATATGCTCCAGCACGACCATCTCTTTGAATGGCGTACTGTATACCGCAACGTTCTTCTCGGCGCAGAGATAGGCAGACAGCTCACACCGGAAATCAAAAAACGTGCGGAAGAGATGCTTGAGCAGTATGGTTTGAAGCAGTTTGCGCGCTCCAAACCGTCTGAACTGTCCGGCGGTATGCGCCAGCGGGCGGCGCTTATCCGCACGCTCCTTCTGGAACCGGAACTGCTGCTGCTTGATGAGCCATTCTCTGCCCTTGACTACCAGACTCGTCTGACTGTCAGCGATGACATCGGTCAGATCATCCGGAAATCCGGGAAGACCGCCCTTCTGGTCACCCATGATCTCTCCGAGGCAGTCAGTCTCTCCGACCGGGTGATCATTCTGACAAAACGCCCGGCATCCGTAGCCCGCATCGTTCCGATATCATTTGATCTTGAGCATGACACGCCACTGATCCGAAGAAATGCACCCGAATTCAAGACTTATTTTAACGAAATATGGAAGGAATTGAACCATGATGGACAAATCATTGAAAAAGCATTCTGACGGACAGGAACTCTTTTTGTACAGACTGCGCCGCCACCGCATAATTGTATGTGCCGCCCGGATTCTTATCCTGATTCTGTTTCTGCTTCTGTGGGAGATATGCGCTGATTACGGGATTATCGACTCCTTCATCTTCAGCAGTCCCTCACGGATCGCACTCTGCTTCTGGGAAATGGTACTGGACCGGTCGATCTTCCTGCATATCGGAATCACACTGTATGAGACGATCGTGAGTTTCCTGTTAGTAACTTTCTCCGGTATCCTGATCGCCGTCCTGCTCTGGTGCAGCCGGGGGCTTTCCGAAATACTGGAACCCTATCTGGTGGTACTGAACAGCCTGCCGAAATCTGCCCTGGCGCCGCTTCTGATCGTATGGCTTGGGGCCACCCCGACAACGATCATCGTAGCCGGTATGTCCGTCGCCGTATTCGGAAGTATCATGAACCTGTATACCAGTTTTACCACAGTCGACAAAGAGAAGATCAAACTTATATACACCCTTCATGGGAGCCGCAGACACGCACTGTTTAAAGTCGTGCTGCCAAGCTCAGTCCCGGCGATCATCAGCAACATGAAAGTCAACATCGGGCTCTGCCTCGTGGGTGTCGTGATCGGTGAATTTCTCGCAGCAAGGAACGGGCTGGGGTATCTTATTATCTATTCGAGTCAGGTTTTCAAGATGAACTGGCTGCTCATGTCGATCGTGCTGCTGTGTATTATGGCAATGGTGCTGTATGCGGTGATCGGGTTGGTGGAGAAAATATATCAGAAGCAATTTTGAAATCTGAAAAAACATACCCTCAGACATTTCTAAAGATCAATTTGTCTGAGGGTATTTAGAATTTCTTTTTTCTGTATTCTATGAATTTTATATTCCCAATTTTGATCTCACAATTCCCAAGCTTCTCTGCTTCGTTTCGTCCACTGAAAAACTTTTGACAATTTTGTCCATCGTTTCCGCACTCCAATATATTTTCAGCCGTTTCTTTGCACGCGTAATAGCTGTATAAAATATACCATGAGTTATTTTCTCTGAATTACTGTTCGGAATAATCACCTTAACAGAATCATATTCCAAACCTTGTGCCTTATGGATAGAAACCGCATAAGCAAGCTGAAACGGAATCACTGATCTCATTCGAGCAAGCTCTTCATCCTGCCCAGGGATACCACTTTAGTATGTATATACTGTTAATCTTATGCGAGTGGAGTTCTCAAGAGCATCAATAAATTCCAGTTCTTCTCTCTTACATTCTATCTCTGTCAGATTCATCTCAACATCCACAGTAAAAGTAATTCTATCAGCATATTTAACTATATCTACAATGTGCCCTTTCAAATTGTTATGCAGGATAGGAAACCGTTTTGTCTCATTAAAGAGTATCGGATCCCCCGGCTTATAACTCCACTCTTTCCAAAAAACAGCATTTCCCTTTTTATTTGCAGTCTGAAAATAATTGTTCATGTTATTCAGTCCAAATTTTCCATCATAATTAAGACATAATATTACCTCATCCTTTTCTTCCCTTCTCAATACATTTGGACCTATATTTTCTGAAAAAGGGCCATCAATAACAAGTTTTTCCGTGATTAATGGATCACGCTTCCTCACTTCATCCCAAAGGCTGATCAACGATTGATCGTCTGTACGCCACGTATTGAGCAATTCAATCTTAGCTCCGCGCGTTTTTATAATATCTTTTGCGTAAAAAAACCAGTTTCCAAAATCGATAGATTCAATCTGATAAATATCTCCAGCCAGAACCAAAAAGCTATCAGGACTCAATTTTTCCAGAAATACTTTCATTGTCTGATTATCTATCGTACTACACTCATCAATGAAAATAATATCATATTCTGAAAGTGTCACTTTTTTCGTAAAACTGTCAATACTCAGGAAATCACACGCCGGCCCCGGGTTGACAATACGCCTTTTCAGGTTTTGTAATGCTGTATGAGTTTTCGTAAGAAACAGTTTTCGCTGCCCACCTATCAGATTAGAAATATAGTTAATAAGTGTTGTCTTTCCAGTTCCCGCAGCCCCGTAAATCAGTAAAAGGCGGGAATCAACAAAAGCTTCTTTTACAGCCTGTATTTTCAATGGATCATCCGAAAAACCGATTCCACCATTTCTGATAAACCTCTGGTTATACTGTCTTTGCCCTTTATTTCCACTATGAGAAAACTTTATAAGCTTTTCAAGAATATTGATTGTAGTCTTTTCGTAAAGTTCTATACCTACAAATCCATTTTCTTGTTTTATACTATAACCTTGTTTACGTTCCCACCAATCCAACTGTGCATTATACGCATTGATTTCATCCGTTTCTGCAATTCCATTTTCAAAATATATTTCACCTGTCTGCTTTATCGCGTTTCTGATCACCAAGTACGGACGAGCCACATCCATCCTGTCATATCCAGCCGCTCTTGCAATATGCCGGATATGGTTTGCTTCACTTGTTCTGCTTCCGGCTAAATTAGATATAAACGGATTTTTTTCAAATGGAAAACATCTGCTGGACAAAAACAAGTTGTCACACAAACATTTGGGGGTATATTTTGTAGGCAATACATTTTCTATCGTTTCTTCTCGCAGGTTCTGTAACAAATACCTGATTACATTCCTTCCTGGTTTTTGCGAATCAGAAGAATAATGATTCTTCAGTTCTACCAGAACTTTTCTAAATTCTGAAGTTTTCGTTCTGTTGTATATAGGATCGATCAGTGTATAAAACTTAACTTCCTGTAAATCTATCAGATCAAGAAAATTGATACCGGTTCTTGTAAGGAAATTCATCAATTCTATATACTCTCGGTATTTTGAATTGAGTCTCATAGGTATCTTAAGTATTTTAGCAAGTTTATTTAAACATACTGGATCAAGCGATACTTTCCAATTTGTAATAACTTTAATCTTTGTATTTATATCCCACAAATTAATCTCAGCATCCACATAACTTATCTGAACAGAATAATTTGTTGAAATATTTTCTTTTGTATAAGCAGTTATCCTGTTGTATTTTGTAGCATAAACCCCCGCCAGCTGTAAAGTGACTTCATAATATCTTTCCTTTCCGACAAAAAAAGGAGTTTTTTTCTGCACATAAAATCTTGAAGATTCTACTGCTCTATAACTTTTATCAGCAGAATCAACTGCCACAGATATCAAACGATAATATTCCTTATCCGTATTGTCTATACAAAGGGGAAATTTCTCCAAATTGTGCAATACTGTTAACTCATTATTTTTCCAAAAAGAATCTCTGATCTGCCAGAGGAAATCATAATATTTGAGCATCAGCCGTTCTGACTGACCTTCCATGGGAATTCTGTAGCCGACATATTTTAAAGCTTTATAAAACCCCCAAAGATATTTTGTTTCTATGTTCAGCAACGAACGTTCCCATGCCAGACGAATACTTATTTTTTCATATCCTTCATTTAATGCATTGAGCAGCAGTGCAGCAACACTTATATCCTTCAGTCGTGTCAACATTCTCTTTGACACATCATCACAGGTTTCATTATAAATTTCCATTCTGTCAATACATTCTGTAATCTGTCTGTCACATTCTTTTATAATGCTATATATATCACTCTTTGAATAATCTGTATCATCTAACTGAGCCGCAAAAGAATGTTGGCTTGCAATATATTCTAGTTTATCGCAAAATTTATCAATGCTTTCCTCTGTATTCTCTATTTCCTCATCTGCTGTAAAATAAATAGTGGCACTCTCCTTATTAAAGTCAAGTGAATGGAGAAAATCTATAGACATATATTTCCAGAATACTCTTTCATATCCGCGTTCATCAGGGTTAATTACAACAAAAAGAATACCTGGATCAAGCGTCACTCGATAACGCATGAATGCAGGAAAAGCTAAACTCTTTAATAAATACTTAATTCCTCCATCTTTTTCTGTATATGTATGAGTTCCTTTAATCTGAACAAAAAAATTTTGTTCCGGCTTTCTTGACATATAAGGCTTCGAGACAAACTCAAATGTACCATCTGTGTTCGGTCATTTATCGTCACAAGAAAAATCAGTATTTATTTTACCATTAGACCTTAAAAAACTCCTCAAAACATCAACTGCCGCATGATCTTCAGCAGAACGTTCTGAATGTGTCTTAATGTGTCTTTCGATATTTTTTCTCTCTGTATATCTAACATATCCGTCTGCTTCTCCTCATATGTATATTTCAATTTACTTTTCACACTGTAACAATCCTTAACTGCGTTCCGCAATTTACATTATTTTTACACCATGTCCTGTTAAATATTCTTTTAGCAGCGGAAGCATATATTCAACCGACTGAAGCTGTGTTTGAGCTTCATCTGCAGAAGCAATATAAAGTCTATACTTTCTAACGCCAGCACAGCTCGTATTGCATAAAACACCGCATAATACGAGCGATTAATACAATCTCTGTAAAACCCATTATCAAAACACATTTTCGCATTGTTATAAGTCTGTTTCGCCAAAGAGTACCTGTACTTTGATAATTCTATATCTTTATTGATATCATGCACTAAGCCTTACCCCCTCATCTCTTACATTACGATAGTAGGGTAGATTATCTACCCAGTAGTTAAAATGGTCTATATTAGTTATTACCGGCGAAATATCTACTCCGAATTTCATCAAATATTCAAAAGCCATGTCACTGATCTCATCAGATATTTTCTTTATTTTTTCCTCTGACAGAGTAACCAAAATCATCACATCAATATCTGATAGTTCAGAATAATCTCCTCTTGCATATGACCCATATACAATGACGCTGTCAAGGGTATTTCCCAGAAGTTCCCTCACTCTGCCTGCAAACTGCTGCATTATTTCTGTAATATTTGTCGTCATTTGACCTCACCTCTTTCAGTTTAGTCCTTTTATTTTGTATTTTATTATACCGTATTCATTAAAATTTGTATACCTGACACATTCAACGTTTTTCGCCATTCTTGTCATCTTTCTATATTCCTCGGACGATGGTCATTTTGTCTTTTTGTCCCTTCACCTTTTCAAGATGAACTGGCTGCTCATGTCGATCGTGCTGCTGTGTATTATGGCGATGGGGCTGTATGCGGTGATCGGGGTAGTGGAGAAATTATATAAGAAACGATTCTGATCCCTGTATAATATAAAAGAGGGAGTGCTTCCGATCAATCTCAATGATCCGGCCGCGCTCCATCTCGCTCACGGGCTGCGCCCTATGTCATAAAAAAAGAGCATCCACATTCATGCAAGCATGATGTGAATACTCTTTTTTATGACGCACGGCTTGAGCCTAGCCTGCAAATTTGCTCCAGTATCCCTGGATGAACAGGAAGATTACGATCAGGGGTACTATGAAGGTTACGTAGGGTCTTACCCATTTGGGGAATTTCGGACCTTCTCCTGTATTTGCCTCGGCAAGGAAGTTCTTCCAGCCCCATCCGTAACGTGTGGTACAGAAGAGTACATATACAAGACTTCCAAGCGGCAGAAGGTTGTTGCTTACAATAAAGTCTTCCAGATCAAGGATCGCCGATCCTTCTCCGAACGGTGCAAATCCGCTCAGCACATTATAACCGAGCACGCACGGCATAGAGAGAATCAGGATTGCCACAAGATTGATAGCTACTGCTTTTCCTCTGGAGCATCCGGTCAGATCCATCGCGAAAGCGATAATATTCTCGAACACCGCGATAATCGTGGACGCCGATGCGAAGAACATACAGAGGAAAAAGATTGCTCCCCAGAGTCTTCCGCCCGCCATGGAGTTAAAGATATTCGGCAGGGTGATGAAGATCAGGTTCGGGCCGCTGTCCGGATTTACTCCGAACGCAAAGCTGGCAGGGAAAATGATCAGGCCTGATATAAGGGCAACACACGTGTCGAGCACTGTGATCGCCACTGCCTCGCCTGCAAGCCTTCTCTTTTTATCAATATAACTTCCGAAGATTGCCATCGCACCGATTCCCAGGCTAAGCGTAAAGAAAGACTGATTCATGGCCGCAGATACTACTTCCAGTATACCCGCCTCTTTCATCTTGCCAAAGTCCGGCAGAAGATAGAATTCAAGTCCTGCTCCGGCGCCCGGCAGCAAAATAGACCGGATTGCCAGGATGATCAGAAGGATGAACAGAAGCACCATCATAATCTTGGTAATGCCCTCCACACCTTTCTGAAGGCCGAGACTTACGATACCGAAACACATGATCACCACAATTGCCATACACACGGTCATAAGAACCGGCTGTCCCATCAGGTCGCCGAACGCCCCCTCGATCTGTGACGCATCCATACCCTCGAAGCTGCCTGCCCCCATCTTGAACAGGTAAATCAGCAGCCATCCGCCAATCGTTGTATAGAACATCATCAGCAGATAATTTCCTGCAATGCCGAACCATTTGTACCAGTGCCATTTTGTTCCCAGCGGTTCCAGTCTATCAAACGCGCGTGCAATACTGCAGCCCGCGCCGCGTCCGATGGAAAACTCCATAATCATGATCGGCAGCCCCAGCAGAACGAGACACACCAGATAGATGAGCACGAACGCCGCGCCGCCGTATTGTCCTGTAATGTAAGGGAAACGCCATACATTTCCCAGCCCGATGGCGCATCCTGCTGATATGAGGATGAACCCGATACGGGAACCGAATTTTTCTCTTTTCATTGTTACTTTCCTCTCTTTTTTCCTTTTTCACTATGCAACTGCGCCTTATCCCGCAAACCGCTTTTCCATGCCGGCGGTGCATCGCAGTATTTTGCCGGGAGCACTTACTTCACCTCGATCAATTCATACTCCCTGCTGCCCAGACCGATCTCCTCCGCGTGGGCAAGACAGGTCTCCCACTCACTCTCCGGTGTAGTATTCGTGAAATGGTCGTGGTGATCGCAGAAGCCCTCCTCGTGGATATGTTCATCCAGAAGACTCCCCCTCACCGGCTGCTGTGCATTGCACGCATCGGCACAGGCCTGATCCAGAGCCACCGGGTCAAAGCTTGCAAACATTCCCACATCCGGCAGGATCGGAACATCATTTTCAGGGTGGCAGTCACAGTAAGGCGATACGTCAATCACCAGACTGATATGAAATGCCGGACGTCCCGACACAACAGCCTTCGTGTACTCTGCCATCTTGATGTTCAATTCCTTTACCGCTGAAGAATTTTCATTATAAATAGCATCAAAATTACAGGCTCCGAGACATCGGCCGCATCCCACACATTTTTCATGGTCGATGAAGGCTTTCCTCTCCGGGAATGAGATTGCGTCATGAGCGCAGTTTCTGGAACAGACGCGGCATCCCACGCAGACAGACTGATCAACCGATGGCTTTCCGCTGTTGTGCTGCTCCATCTTTCCCGCACGGCTTCCGCAGCCCATACCGATATTTTTGAAGCATCCCCCGAATCCTGTCATCTCATGACCTTTAAAATGCGAAAGACTGATAAACACATCTGCGTCCATAATGGCCTTTCCGATCTTGGCTTCTTTAACCAGGGTTCCGCCCTCCACAGGGATGCTGACGTCGTCGGTTCCTTTCAGTCCGTCTCCGATGATAATATGACATCCTGTAGAGAGAAGATTAAACCCGTTTTCATATGCGGCACTCAAGTGTTCAAGCGCATCCTTTCTTCTGCCGACATAGAGTGTATTGCAGTCCGTCAGAAACGGACGCCCGCCCAGCTCTTTCACTACATCTGCCACTGCTTTCGCATAGTTCGGACGCAGGAAAGAAAGATTTCCCGGCTCTCCGAAGTGAATCTTGATTGCAGTCATCTTCTTTTCGAAATCAATCCCACCGATTCCCGCTTTGCGGATCAGTTTTTTTAATTTGTCCGGAAGGTTTGTGCCTGGAAGAGCACGCATATCCGTAAAAAATACTTTTGACTTTTCCATATGCTTTAATATCCCCTTTCTTCGCAAATACTTTGTACTGTCACCAAAACATCTCTTCCGTAAAAGTCCTTATTTTGCCACGCAGTATGTTGTAGATGTAACCGCCGCTGCTAGATTTCCCTCATCATCTTTTATATCAATCCTGTAATATCCCGTCGTTCTTCCGTTTTTGACACAGACCGCCTCTGCAGTCAGCTTGTTCCCTTTAGCAGGCGTCAGATATGTAATCTCGGAATTCAACGAAACATTTCCCATCTTCTGCCAGTTGCTTGCCACTGCCAATGCAAAATCAGCAAGGGTAAAATAGACTCCTCCCATTACCGCTCCCATGGCGTTGCGATGCCTGTCCTCAATCATCAGACTGCATTTTGCATAGTGATCATCCACTTCTTCTATAACCGCACCGTTTTCTGTCGCAAACCGGTCATTCTGAAACAGCCGTATTGTTTCCTCTGATGGTTTCATGTTGTTCTCCTTTCCATGCATACAGTGCTGCTGCTCCATGTATGCACATTTCCCGACTTTCTGTATTTCACTGCTTTGCTATAAAAGGCGCAACCCCCGTCAAGGGATTGCGCCTTTATTGATAAAGCCGGAAATCAGACTTGAACTGACGACCCCTTCATTACGAGTGAAGTGCTCTACCGACTGAGCTATTCCGGCATAACGCCCGTCTTATTGACGAGCCTTTGCTATTATATCTCTTTTCCGCAGAAATTTCAACTGTTTTTTAAAACAGATCCTGACTTTTTGCACCGTTTTTTTCATCCGACTTCATGTGCACCGTAATATGGTTATATGGAATTTCAATTCCCGCCTCATCAAATGTAAGTTTGATCTGTTCAGTCAGACGCCATCTGGTCGCCCAGTATTCTTCCGTCTTCACCCATGCTCTCAGCCCGATCATTACGGCACTGTCACCCAGTGAATCCACGAATACCTTAATCTCCTCATCCTGTATGACGCTCGGATCACTGTACAGCATATCTTCAATCAGCTTCTTGGCTTCCTTCAGATCCGAATCATAATCAATACCTACCTTAAGATCAAGCTGGCGCTCCGGCCTTGCTGTCACATTGGTCAGACTGTTGCTCGTCAGGATACTGTTGGGCACAACGACAGTCTGGTTATCCACAGTTGCCAGTTTTGTGTAAAAGATCTGAATTTCTTTTACTGTTCCCTCGATCCCCTCCTGAGTCACAATAATATAATCTCCGACTGCAAACGGCTTAAGCAGCAGGATCAGGATACCTCCGGCAAAATTTGAAAGACTTCCCTGCAATGCGAGACCGACCGCAACACCTGCAGATGCAATCAATGCTGCAATTGAGGATGACTCAATCCCGAAATTTGTCGCAATCATAAAAATCAGCAGAGCATAGAGACCGAATTTCATCATGGAATCCACAAACTGAACCACGCCCGCATCCACATTCGTGCGTTCAAAAGACCTGTGCACAATCTTCCTCAGCCACTTGATTATCTTTCCTCCGAGGAAGAAAAAAACAAGAGCAAGTATAACCTTGATCCCGAAACCGATTAAGTTCGGAATATTATCCTGAACAAACTGCACGAACTGATTTACTTCCTGCGCCGCCTCAGTCGTCGCCTCTGCCGCCGAATCAATCACATCGCTGACCGAATCGTCTGTCACATCAGTCAGGCCCGATGCGGCAGCCGCAATATAGACCCCCACCTGCAACAAATTACGGATCATAGTCTGACACCTCCAGTTTGAACTCTTAATTATCACTTTAAATACTTTTTCATTAACTGTCATTTCTTTAATGCAAGAAATGCACAGAGATTTCCTCTTCTGTCCCCCGATGCACGGTGGGAATACAGTATTTTACTGTTGCAATGTGTGCACACATTCGTTACAGCGATATGCTCCGGATCAATTCCCGACTCGAGAAAAATCAACTCATTGGCCCTCCAGAGATCAAGCTGATATTTTCCATCCGGCTTTTCATAAAAAAGTTGATCCCAGTATTTTTCATCAAAACTTTCTTTAAACCTGCCGATCACATCGTAACTGACTTCATAACATTCCATACAGACAGATGGCCCTACCGCCGCCAGAATATCTCCGGGATCAGATCCGAATCTGCTGTGCATTAGTTCAACAGTCTTTCTGCCTATCTTCCCCACCGTCCCTCTCCATCCCGAATGGCTCAGACCGATCACTTTCCTGACCGGATCCACAAAATAGAGAGGAACGCAGTCCGCATAAGTCGTCACAAGACAGAGCCCCGGTACATCTGTAACAAGTCCATCCACATCTGTATAATCACGGTCTCTGACGATTCCTTTTCCCCGGTCTTCCTCTGTCACAATCCGCACATTCGTTGTATGTGTCTGCTTTGAGAGAACCATATCTTCGCAGCGCACCCCTATGGCGTTTCCGATACGCCGGAAGTTCTCCGCCACCGCTTCCTTCCTGTCGCCCCGGTCAAAACTAAGATTCAGGGATGCATAATATCCTTTGCTGACTCCGCCCAGCCGTGTAGAAAACCCCTGATTTACCAGCCCTGTATCCTCAAAAAGAGGGTACGACAGATATGGCGTCTCTTTTTCTATCTCATCAAATATATGTTTTTTATTCTTATAAACCAGCCCCAGACTCATGTCCGCACCTCGCTGTTTTCCCGCATTTCCGGGCTCATCCGGTAAACGCATTTTTAATATATGTAATCTCAGGTTCTTTCATACCGCTGACGCCGTCTATTCCGATCACGTCAAAGCGGCAGGGAACATCAGGCAAATGATTTTCTGTCAGATAGTACATTGCACACCGGAAAATCGTCTGCTGTTTTCTTCCGTCAACCGCCTCCAGAGGATTTCCCTTTCGGTTGTCCGAGCGGTACTTCACTTCGCAGAATACCATATACTCACCGTCTCTGGCAACAATATCAATCTCGCCCACCCTGCACCTGTAATTATATTCCAGTATTTCATATCCGAGCTTTTCAAGATAATGACCGGCTGCACGCTCGTAAACAGCCCCGGTCTGCCTCCGGTTTTCTCTGCCTGCCGTCATAGGTCATCCTCCGACGCGCGGTACAGCGCGCCTGCATAAAATCATTTTTCACCGCTGCCCATAAAATTTTTTATAAATGTTCGCCTATGTATGGGAGATGGTCCCAGTCTGCGGATCGCCTCAATGTGTTCCTTTGATCCATACCCTTTATGTCTGGCAAATCCGTATTCCGGAAGTATTTCATCATACTGTATCATCAGACGATCCCTTGTTACTTTCGCGATAATACTTGCCGCCGCAATAGACACGCTCTTTGCGTCCCCTTTTATAATCGGCACCTGCGGAATCGTTATCTCCGGAATGGTTACCGCATCATTTAACAGAATATCCGGCTTTACGCCCAGATCTTCCACAGCGGCGCGCATCGCTTCATAGGTGGCCTGAAGGATATTTATCTCATCAATTCTGGCCGGAGAAGCCATACCGATTCCCACAGCAGACGCCTTCTCCATAATCTCATCATAGAGCTGTTCTCTTCTGGCTGCAGAAAGTTTTTTTGAATCGTTCAGATAGAGAATTTCACAGTCCGCCGGAAGTATAACAGCGCCGGCCACAACAGGTCCCGCCAGCGGACCTCTTCCCGCCTCGTCTATTCCGCAGATCATATGATATTCTTTATACTGTTCTTCATATTTTCTCATTAAAGTGAGACGTTCCCGCTCTTTTTGTAAATCTTTTTCCTTCTTTTGAAATTTTTGGATTATCTTTTTCACTCCAGAACGGCCATCTGCACTATATTTTTCATACAGAGAGCTCCATTTACTCTCCGGTGACTGTTCAAACTCTGATCTGATCTGTGCAATACTGTTACTCATGTTTAATCACTCCGAACTCGCTAAACGGCCAGATTCTCACCCATGCACGTCCAAGCAGTTCATTTCTGTGTATCAGTCCTACATTTGCCGCCCGGCTGTCCTGACTGTTATTACGGTTATCGCCGAGGACAAAATATTCGTCATCGCCAAGAGTAATGGGTTCCGCTGCAAGTCCCGGATCCTCGATCACTTCATTTCCGTAATGCTCGTGCAGGGGCTGGCCGTTGATCCAGACGACGCCGTCCACAATCTGCACTGTCTCACCGGGAAGTCCGATTATTCTCTTAATATAATATGTATTCTCCTCATAACGATAAGGGAACACAACAATATCATAACGGCTCGGATCACGGAAACGATAGGATATTTTATCTACAATGAGCTGATCTCCGTCGGAAAGCGTCGTTTCCATAGAAGATCCGCTCACTTCCGTTCTCTGCCCCACATAAGTAACAACGAGATAGGATGCCGCTATTACAATGAATATAAATACAATCCATCCCAAAAGTTCTTTTATAATGCCTTTCATATATGCCGCCTTTCCTGCCGTATCTGTATTCTGGTCATAATCCGCCGCACCTGCGCTTTATATCGTCTGCTGCTCTTCCGGCGTCTCAAGCGTAATCCGTCCCAGTCTGCCTCCCCGGAAATCATCCAGAAGGATAGAGGCCGCTTTCTCTGTATCTAATTCGCTGCCCCGCACAAGACAGTGTCTGCTCTTCGCAATATCCGTCAGACATTTATATCCGTCTGAAGGTTCCGGGATATCATATTTTTCTTCCAATACCCCCGGATAGAATTTTGTCATAAACTTAACCAGCTCTGCGGCAAGTTCCTCTGTCTGCAGGATCTCATCCTTAATCGAACCGATAAACGCAAGCTTAAGCCCCACTTCCTGATCTTCGAATTTCGGCCAGAGAATTCCCGGCGTATCAAGAAGTTCTACACTTTTATTCAGCCGGATCCACTGTTTTCCCTTCGTTACCCCCGGCTTATTTCCCGTTTTGGTGCAGGCTTTTCCTGCAAGGGCATTAATAAATGTAGATTTGCCTACATTCGGAATCCCGACCACCATGGCCCGTACAGGTCTGTTCAGAATTCCTCTTTTCCGGTCACGTTCTGTCTTTTCTCTGCACGCCTCCTGAATAACAGACTGAATCGATTTGATTCCTCCGCCCTTCTTCGAATTTACTTTAACGGCGGAATAGCCTCTTTCTTTAAAATATTCTATCCAGACATCATTCAAACGGTCTTCCGCCAGATCCGCTTTATTCAAAAGGATCAGGCGCGCCTTTCCTTTGCCCAGATCATCAATATCCGGATTTCTGCTGGAAAGCGGAATTCTCGCATCCACCAGTTCAATAATCAGATCAATCAGCTTTATATTTTCCTGCATCATCCGCCGGGCTTTCGTCATATGTCCCGGATACCACTGAAAATGCATCTTTCTCCTCCTTAAATAAATCCGAAATCATCACCGGGGCTTGCAACAAACCACGCTTCTCCGTAGATCTCGTCCCTGCTTACAGCGCCGATGCCCGGAAGTCTGCTGTCATCGCTTGCAGCATGATTGTCCCCGATAACAAAATACTCGTCATCGCCGAGTTTCACCGGCTGTTCTGCTTCTCCGGCGTATTCAATGTCAGACACATAAATATCCTCGGTCATCTCTTCGCCGTCAATAAGAATCTTCCCCTCTGAAATCTGCACTGTCTCGCCGGGAAGTCCGACGATTCTCTTAACAGAAAAATGCCCGTTTTCCTCCTGCCTGAAAGCGATAATATCTCCTCGCGCAGGACTTTTAATATGGTAGACCGCCCGGTTAATCAAAAGGACATCTCCGTTCCTGAGCGCGGGTGCCATAGAATCTCCGGCAGTGCTCACTCTCTGTCCGAAAGCCGCAACAAGAAAAACCGCCAGCATACAGACAATCAGGATCTCGACGGTCCATATAACGATATCTTTTGCCCCCGCTCTGTCAGGACGGAACTTCTCCTGCGCAAAATGCAGCGGCTCTTTCCCATTCTCAAAATGAAGCCCTCCGCGTACTGCCCTTCTCCTGGATCTGCGCGGTCTGGTTTGTTTTCTGTTATTACTGTTTCTCCTCTTTCTGCGGAAATCTAAACCCTGCATACTCCCTCCAGATCAGCTCCCGATATTCAAAAAGGGACAATATACAGTTCTGTAATTGTCCCTCTCATGGTTACTATTTTACTAATTCTTTTACCTTTGCAGCTTTTCCAACGCGTTTTCTTAAGTAGTTCAGTTTTGCTCTTCTTACTTTACCTCTGCGTACAACCTCTACCTTTTCAACGTGCGGTGAGTGAATCGGCCATGTCTTCTCTACTCCGATTCCGTTGGATGTCTTTCTTACTGTAAAAGTAGCTCTCGCGCCGCCGCCCTGTTTCTTCAGGACTGTTCCCTCGAATACCTGGATTCTTTCGCGGTTACCCTCTTTGATCTTAGCGTGTACTCTTACTGTATCGCCGACATGAAACTCCGGTACATTCTCTTTTAACTGCTCTGCTTCAATCTTCTTAATAATTTCGTTCATTTTGTGTGACCTCCTTAATATTTGACGTTCTTAACACTGATTTGTGCCAGAGGACCATCGCTCTTCTTTTCACAACTGTTGTAGTTTACCATATTTCTACAGGATTTTCAAGTACCATTTCAGTGGATTTCATTTTTTTCTTCCAGCCATTCCCGGAACCATTTTTTCTCTTTCTCCGTGAGCTCGCATTTATCCAGCAGATCCGGACGTCTCTCATAGGTCCGGATAATCGACTGCTCTCTGCGCCACTTTTCGATATTTGCATGGTGTCCTGACAGAAGCACCGGCGGGACTTTCTTCCCATGCCATTCCTCCGGACGGGAATACTGCGGATATTCCAGCAGGTTGTCCTGAAAAGACTCAAATTCCGCGGACACATCATTGTGAAGCACGCCGGGAACGAGTCTGGAAATAGCATCAACCATAACCATCGCCGGAAGTTCTCCGCCCGTAAGCACATAATCGCCGATGGATACATAATCTGTCACAATCTCTTCAAGAACACGCTCATCAATTCCTTCATAATGTCCGCAGAGCAGAATCAGATCATCCTCCTTCGCCAGGTCTTCCGCCATTTTCTGATCAAATACTCTGCCCTGAGGCGAGAGATAGACTGTACGGATTCTTCTGCTGAGCTTACCTTCATTCGCGGTCGCCATGCCTGCGCCGACTGCCGCCGCTGACTCCTGATCCTCCCGGCAGTCTGCCGTATCTGTACGGGCAAGTATCTTCTCCGCAACAGCTTCGTGTGCCAGATACACAGGTTCCGCCTGCATAAGCATCCCCGCTCCGCCTCCGTAAGGATAATCATCAACACTCTGATGCTTGTTGAAAGCATAATCGCGTATATTCACCGCCTCGATGGACAGAAATCCTGCATTGACGGCTCTGCCGATTATGCTCGTATTCAGTCCGTTCAATACCATTTCAGGAAATAATGTAAGTATATGAAAGTTCATCGTCTGCTTCTCCTCATACCAGTCCGTCAAGAAGGCGGATCTTCATGACTTTCTCCTCAATATTCACATCCAGTATACAGTCGTGTATTGCAGGGACAAGCACTTCCCCGTGTTCATCCGAATCAATGATGTAAACTTCATTCGCCCCGGTCTCCATGACATCCTTGAGCACACCGAATCTGCCTTCTTCGGTAAACACTTCCATGCCCATAAGATCTGCGATATAATACTCGTCTTCCCCGAGTTCCACCGCATCTTCCCTCGGCACCAGAAGACTCTTTCCCTTATATTTCTCAATATCATTTATATTGTCAATACCTCTGAATTTCACGATGACAAACTGCTTGAAAAACTTTACGGACTGTACCTCCAGCTCAAGCCTCTCTCTCCCGGTGTCCAGAAGCACATTTTTCAATTTCTTAAAACGGGCGGGATCGTCCGTTGTAGGGAACACTTTTACTTCACCACGAATTCCGTGTGTTGAAGAAATAACTCCCACTTGAAGAAACTCTTCCATTTCTTCTGCTTCCTTTCTATATTCAGGAAAAAGAAAGGGGCAGACTCTCCGTTCCGGAAAACTGTCCCTCTTTCCTGCTTGCTTCGATATTCTTTATACAATATCGACAACGACTCTCTTGTCTTCCTTTGCCGCTGCCGCCTTTACTACGGAGCGGATTGCTTTTGCGATACGGCCCTGTTTGCCGATCACTTTTCCCATATCGCCGTCTGCGACATGAAGTTCGAGCACCGTGGTGCGTCCTTCCTTCTTCTCATTTACAGAGACTTCTTCCGGATGGTCTACCAGTGCTTTTGCGATAACTTCAACTAATTCTTTCATCGTACCCGCACCTCCGCGAAGTCAACTTATTTCTCAATACCTGCTGCCTTGAAGATCTTTCCTACAACTTCTGTCGGCTGAGCACCGTTGTTGAGCCATTTCTTAGCTGCTTCCTCATCAACTTTGATTGCGCTCGGATCACAGTTCGGATCGTATGTTCCGATCTCCTCGATAAATCTTCCATCTCTCGGGGACCTTGAATCAGCTACAACGATTCTATAAAAAGGAGCCTTCTTCTGTCCCATTCTTCTTAATCTGATCTTTACTGCCATTTCTTTCACCTCTTAATTTATTTTTCTTATTGTTTGTTGCTGCTGCCGTCAGCCCCGCCGCGTATGCAGCCGGCCGCCTCCGGCATGATCTATGTGTTAAAAGGGAAGTTTGAATCTGCCCCTTTTGCCACCTTTGCCGCCCATCATTCCGGGAAGTTTCTTCATCATTTTCCTGGATTCATTGAACTGTTTTACCATACGGTTGACTTCTGCGATATCAACTCCTGCGCCCCGCGCAATGCGATGCTTTCTCGACGGATTCAGAAGATCAGGATTGCTGCGTTCCTCCGGAGTCATGGAATGGATCATTGCCTCCATCCTCGCCATCTTCTTTTCATTTTCCTCAGAATCGAGGTCAGGCATCTTGCCTTTGCCGCCCAGCGCTCCAAGTCCCGGCATCATACTCATAATGCTGGACAGGCCGCCCATCTTCCGCATCTGTTCCATGCTGTCCAGGTAATCATTAAAATCAAACTGGGCTTTCTTCATCTTGTCGGCCATCTTAATGGCTTTCGCTTCATCCAGTTCAGCGCCTGCCTTCTCAATCAGTGTGAGAACATCTCCCATTCCGAGAATTCGTGACGCCATTCTATCCGGATAGAACTGCTCCAGATCCGAAAGCTTCTCTCCCATTCCCACATACAGAATCGGGCATCCTGTTACCGCCTTGATGGAAAGCGCGGCACCGCCTCTGGTGTCACCGTCCAGCTTAGTGACAATAACACCGTCGATCCCGATTTTGTCGTTAAAAGTCCCGGCTACATTCACCGCATCCTGTCCTGTCATGGCATCCACAACAAGAATAGTCTGGTGTACTTCCACTGCTTCTTTAATTTCCTGAAGTTCCGCCATCATGTCCTCATCAATATGAAGACGTCCGGCCGTATCGAGAATCACGATATTGTTTCCGTTCTTCTCCGCGTGCCGCACTGCTGCTTTTGCGATATCAGCCGGGCGGTTCTTATCTCCCATAGAAAATACTTCCACGCCCTGCTTTTCACCATTGATCTGCAGCTGTTTGATAGCTGCGGGACGGTAGACATCACACGCCACGAGAAGCGGTTTCTTTCCTTTTAATTTAAACTTTCCCGCCAGCTTTGCAGTGGTTGTCGTCTTACCTGCGCCCTGAAGACCTGCCATCATAATAACAGTCATTGCACTTCCCGGCTGAAGCTTGATCTCTGTCGTCTCGGACCCCATCAGTTTAATCAGTTCTTCATTTACAATCTTGATTACCATCTGGCCGGGATTCAGTCCGTTCATCACGTCCTGTCCGATAGCGCGCTCCTGCACATCCTTGATAAAGCCTTTTACAACCTTGAAATTGACATCCGCCTCGAGAAGAGCCATTTTAACTTCTTTCAGTGCGGATTTCACATCGTCTTCTGTCAGCCTTCCCTTACTGCGCAGGTTTTTGAATACATTCTGTAGTTTTTCAGTTAAACTGTCAAATGCCATTTATATTATCCCTCTATAACTCTTCAATGATCGCATCCGATATCTTCCGTATCCGGCTTACGATCTCCTCCGGGTTCTTCTTCTCCTGTTCCCACTCGTCAAGAATACTGTCGATCTGTCCGACCTTTTCTTTCACTGAGAGGAACTTTTCCACCAGATGGAGCTTATTTTCATATCCCTCAAGCGCCTTCTGACACCGCCGGATCAGATCATGTACGCCCTGCCGGCTGATACCCGCACTCTCCGCGATCTCACTCAGAGAAAGATCATCAAGAATGAACTGTTCATAAACCTCTTTCTGATGTGTGGTGAGAAGTTCACCGTAAAAATCATATAATAAAGCCTGCTCTAAAATCTTATTCATCACAGTCACCTTTGCTATAATACATGAAAGAAATAACTCTGTCAAGGTTTTTTTCTTGACAGTTTATAATCTCTTTTTTCATGCTTCCAGCAATTTTTCCACATTCAGGAGCCCCCAGCCGGCTCCGGTGCCGGGACTTTTCACACATGAGTCCCTGAGTTTCAGCTTCACTTCCACATTCGTCATATCCGGATATTTAGACAGAAGGCAGGCGATTGCTCCGGACACAACCGGTGCAGCCATCGATGTACCTGTCTTCATTATATAAGGATGCTCTCCCGGATAGCCGTACCTTGCATTGCAGCTTATAATCCCCGTACCGGGCGCAAAGACATCCGGCTTTACCACACAGGCTCCTGTAGGTCCGCGCCCGGAATAATTTACATTACTCTTCCCACGCGATGCAGAGCGTATTTCTGTGTCGGGTACTCCCACCGTAATAACCTTCCGGCTGTTTCCGGGCACCGCAACCGTTCCCTCTCCGGGGCCGTAATTTCCGGCAGAAACAACAACAACAAGCCCCTTATCCCAGAGTTCCTCTACAGCTGCCAGGAAACGCTGTTTCTGCTCCTGTGCAAGTTCCGGCTGCGTTCCCACGGAAATATTGACGATACGAACACGTGACTTTTTCCTGTTCTCAAGTATCCAGGCGATACCATTGAGAACATTCTCGACATTACCGTTCCCATCACGGTCAAGAACCTTTCCAATGAGAAGCTCTGCTTCCGGAGCCATTCCCCCATAAACTCCTCCGGATACCCTTCCGTCTCCTGCAAGTATCCCGGCTACGTGCGTGCCGTGTCCGCTGTCATCTCTGCGCACCGACGGTCCGCCCGTAAAATCCTTAAAATCGACGATACGGCCCCTCAGATCAGGGTGTCCGGAAACTCCTGTATCCATTATCGCGGCACAGATACCTTTTCCCAGACACCTTAGTTTCTGTATATCTTCACACCAATATCCAACTGATTGTTTTACCCATTTCATAATGCTATACGCACAGTTCCTTTTTAATCAGAATATTCACAAAACATCTCCTTCGTACCTGAAGCACACTTTCCCGGCGTCTGCATAATATAGAACTGTAAATAATAACCCAACTGGAGGATTTAACATGAGTGATTTAACTGCTACAAACTGTGGATGTGGATGCGACAACGGCAACGGAATGTCTTCTTGTCTGTGGATCATTCTTCTGCTCTGCTGCTGTGGCGGATGCGGCGGAAACGGTTTCAGCGGAAACGGCTGCGGAAATGACAGCTGCCTGTGGATCATCCTGCTTCTCTGCTGCTGCGGCGGATTTGGCAATAACGGCTGCGGCTGCTGATCAGAAAACACAACCGGATATTGATTTCTAAACTCACAGCGCCTGCCCCGATGCCGGGGCAGGCGCTTAATTATATTAGCACTGTATCTCTCTATCTCATTCTCCCGCTGCGTCCTCTTCCTGCATCTGTCTGATCAGTTTTCCTTTCGCTTTTGTATCCGGCTTTCTCTCCTTTCTTCCCGTGGTCGTCTCTGCTGTGTTCACTATCGTCCACACGATTTTTCAGCATACACTCCTCGTCAATTTCATAGACCGCATTTCCATCAATGATCAGCTTTCTTGCCAACTCTGTTCCATCCTTTCTCTTCGTTTCCATATTATTTTATGAATTCCGCACTATCTTGACAAAGCAGACAGTCAGAATCATAACCCGTTCCATCAATAAAGCCTTTCCAGAATTCATATTTCTATCCATATCAACATATATATTTACAACGCTATATGCAGGAGTATCTCTGGAATGGATAAAGAGCTGCCCGGATTAATGACCCCCTTTGATGAACTTGTCACCACCCCGGAACTCCAGATAATTAAACTGCTCATTCCCTATGCCCCTGCATCAGGGCGGCAGACGCTGGCCGGAATGGTCAAATTCATGGAATTAAGAGAAGCTCTCCGCCTCTTCCGAAACCGAAACGGCGGTCTGAGAGCCCAGATGATTCCCGATGACGGCCCCCTTTCCCCGACAGACATACTCAACAGCTTCCGGCCATACCTCGGACCGAAAGAAACTTCTATGCTCGATACGATCATAAACATAAAAGAAATGATGTCTGTTATGGAAACGATGCAGGCTGCACAGAACATCGCGGAAGGAGCCGGCACACCGCCGGATCCCATGGAACTGCTCTCCGGAATGCTTCCGCCTGAACAGCAGGAAATGTTCCGTATGTACAGCGATATTTTTTCACAGGCCACGGACAGCGCAAAGAAAGGAGATGAAAACAATGGACAACGAATGGATGAACAATCCGGCGATGAAGAATATAGATCCGGCGAAGCTGGAACTGATCCGGATGGCGGCCGAGAGGACCTCAGGTAAATCCGGGCGTGATCTGGCTCCCATAATGCTGGCGCTGATTACAAACGCCAACAAACAGGGGATCCGCTTCTCGCCCGATGAAGTAAGCCTGATTCTGGAAATTCTCAAAAAAGGAAAAAGCAAAGAAGAACAGGAACAGATTGACCGGACTATAAAAATGACCAGTTCCCTGTTGCAAAAACACCAGAAATGATTATTCCGATTTTTCATACCGGCTCAGGAGTAGAAAATCATTTGAAAAGTGGTTAAATACGGAATGACTGACTCACGTATCCACAGACAGAGAAAAAGATTAAGGACGGCGACTGTAGAGGGAAATAACTCCAAGTAACCGGAGCCGGTATTAATCTTTTTCTCTGTCTGTGGATACGTGAGTCAGACTGCAGTAGGTGTCTGTGTCCAGATGTTGTGCGTAACATCAGCCGATACGAAAAATCGGGATTTAAAATCCCTCCTCTTTTCTTCGCATCCTCATTTTCCGTCTTTTCTGTGCTGCTTCCCACTCTGCTTTTTCCGCCTCTGTCTCAAGGATTAGTCCGGGGACAGGTGTGGGTTTATCATTTTCATCCAGAGCCACCATTGTAAAATATGCCCGATTGATCGGATGGCGCATCCCATTCTCAAGATGTTCTACATAAGTATCAAGCCTGACTTCCAGCGACGTACGCCCTACGAACGTCACTTTCCCGACTATAACAATCATCTCTCCATTATAAGCTCCATGGATAAATCTCAGATTATCCACCGAAGCAGTTATCACATTAGTTCTCGTATGACGCATCGCTACCATTCCTGCAGCTTCATCAAGCCACTGCATGAGCATACCTCCGAACAGCCTTCCCGCAGAGTTCAGATGATTCGGACGCACAAGCCGGACAATTTCCACCTGCGAATCTGATACTTTTCTTTTTTCTGACATAATTTTATCTCCGATTTTACATATTTTATTTTATATTATTTTCTATTGTAACAACAGCGGCTTTTGAAAACAAGCCTGCACACTGCTCTTGTCAAGTTTCTTTTCTTCCTTTACAATGTTCTCAACAACTTATCAGCATATAGCTTATGCTGTAAACGAACAGAAATTCAGGATACAAACCGATGAAAGCGAGACAAACATGGCAAATATCAGACTCACACTCCAATATGACGGGAGCCGTTATCTGGGCTGGCAGCGTCCGGAAAAGGACGGTTATCCCAAAACAATTGCATACAGACTATCCTCTGTTCTGGAAAAAATGACAGGTGGTCCGGTCACGCTCTACGCGGGCGCTAAGACCGAGCCTGGTGTGCACGCTCTGGAACAGACTGTCAGCTTTGCCGCGGATTCTTTGCCTGATATGAAAATGCTCCAGCAGAATCTGGATCATTATCTTCCCATGGATATCCGCATTCTTCGCTGCGAAGCTGCACCGGACCGATTCCGCGCCGATCTGAATGCACAGTCGCGCACATACGAATACCGGATCTGTACCGCTCCTGTCTACAACATCTTTACAGCCGCATATACAGCTCACCTCTGTCCCGCACCGGATATCAGTGCCATGGAGACTGCGGCAGGATATTTGAAAGGGCGCCATGATTTCCGTTTCTTCTCTGGTGCAAAGAAAAAAAAGGGAACAGAGAAAGAACTGCTGGAAATCTCATTTCGGAAGTCTGATAATACAGCCAATGATACAGATACGCTTATCATCTCTCTTACTGCAAATGATTTTCTATACCGGATGCCTTCTCTGATCGTTGGAACCCTCCTTGAGACCGGTCAGAGGAAACGGGCTCCGGAAAGTATACTGCGTATTCTCGAGGGGACAGAAAAAGCAGGCGCCCCCTGCGAAGCAAAAGGACTCCTGCTCAAATCTGTACAATATTAAACTTTAACCTGTAGCAATACCGGACTTTCACAATAGCAATAACAGTATCACCATATTGGCACGGCAGTACCGGGAACCGCTTCTTTCATCACAAAATCAGTCCGGCTATGTGGAATGCAATAAAGCTTACCACCCATGCAACCGCCAGCTGAAACAGGACAATTCCACAGGTCAGCTTCTTGCTTCCCACTTCTCTGTGGATCGTGGCTATCGTCGCCGTACAGGGCACATACAGCAGACAGAATACCATCAGTGCATATGCATTTGCCGCGCCGAAGCCCATTGCCCCGAGCGTAGCCACAAAGCTGTCCATACCGTGGGATGTGGTGATATTCTGTATTCCGAAAAGCACGCTGCAGCTTGACACCACGACTTCCTTTGCCGCGATTCCGGAAATAAGTGCAACCACGATCTGCCAATAGCCCAGTCCAAGCGGACGGAAGAACGGTACGATCGCTTTTCCTATGATCGAGCCGAAGCTGTCTGCAATGTCTGTCACATAACCGGTCGGGCCAAAATTCAGGATCACCCACATAATGATCGATGCAAGGAAAATAACCGTTCCTGCTTTTGTCAGATAATCTTTCACTTTCTCCCATACATATACCGCAATCGTACGTGCATTCGGTGCTTTATATTCGGGCAGCTCAATGAGCAGCGCGTGTTCCGCCTTGCTGCCGTCAATCTTTGAAATGATAAATGCCGTCAGGATCGCGATTATAATTCCCAGCAGATACATTGAGTAACATACCAGCATTGCATTTTCCCCGAAAAACATCGAAGAGAACAGTACATAAATCGGCAGTCTGGCGCTGCATGACATAAACGGCGTCACAAGGATCGTCTTCAGTCTGTCTTTCCGGTGCTCCAGCGCACGCGACGCCATGACCGCTGGAACGGAACACCCGAATCCCAGCAGCATGGGCAGGAACGCCCTTCCTGAGAGTCCAAGATGGCTCATGATGTCATCCATGACGAACGCTACCCTCGACATATAACCACTGTCCTCAAGAAAAGCAAGCGCAAGGAACAGGATGAAGATATTCGGCAGGAATGTAAGGATGCCGCCCACACCGGAGATAATACCGTCCACCAACAATGAATTGAGCATCGGGGATGTACCCGCCGCCTCAAGTCCTGCACTCACCGCTCCAGTCAGAAGATCAAGCCCTGTCTCGAAGTATCCCTTCAGCCAGTCACCCACCGTAAATGTCAGGAAAAATACCAGTGCCATGATCACAAGAAAGATCGGAAGTCCCAGCCACCTGCTCGTCATAAAACGGTCAATACGGTCTGTCTGTTCCGCCTTTGCACTTTTATTGACAAGTGTTTCGTCGATCACTTCTTCTATAAAATCATATTTTTCATTAATAATATCTTTCTCATAGCTCCGGTCCGCAATCCCTGCCGTATCGACAGGATATTTCTTCATTACCGTATCATCCTGCTCGAGCGTCTTAATGGCGTGCCAGCGCATATTGTCCATCTCAGGATATTTCTCGCGGAACTGTTCGATAATCGCATCGATCTTATCCTCTATTTCGTCGTCATACACCATGGCATACTCGCTGTGGTGATTGTGTTTGTGTCCCGTTTGATCCGAATGATGATGGATAAAAGGCCCCTGCTTTGCATATTCTTTGTGATGAGCCACTGCATGGAGCAGGATCTCAAGCCCCGTACGTTTTCTCGCCGATACAGGAATCGCAGGAATGCCGAGCATCTCGGGCAGACGGTGAAGGTCGATCTCCATCCCTCGCTCTTCCACGATATCCATCATGTTGAGCGCCAGAACAACCGGTTTTCCAAGCTCAATGAGCTGCAGTGTCAGGTACAGGTTTCGTTCCAGACAGGACGCATCCACTACATCCACGATTACGTCTACCTCATCGCTCATAATGCACTCACGGGACACCTTTTCTTCCATTGTATAAGAAGTCAGGCTGTAAATACCGGGCAGATCGATCAGCTTGAACTCCTGTCCCTTGTAGGTTGTATAGCCTTCTTTCTTCTCCACCGTAACGCCCGGCCAGTTCGCCACTTTCAGATTTGCTCCGGTGTAGGCGTTGAACAATGTCGTCTTTCCGCAGTTCGGATTGCCGATAAATCCCACATTTATCACTTTTCCACTCATGCCGCTTCCTCCTTTACGAAGATATTGTCGGCAATGCGTCTGCCAAGTGCGAATCGTGTTCCGCGGAATTTCACAGTCATTGCACCTTTCTTATCATTATTTAATATAGTGATCCTGGAGCCTTCCGTCAGGCCGAGCGCCTCGAGTCGTCTCTCAAGATTCAGCTCGATTTCTATCTTTTCGACCACATAAGTATGATTGTTTTTTCCCTCTTTCAGTTTCATAATAAGCCTCACCCTTTGTATGTCTGCTATTGATAATTTTTCTCAACAGATATTATATATGGTGCGGCCCTATAAGTCAAATTTTAGTGTCAAATCTTGTCGCGATCATATGAATGATGTACGGAATGAGGATGACCGGTATTGCAAGGTAAGCAAGAAAACTATACGCTTTCTGGATCAGAGTGAGCAGTCCGAACTGAGCAATCCCGAAATCTATGATACAGCAGATGAGCGCCGCAATGATCTCTTTTCGTGTAACCTGAAATCTCTTCTTTCCGGCCGGCTTTTCTTTTTCTTCGGCTTCACCCGACGCCTGTACTTCTGCACCGGACGCTTCCTCTCCCGCCTCGCCGCAGATTCTCTTCACCATTGCAGCTACCATATTGACAGCTGTAGACACGGCGCCGAGGATAATCAGAATAGAAATGAGCGGAGTCATAAAAGAAGCCCCCACGCCGTTCTGTACCATAAAGAGCGTTGGTACGCTCTGCCCGGCAGCGTCCGGATTCGTATAAATCGTCATAAGGCCCAACACAACCATGACCATCATCAAGGCATTAACTATAAATCCGACCCCCATGCTCTTCACTGCATCGCCCGGCTTGTCAAATGATTTCGCGTGCTGCACAAACACTGCAATGTTAGAGAGCTGGAACGTTCCGTACAGAAATGCCGAATAAAGCGCATCCCCCAGCGGCAGTTCTGCCTTTGTCATGCTCTCCACAGCTGCTGAGATTCCCGATAAACCGGAAATGATGTTGGGAATATATACGATCAGCAGTCCTGCAATAATACAGATGGATAATACGGAAGCTACTTTCCGCACCAGATCTGTCCCGAATATGGCGACCACAAATATAAACACACCGATCAGGAATGTACAGAGCAGGTACGGAAGTCCTGTCAGTGTGCTCAGCGTTGCGCCGCCCGTGGCAAATGCAACCGCCGGAGCCACACACATCACGCAGATATAAAGGATCTCGAAAAGGTTCGAAAATATGGGTGCGAATCTTCCATAAAACGCATTATTATAGGATCTGTAGTCATAAACCTGATGTTTTCTTGCAAAGCGCAGGCTGTATGCAAAGAACACCGTGTTGTAGAGCATTGCAAACACCGGCATGATCAGGCACCAGATGCCGTACCTGACGAAATAGCTGTATATCTGCGCTCCTGATGCGAATCCGCCTCCGAAATGTGTCGTAAACCATACAAATGCCACTCCAAGAATGACTGCCCCTGTTTTATTCTTCTTCATTGTCTTTTCTCACTCTTTCTCTCAGTCTGTCCATTGCCTCTGTCAGCATTTCCTTTGTCACCTTATACGGATAATGGGCTACATCCGACATTTCCGGGATGCGCTCCATGCATTCGTTCCACTGTTCATCCGTAATTTCGATGTCCTCAAGTGAAACCGGAAGATCAACTGCCCGGTTCAGTCTGTAAATTTTCTCAAACTCGTCATACTGCTGATCAACGAGGAGCGCCAGCAGGATGCCGAATCCGACTACTTCGCCGTGCAGATGCCTCTCCTCGATAACCGGATAGGATGTCATAGCATAGAATATCGCGTGAGCGAGACCGCTGTTGTAATCCGGTGTATAATCCTTTGTCAGGAAGATAGACGCAATACCCGTGGTCACGACAATCGCCAGCACAACCTGCTCCACGTCATAGGTGCAGAGCCCTTTCTTGTGGTCTTCCAGCGCTTTCGGTCCGTACTGGATCAGCGGGTCACAGCACATCCGGCTGACTGCCACGCCAAGAGCGGTAAAATGTTCCAGCTGTTCATCCCTTGATGAGATCGTGGCTTCATAATATTTCGCATAGGTATCACCGATTCCTGCCCACATATACTGGCTGGGCGCCTTGGCAATAATTTCCGTATCAATAAATGAATGCATGACCGGCCTGATGAAAAAATGCGGTTTCAGAAATGTGCCGTCCTCATTGTACATAATGGAAACCGATGTGCAGGCGGAACAGTTTGACGCGATCGTCGGGAATGCAAATACCGGCTTGTCATCCGTAATACACAGGCATTTCACTGTATCCAGCGCCTTGCCGCCGCCTACGCCGAATACCATGTCAGCCTCCTGATACAGAGGCATGGCGCGCAGCTTTTCCACTGTGGCATACGTACAGTTCTCACCGTAAATCTCTTTTCCGATAATCTCAAGATTCGTCTGCTCCACATAAGACCTGATCTTGTCATATGCTGCCGCAAGTGCTTTTCTACCGCCGATCACAAGAACTTTCCTGCCGTATGATTCACATACCGGTCCGATCTTGTCATAAATTTTATCTCCGATCGAATAGTTCGGAAGGTGTACTTCATAATTTTCAAGTTTCATGGTAATATCTCCTTTCCTCTGTGCTGCCATGTATCGCATAACATATGGGATATCAGTTGTTTTCCACTCAGTCTTTTTTGAGCGGATAAGGGAAGATTCCTTCCCCCACCCGCTCACCGCGATACCTCGTTCATCTCGCGGCATTGCCGCTCGATGACCGTTGCCCGTCGGATGCCCGCTCGTGCAAGCACGGCGGTCGCCATCCGGGCGTATCGCGCAAAATAAAAAGCCCTCATCCCATACAATAAAATTGCAGGGACAAGAGCTGTAATTCATACAAATACTCCTGCGGTGCCACCCGGCTTGACGTAATATACTACATCCACTCATGCATACTGACATATGCTTTCTTTGATAACGGAGTCAGTTCTCCGGCTCGCCTACTCTGATTTTCAACTCGCCCTCAGAAGCCCATTCACTCCAAGTCCGGCATACCGCGATCCCACCGCCCGCGGCTCTCTGTGAAGCGTCCAGTGAAGTTACTTGCTCTTCCTCATCGGTCTGGTAACACTTTATCACTTTAAACTTAAAATGTCAACGGTTTTCAGACAACAGTTCAGCCATGGGGCTGTCAAAAAGAGAAAATCATGCTCGCATGATTTTTCGAACAGGCAGTGCCATGGCTGAACTATTATCTTTGAATTAGTACATTCCCGTCCAGATCTGTCTCATGCATATCCACTGCACGCACTCGGCTGTCGTCATACGTCTTATAATAGTAAACGCCTGTCCTCGCATTTGCGCAGCAGGAATATGTGGTAATATCGTAGGTTCCCTGATCCGTCACTACGGATCCGCGGACCATAGCCACACTGTCCAGAATGTGGAAGAACTGAGAAACGTTCGCCTTCTCCTCTTCCGGAGCAACAGAGTTCCACTTCAGAAATGCCGCACGAACAAAACGGGACGCCGATGATGCGTCGCCCGGAAGCCCCATAGCTCCCATTCCCTGTGCATAGGGCTTAAGATCCAGCCTGTCCGCGAAACGATTCTGGGGGCTCTCCGTTGTCAGGTTCATATAATTGTTCATGTTCATCCTGTGATACTCAAAAGGCGGATTATTCGTAAGCACTCCGAATGGATTTTCATATACTTTCAGACCATCTCTGACCGCCTCAAGAACAAGACATTTCTCATGGTCTGCAAGCATCCAATGAAGCGGCGCTGGCGGCATCCGAGCCGAAAATGCAAGATCAACAATCTTCATTTCATGCAGATACTCTTCCGCTTCCGCCACAGAAGCACATTTCCCGAGAAGCCACGCGATCACTTCAAATGAGGCAATCTCCAGACCTTTTCCATCCGGTTGCTGATAAAATGCATTTCCCGGAAAATTTAAGCCCGCCATTGCAAGGCCCTTTTCGTTGACAGCCTCTGCATACAGCGGAAAACTGTCATCGGCTGACGCCATGCCGATCATGGCGTAGTGGTGATCCTGCCGCCCGGCTTTCCGGAAAATAAGAGGGAAATTGCGTGGGGTGATCGTGACGGTTTCGCCGAAAGAACAGTCAAGGTCGAGGTTTCGGCCGAAGTAGAAAGCGTTATTGAGGTAGGTGATACAGGTGCACATGGAGAGCCTCCTTCCTTTTTCAATACTATTTGCCTAATCAGCTTAATATTTTTATTGTTAATAATACACGATAATTTTATCCCACAATAGTAGCCCTAATTATGTAAACGTCAAATCCTCCGCCCCGCATAAATCATGCGCCGCTGTTCATTGGCGGCGCTTACTGTAACATTCAGCTGGAAGTTCTTTCGACCATGGCA
>CAJFGR010000022.1 GCA_904377845.1 uncultured Ruminococcus sp. | reverse complement strand
TCTTTTTCTCTGTCTGTGGATACGTGAGTCAGACTGCAGTAGGTGACTGTGTCCAGACGTTGTGCGTAACATCAGCCGATACGAAAAATCGGAATTTACAGTCTTTTGGCGATTGCTTTAATGAACTGCTCGCTGTTTAATACTGTCGGATTTTCGATTGTCGTGATCAGCGCCAGATCTTTTGTCATTTCTCCGGCCTCGATGGTATCGATAGTCGCTTTTTCAAGACGGTCAGCAAATTCCATCAGATCTTTATTACCGTCCAGCTCTCCGCGTTTTCTCAGAGCACCGGTCCATGCAAAGATTGTTGCCACAGAATTGGTGGATGTCTCTTCGCCTTTCAAATGTTTGTAATAGTGACGCTGCACTGTGCCGTGAGCTGCCTCATACTCATAGTATCCTTCCGGAGATACAAGAACCGATGTCATCATAGCCAGTGAACCAAAGGCAGATGAGATCATATCGCTCATTACATCGCCATCATAGTTCTTGCACGCCCATATATAGCCGCCGTGGGATTTCATTACACGCGCTACCGCATCGTCGATCAGAGTGTAGAAATATTCAATTCCCGCCGCTTTGAACTTCTCGTCGAACTCAGCATCGTAAATCTCCTGGAAAATATCTTTGAATGTATGGTCGTATTTCTTGGAGATCGTATCTTTTGTTGCAAACCACAGATCCTGTTTTGTATCAAGGGCATAGGAGAAACAGCTCCTTGCAAAACTCTCTATGGATTTATTCAGATTGTGCATTCCCTGTACAATACCGGGTCCGTCAAAATTATGTACCAGTTCTTTTGTCTGACTTCCGTCTTCAGCCGTGTACACAAGCTCTACCTTGCCGGGTCCCGGTATTTTCATCTCAGAGCCCTTGTAGACGTCTCCATATGCGTGCCTTGCAATTGTGATCGGTTTTTCCCAGTTCTTCACACATGGCTCAATGCCTTTCACAACGATCGGTGCACGGAATACAGTTCCATCAAGAATAGCACGGATTGTTCCATTCGGGCTCTTCCACATCTCTTTCAGGTTATACTCGTCCATACGCGCTGCATTCGGCGTGATTGTAGCACATTTTACCGCCACTTTATATTTCTTTGTCGCCATTGCAGAATCTATGGTAACCTGATCATTTGTCTCATTCCTGTGCTCAAGCCCAAGATCATAGTATTCTGTTTTAAGATCAATATACGGGATAAGAAGTTCGTCCTTGATCATCTTCCAGAGAATCCTTGTCATCTCATCTCCGTCCATCTCCACAAGCGGTGTCGTCATTTTAATTTTTTCCATTGTCTGTCTCCTCCTGATCTTTTTGCTGACAGCACAGACAGGCTGTGCCGTCCCCTTTTTACATCTCCGCCGCATCCGCGCGGTATCCCTGCTTTTTCAGGTTCTGCATTACGTGTAAAATATGTTCGTTTGCAAGCTGTTCCGCCATCTCTGCATCCCGCTCTTTAATAGCACGCAGGATCTGGCGGTGTTCCCGTATGGATTTTCTTGCTCTTTCTTCCGAAACGATAGACGACTTGCGCGCCATCTGTACATAGTTATGAAAATCCGTCAGAACATGGCTCAATATCCGGCTACCCGAAGCATCATAGAGTATTGCATGAAACCTTCCGTCCAGGGCGGCTACCTGCTGCACACTGAACCCGCTCTCCTTGTTCATCTGAAATTCAGAGAGCATCAGGGTTTCTTCCAGCGCATCAAGCTGCTCTTCTGTGATATGCTCCACCGCCCATCTGGCACACAATCCTTCCAGATGTGAGCGGATCATATAGATATCCCAGATATCTTTCCGGCTGATGCCTGTCACGTAAGCCCCTCTATTCGGAATGATCGTCACAAGCCCCTCCAGTTCAAGCTGTCTGAGAGCCTCTCTGACAGGAGTGCGGCTCACTCCTAATTCTCTTCCGATGGTATTCTCCCTGAGCTCATCATTTTCCTTATACTTTCCGTTAAGGATATCTTCACGGATCTTCTGAAAAACACGCCCGCTCAGGGAATGATCCTGATATTCCTCCATCCTGAAGCCCTCCTGGTCACAATGTCATATGCAGTTCTTTACATACACTGTCTATTTTGTCAATTAATTCTTCATCTGTCAAGACCGTAACCCTTCCGTCCTCATATTCTTTATCCACACTTGCCTTCACTCTGCGGACCAGTTCTGAATTCTTATCTACCTGTCTGTCTCCGGAAAGTTTGTAATACGCATTGATCCAGTAGGCGATGCCGGCTGTTCCCGATGTATTGGAAATCGAGACAAGAGCCGGACGGTTCAGGAATTTGTCTGTATCAAATATGTTGTAAATCTCCTCGTTTTTCAACATACCGTCGGCATGAATGCCTGCTCTTGTCACATTGAAATTTCTGCCGACAAACGGAGTTCTCGGAGGAATTTTATATCCGATCTCTTTTTCATAGTATTCAGCAAGTTCTGTAATCACCGTAGTATCCATGCCGTCCAGCGTACCGCGCAGCTGTGCATATTCGAATACCATGGCCTCCAGAGGAGTATTGCCTGTCCTCTCCCCTATGCCGAACAGGGAACAGTTGACTCCGCACGCCCCATAGAGCCATGCTGTGCTCGAATTATTTACTGCCTTATAAAAATCATTGTGTCCGTGGAACTCAATCAGTTCGCTGGGCACGCCTGCATGAACCATCAGTCCGTAGATAATCCCCGGTATGGACCGGGGAATTACGGCGCCGGGATAATTAACCCCGTATCCCATCGTATCGCAGACGCGGATCTTTACCGGAATGCGATATTGCTCCATCAGCTTCATTAACTCTACACAGAACGGTATCACGAATCCGTAGATATCTGATCTTGTGATATCCTCCAGATGACATCTCGGCCTGACACCGGTCTCCATACACTCACGCACAACAGAAAGATAATGCTCCATCGCCTGTCTGCGCGTCATCTTCAGTTTATAAAAGATATGATAATCCGAACAGCTGACAAGTATACCCGTTTCCTTCAATCCGATCTCTTTTACCAGTTCAAAATCCTTTTTGCTCGCCCTTATCCAGCTCGTAACCTCAGGAAATTCATATCCCTTTTCCAGGCAGCGGTACACAGCATCTCTGTCTTTTTTACTGTAGAGGAAGAATTCACTCTGCCGGATCTTTCCGTTTGGTCCTCCCAGCCGATGCAGATAATCATAGATCGTCACAATCTGGTCGGATGTATAAGGTGCTCTTGACTGCTGTCCATCACGAAAAGTGGTATCTGTTATCCAGATCTCATCCGGCATATGGTGCGGCACGATTCTGTCGTTAAACGCGATTTTCGGTATCTCGTCATAATGGAACAGATTCCGGAACACATTCGGAGTCTCCACATCCACAAGCGGAAACATATGCTCCTCAAGTTCCAGAAGATTTGTGTGCTCGTTTAAAAAAACTTTTCTGTCTTCCATGTTTTCTTCCTCCGTCTCTGATAAATACAATTTATATCATTTTGTATCCTTGCATAATTGTATACAAGAATGCAATTAATGTCAAATATTTTCCAGAAATTTCTGTTTAATCTGCGGACAAGAAAAAGCCGGAAAGATACAGCTGTAGTACTGTATCTTTTCCGACCTCTCTGTCGTCAATGTATTCGTGTTATGCGGAACGGCAGGCTCATTTCTCCTCTGTCAAATTATGTCGGCGCCGTTCTTTGTCGCTTTTATCGTATCACACGCACTTTGAGTACACCGTTCACACCGGCAAGCTGTTTTTCCAGTTCAGAAGACACCTCTGTGTCCACATCGATCATTGTATAGGCATACTCTTTTCTGCTCTTATTTGTCATAAGGGCTATATTCATATTTTTCTCCGCGAGCAGCGTTGTAAACTGTCCAAGCATATTCGGTATATTCTTATGCAGGATCGTAATTCTCTGACCTTCTCCCTTGACTCCCATATTACAGTCCGGATAATTTACAGAATGTGTAATATTACCGTTTTCAAGGAAATCCTTCAGTTCTGCGGCAGCCATCTTTGCACAGTTATCCTCCGACTCCTCGGTGGATGCGCCCAGATGTGGAATCACAATAGCATTTTTCACGCCGACAATCTCCTTTGTCGGGAAATCCGTCACATAAGAACGGACCTTTCCGGATACAAGCGCATCCACAATATCCTCCTGGTTTACGAGGACATCGCGGGCAAGATTGAGGATTACCACGCCGTCCTTCATCAGACCGATGGCATTCTTATCAATCATGCCTTTCGTATCTTCAAGCGCCGGCACGTGGATTGTAATGTAATCGCACTCCTTATACAGTTCGTCTACCGTCTTCGCATGGTGAATGCTCCGCGAAAGCATCCATGCCGCATCAACCGACACATATGGATCATATCCGTAAACATCCATACCGAGATGAATCGCCACGTTGGCCACACGAACACCGATTGCTCCCAGACCGATTACCCCCAGCTTCTTTCCCTGAAGCTCTGTTCCCGCAAAGGCTTTCTTTTTCTTCTCCGTAATTTTGGCGATATCTCCGTCTTCCTCATACTCCTGTACCCAGTTAATGCCGCCGATAATATCACGCGCTGCCAGAAGCATTCCTGCAATCACCAGTTCTTTTACTCCGTTTGCATTTGCTCCCGGAGTGTTAAACACAACGATTCCCTCTTCCGCGCAGCGATCCAGCGGAATATTATTAACCCCGGCCCCGGCACGTGCGATGGCTTTCAGATTATCCCCGAAATCCATATCGTGCATCTTAGCGCTTCTTACGAGAATCGCGTCAGCCTCATCCGCATTTCCCGTCATTACATAATTTTCATCCAACTGGCTCAGTCCCGCTTCCGAGATCGGATTAAGGCAATGATATTTATACATCTTACAGATTCTCCTCTTCAAATTTCTTCATAAAATCAACAAGTGCCACGACACCTTCGTACGGCATTGCATTATAAATGCTTGCACGCATACCGCCGACCGTTCTGTGTCCTTTCAGGTTCTCAAGTCCTGCTTCTTTTGCCTCTTTGACAAATTTGGCATCCAGATCTGCATTTCCTGTCACAAACGGTACGTTCATGAGAGAACGGTCCTTTGGTACTACAGTTCCCTTAAAAAGTCTGCTCTGGTCAAGGAAATCATAGAGAACCTTCGCCTTCTTCTCATTTCTCTCTTTCATCGCCTCAAGGCCGCCCTGGGCTTTGAGCCACTTAAATACTTTACCGCAGATATAAATTCCGTATGCAGGAGGTGTATTGTAAAGAGATTTTGCGTCAGCGTGCGTCTTGTATGTAAGCATAGTCGGAGTGCCCGGAAGTACATCCTCTGTAATCAGATCCTCCCTGATGATTACAATAACTACACCTGCAGGTCCGATATTTTTCTGGACTCCGCCATAAATCAGTCCGTATTTTGTCACATCTACAGGCTCGGACAAGAAGCAGGATGAGACATCAGCCACAAGCGTCTTGCCTTTTGTATTCGGAAGCTCTTTGAACTTGGTTCCGTAAATCGTATTGTTTTCACAGATATAGACATAGTCCGCATCTTCGGATACCGGCAGATCGGAACAGTCCGGAATATAGGAAAATGTCTTATCCTCGGATGATGCAATCCTGTTAACCTTTCCGTACTTTTCTGCTTCTTTCGCCGCTTTCTTCGCCCACTGCCCTGTAATAATATAGTCCGCCACACGGTTCTTCATCAGATTCATCGGAATCATTGCAAACTGCTGGGATGCGCCGCCCTGAAGAAAAAGAACCTTATAATTATCCGGAATTCCCATCAGATCACGAAGATCCTGCTCTGCTGTCGTAATGATCTCCTCAAAAGCTTTGGAGCGGTGGCTCATCTCCATCACCGACATTCCCGTTCCTCTGTAGTCCAGCATTTCATCGGCTGCTTCTTTAAGCACTTCCTCCGGCAGTACAGCCGGACCTGCTGAGAAATTATACACTCTGCTCATTTTTCATATCCTCCTCGTCAAATGCTTCTTTAATGTCTGTTCCCGGCGCAACCATCGGCCACACCTTATCATCGCTGCCGATCTGACAGTCGATCACAACCGGACGGTTCAGGGAAAGCGCTTTTTCAAACGCCGCTCTGAATTCTTCCTGTGTCTCTGCATGAATGCCCACAGCGCCCATCGCTTCAGCCACTTTTGCAAAGTCAACAGCATCACGCAGCACTGTAGCAGAATATCTCTCATCGTAGAAGAGATCCTGCCACTGGCGAACCATACCGAGCACATGGTTATTAACCACCACTTCTATAATCGGGATATTATGTCTGACCGCTGTAGCGATCTCATTTAAATTCATACGGAAACATCCGTCACCGGCGATATTTACAACTGTCTTATCCGGACATCCGACTTTTGCACCCATGGAAGCGCCGAGGCCGTAACCCATTGTTCCGAGGCCGCCCGATGTAAGCAGCGTTCTCGGCTTCGTGTATTTATAATACTGGGCAGCCCACATCTGATGCTGTCCCACTTCCGTAACGATCAGCGCTTCGCCTTTTGTCTGACGGTAGATCTCTTCCACAATAAAGGGTCCTGTAAGCACATCCGGATGATATTTCAGCGGATACTTCTCTTTATAGGACTGTATGTGTTCCAGCCACTTTGCGTGATCCTGCTGTCTGAGATGACGGTTCAATATGCTCAGCACTTCTTTCACATCGCCGATAATCTCTTCTGATACCAGTATATTTTTATTGATCTCCGCCGCATCAATATCGATCTGAAGGATCTTGGCATTCTTGGCAAAGGTCTCTGTATTACCCGTAACCCGGTCACTGAATCTTGCTCCCAGTACAACAAGCAGGTCACATTCACTGACGCCGTAGTTTGAAGTCTTTGTTCCATGCATACCAAGCATACCTGTATAGCGCGGATCCGTCCCCGGAAAAGCTCCTTTTCCCATAAGACTGTCCGTAACCGGTGCGTCCAGCTTATTTACAAATTCCATTAATTCTTCACTGGCACCGGAGAGAACTGCTCCGCCGCCTACGAAAACATAAGGTCTCTCTGCATTCTCCAGCATGGAGAGTACATCTCTTATCTTCTCTTCATTGATATGCGGATGTTCCGGTACGTATTTTCCAAGCTCCTGGCGTTCGTACTCCGTAACCGCAGCCGTCACATCTTTCGGTATATCGATCAGCACAGGACCCGGACGTCCGGTCTTTGCAATCCGGAACGCCTTGCGGATCGTATCGGCAAGCTTTGTCACATCCTTTACAATAAAACTGTATTTTGTGATAGGCATTGTAATACCTGTAATGTCTATCTCCTGGAAACTGTCTTTCCCGAGAAGCGATACTCCCACGTTACACGTAATCGCAACGATCGGAATAGAGTCCATATATGCCGTTGCGATACCTGTCACAAGGTTCGTGGCACCCGGACCGCTGGTCGCCAGACAGACGCCCACCTTGCCTGTAGCCCTCGCATAGCCGTCTGCCGCATGGGACGCTCCCTGCTCATGGGATGTCAGAATATGCCGGATCTCATCGCGATGTTTGTACAGTTCATCGTACACATTGAGGATCGCTCCGCCCGGATATCCGAAGACGGTGTCCACCCCCTGCTCTTTCAGGCATTCTATTACTATCTCAGCTCCATTTAACTGCATTCTTTTTTCTTTCGCTCCTTCCAATCACTCATTCTTCCCCGGTACTTCCAGAATAGCCCCCCGGTTCCCGGATGTAACCATTGCTGCATATCTTGCAAGATAACCAGTCTTGACTTTCGGCTCTCTGGGCTGCCATTTAGCCTTTCTTGCAGCCATCTCTTCGTCCGAAATATCAAGTTCCAACTTCAGCTCCGGAATATTTATCTTAATGATATCTCCCTCTTCTACAAGCGCAATCGGACCGCCTACAGCCGCTTCAGGAGACACGTGTCCGATGGAGGCGCCGCGGGAGGCACCGCTGAATCGTCCGTCCGTGATCAGCGCCACGGTAGATCCCAGGCCGTATCCTGCGATAGCCGAAGTCGGATTAAGCATCTCTCTCATTCCCGGTCCGCCTTTCGGTCCCTCGTAACGGATAACGATAACATCGCCCGGATTGATCTTTCCGCTCTTGATTGCCTCTGTCGCTTCTTCATCGCTCTCAAAGATTCTCGCCGGTCCTTCATGCACAAGCATCTCGTCGCAGACAGCAGAACGCTTTACTACGCTGCCGTCCGGAGCCAGATTTCCTTTGAGTACTGCAAGTCCGCCGGTTTCACTGTACGGATTGTCAATCGGACGGATAACTTCAGGATTCAGATTCTCACATCCGGCAATATTTTCTCCCACTGTCTTTCCGGTAACTGTCATACAGTCAAGATTCAGAAGGTTCTTCTTGCTCAATTCATTCATGACAGCATACACGCCGCCTGCCTCATTAAGGTCTTCTATATAGGTATGGCCTGCCGGTGCAAGATGACACAGATTCGGTGTCTTCTCGCTGATGCTGTTTGCAAAATCAATTTCAAAATCCATACCGATCTCATGGGCAATAGCCGGAAGATGCAGCATACTGTTCGTAGAACATCCGAGTGCCATATCGACTGTCAGGGCGTTGAGGATTGCATCTTCAGTCATAATATCACGGGGTCTGATATTCTTTCTGACAAGCTCCATCACCTGCATACCTGCGTGTTTTGCAAGCTGAATTCTTGCCGAATATACTGCCGGGATAGTTCCGTTGCCGCGGAGCCCCATCCCCAGTGCTTCTGTAAGGCAGTTCATACTGTTTGCAGTATACATACCGGAACAGGAACCACAGGTCGGGCAGGCCTTATTCTCATATTCGCACAGATCTTCATCTGTGATCTTTCCTGCTGCGTGCGCTCCGACAGCCTCAAACATACTGGAGAGACTGGTTCGTCCGCCTTTTACATGACCGGCCAGCATCGGGCCGCCGCTGACAAAAATCGTCGGAATGTTCACGCGCGCTGCCGCCATCAGAAGTCCCGGCACGTTCTTGTCACAATTGGGAATCATTACAAGACCGTCAAACTGATGCGCCATGGCAAGAGCCTCTGTGGAATCTGCAATAAGATCTCTTGTCACAAGTGAGTATTTCATGCCTATATGTCCCATGGCAATTCCGTCGCACACAGCAATCGCCGGAACGACGATCGGAGTGCCGCCTGCCATTGCGACGCCCATTTTTACCGCTTCGGTAATCTTATCAAGATTCATATGCCCCGGAACAATCTCATTGTATGAGCTGACCACCCCGATCAATGGTCTTTCAAGCTCTTCTTTTGTCATGCCAAGAGCGTTAAATAAAGATCTGTGAGGCGCCTGCTGAACGCCTTTGGTCACTGTATCGCTTCTCATCTGTCATTTCCTCGCTTTCCTGCAATGTCTTTATATGTCTATACTTTTCTGTTTATGCGCTTATCTTTCATCCGATATGGGAACAGATCCGGTCTCCCATCTCTTTTGTCCCGATCTGCTTCATTCCCTCGGACATAATATCAATGGTGCGGTACCCTTCCTTTAAAACAGCTGATACGGCATCTTCAATGGCTTTTGCCTCTGCGTCAAGGTCAAAGGAGTATTTCAGCATCATAGCTGCCGAAAGAATCGTAGCGATCGGATTCGCAATTCCTCTGCCTGCAATATCCGGTGCAGACCCGCCGCTGGGTTCATACAGACCGAATTTTGTCTCATTCAGGCTGGCGCTCGCAAGCATTCCGATGGAGCCGGTCACCATGCTTGCCTCGTCAGAGAGAATATCCCCGAACATATTTTCCGTCAGAATCACATCAAACTGTGCCGGATCCTTAACAAGCTGCATCGCACAGTTGTCGACAAGCATATTCTCCAGCTGTACTTCCGGATAGTCCTCAGAGACCTCTTCCACAACTTTTCTCCAGAGTCTTGACGAGTCCAGCACGTTCGCCTTATCCACGCTTGTCACTTTCTTCCTGCGTTTCATGGCAATGTCAAATCCCCGCTTTGCAATACGTCTGATCTCCTCCTCGCTGTATGTAAGCTCGTCTCTGGCCACAAGGACTCCGTTCTCCTCCTTCGTGCTCCGTTTTCCAAAATAAAGTCCGCCGGTCAGCTCTCTCATGATCATCATATCGAATCCTTTATCGGCAATCTCTTCTTTCAGGGGACACGCGCCCTTTAATTCCTGATAGAGTACAGCCGGTCTCAAATTGGCGAACAGATTCAGGCCCTTTCTCAGAGCCAGAAGACCTGCCTCAGGACGTCTGGAGGGTTCCAGCTTATACCACGGAGATGTCTTTGCATCTCCCCCTATAGATCCCATCAGCACCGCATCGCTTGCCTTTGCAGCTTCAAGAGTCTCGTCCGTAAGAGGCACCCCGTTCACGTCAATAGACGCCCCACCCATCAAAAGCTGCGTATAAGAAAAGGAATGGCCGTATACCTCTGCGATCCGGTCGAGTACCTTTAACGCCTCGTCCACGATCTCCGGTCCGATTCCATCCCCTTTTATCACTCCGATCTTCATATTCATAACCGCTCACCCTTCCAAATCTAAAATATCACTGTTTATCATACCTCATTTCTGTACGTCTTTCAAGTAGTACAGTGCAAAAAATAGAGGGCGCTCTAAAATTTATTTTTTTATTCTCGCATTACAAAAAAAGTGAAAACCCATCATCCTGACAGATTTTCACTCAATAAATACATTTTATTCTGCGCTCGGTTTCTCGATCTGCGCGATTGCTGCTTTCTGCATCGGAATACGGCAATTTTTATTATTTCCGAATTCAACAATCACATCATCGTCTGTGATATCGATAATCACACCGTAAAATCCGCTCGTTGTCAGTGCTGTGTCGCCAACTTCCATGGACGCAAGCATTGCCTGTACTCTTTTCTGCTCTTTTTTCTGAGGACGCATGAGCAGGAACCACATCAGTCCGATCACAACAACCCATAATATCAGCATACTAGCCATTTCACCCATAATATATTTCCTCCTAACTTTCTATCCGGCAATAAGTCTACTATACACAAAAACCCCATTTACTTCAAGAGTCTTTTTGAAAATCATGACAATAAAACGCAGAAAAAACATTGTTACGGACGTCCTGACACCGCATCCAGCTTCCGCTTTTTATACGCTTTATATTCCCCTGCGTCGATTGCATCCCTGATCTCTTCCATCATCGTATTATAGAAATACAGGTTATGCAGCACACAAAGCCGCATTCCGAGCATTTCCTTTGCCTTGAGCAGATGGCGGATATAAGCTCTGCTGTAGCTTCTGCACGCAGGACAGCCGCATCCTTCTTCAATCGGCCGGTCATCCAGCTCATATTTTGCATTGAAAAGATTCATTTTGCCATGGTTTGTATACACGTGTCCGTGTCTGCCGTTTCTGGACGGATACACGCAGTCGAAGAAATCAACGCCTCTGTCAACAGCTTCCAGAATATTTGCAGGCGTTCCCACACCCATCAGATAGGTAGGCTTATTATCAGGCAGGTAAGGCACTACCGCGTCCAGTATCCGGTACATTTCCTCATGGCTCTCCCCGACTGCCAGACCTCCTACGGCATATCCGTCAAGATCCAGTTCTGTAATCATCTGTGCGTGGGCAATACGGATATCTTCATATACACCGCCCTGATTAATTCCGAAAAGCATCTGATGGGGATTAATCGTATCCGGGAGTGAGTTCAGCCTCTGCATCTCGTCCCTGCAGCGCTTCAGCCACCGTGCCGTACGCTCAACAGAATTCTGGATATATTTCTTATCCGCCACACTGGAAGGGCACTCATCAAACGCCATCGCGATGGTGGAGGCCAGATTAGACTGAATCTGCATACTCTCCTCCGGCCCCATGAAGATTTTTCGTCCGTCAATGTGGGAATGGAAGTGAACCCCCTCTTCCTTTATCTTACGAAGAGAGGCAAGAGAAAACACCTGAAATCCTCCCGAATCCGTCAGTATAGGCTTGTCCCAGTTCATAAAACGGTGCAGCCCGCCCAGTTTCTTCACAATTTCATCTCCCGGACGCACGTGCAGATGGTATGTATTTGACAGTTCCACCTGCGTTTTGATTGTCCTGAGATCATCCGTGGACACAGCTCCTTTGATTGCCGCAGCTGTCCCCACGTTCATAAATACGGGTGTCTCAATTGTACCGTGCACGGTATGAAACCGTCCCCGTTTTGCCATTCCGTCTTTTTTCAGAAGTTCATACATATTCTCTATATCCTGTCTCCATCTGTTTTATTCCGCACTGTTATGAACAGTAATACCGCTCTAATTATGCACGATAACCGGAGTCCCCGCGCTGATCATACCAAAAAGCTGTTCTGCCTTACTGTACGGCATATTTACACATCCGTGGGACCCGTGTGTCTGATAGCGCGAGCCACCAAAAGAGGACTGCCATGTAGCATCATGGAACCCATGTCCCTGCCATGTAAACGGCATCCAGAATGCAACCGGAGTCTCATAGCTGGGTTTACCCGTAGCCGGATCGATTGCTCCTTTCAATGTAGAATCACGTTCTGTATATAATATAGAATAAACGCCTGTCGGCGTATCCCGGTCTCCGTCCGGGAGTCCGGTCACAACGTCAGTTTCCATAGCGACTGAACCATCTACAATATACCACATATGCTGTGCAGCGATATCAACTTCGATGTACGTGCTTCCCCAATCCTGAGCGCCATGGGAGGCCGCAGTCTGCTTGTAAGCCGGCTGACGCTCTGCCACCTCGCCATTTTTGATGCTGTTAATCAGATTTGTCGTCTCTGTTGCTTCATCTACGATCCAGCCATATGTACCGCCGGATACCTGTGCCGTCTTGCCTGTCGGTGTTGTAATTGACCTCGTCGTTCCGGCTGTATCGTATTTGCTTCCAAATTCTCTCATCCACGCCTTTACGGCATCTTCATTGAATGTAACCTGCATACTGTCGTCATAAGTAAGCCACCCTGAAATAAGCGATTTATCTACCACCACATTTTCATCCATCGGATAGGTAATGCTGGCTTTCAGATAAGAATTCATCTCGTCACAGGCAGCCTGTACCTCCGGAGAATCCGAAGTATATGCAGGCATCACATAACACTCCTCGTCCATCATGTCAAGACTCGTTCTAAATTCTGTAATATACTGCTTAATTTTTGCAGTCAGAGTCTCCATATCTACTTTCGTGCCGTACTGTTCATCTGCCACAACAAAAGAATTCCCGTCATATTCCGGATGGGCCGGCACCGGATCCGTCTGTTCTGCTGTCACAGCCTGCAGATTCTGTATCTTCTCATCAAGTGCCGCTTCGTCATACTCTACCTGAACCGTCAGATCTGTATCTGACTTCGAAAACAGAGAGGTAATCCAGAGCAGCTGGTTCTGTGCCTTCAGTGCATCAGAAGCCTGTGAGTTTTCCTGATAAGTCAGTGATATATCTGAACCGGTAATTACATCTGAGATATTATTCTGCTCTAATACAGTCAGCTCGTAGTCCGCAACCTGATTTTTGAGGTATTCCTCTACATCATCCACTGTTTTTCCGGAAAAGTCTTTTCCGTTAACTGTTGTATTTATAAGAAAATGGCTCATAAAGAAAGCCGCCACTCCCAGGTAGATCACCAGCAGTCCTCCCACAATACTTCCGGCGATAATCCATGGTTTTTTCCCCATACTCTTCTTATTCTTTTTTCTTCTGCCTTTTCCTCTTGATCCGCGTTTTTTCTTTGCCTGTTTTCCAGAAACTGTACTATTTCCGTCTCCCCCAGGGAGATCAGATATTTCTTCCGAGACTTTGTTGAGTACACTGTCATCTTTAGTATCTATATTTTCGTGATGCAGATCAGAGTTATTTATTCTTTTTTCGCTCATCAGTCAGTCTAATCTCCTTTATACAATTTCTGTTTCATTATAGTACGTTACGAATAAAAAGTAAAGTGCACTTATACTTGTCAACGACAGGTTCTTTCCTATATAATTGTCCTTGTGTACTGATTCATGTACAGATTCAGAAAGGAGAACATCTATTATTATGAGTGGTTCATCATTTGGAAAAATATTTCGCATAACAACATGGGGGGAATCCCACGGCCCCGGAATCGGTGTTGTAATAGACGGATGTCCTGCCGGTCTTGCACTTTGCGAGGAACAGATCCAGAAGTTCCTTGACCGCAGAAGACCAGGTCAGAGCAGATTTACAACCAAGAGAAACGAGACTGATTCTGTCGAAATCCTGTCCGGCGTCTTCGAGGGAAAGACAACAGGTACTCCCATCTCTCTTCTTGTACGCAACCAGGATCAGCGTTCCCGCGATTACGGAAATATTGCCGAGCTCTTCCGTCCCGGTCATGCGGATTACCCCTTTACAGAAAAATACGGTTTCCGCGACTACCGCGGCGGCGGGCGTTCTTCCGGCAGGGAAACTATCGGCCGCGTTGCCGCCGGCGCCATTGCTTCTCTTCTGCTTGGCGAACTTGGCATCTCTGTCCGTGCATACACAAAAGCAATCGGCCCGTATACGGTAAGCGAAGAAGACTGCCATTATTCTGAGATCGAAGAAAACAGCCTGTATATGCCGAATAATGCGGTCGCAGAACAGGCCGGTGAATATATTGCTTCACTGATGGCGGACAGAGACTCCTGCGGCGGGATCATTGAATGTATCGCCGACAATCTTCCTGTAGGACTGGGAGAACCGGTCTTCGACAAGCTCGACGCTCTCCTTGCACAGGCTGTTATGTCAGTGGGTGCTGTCAAGGGCGTGGAGATCGGAGACGGTTTTAAAGCACCGCTGTCCGCAGGAAGCAGAAACAACGATGCTTTTTATTCTGAGGACGGCCGCATCTTCAAGAAGACGAATCATTCCGGAGGTACACTCGGAGGTATGAGTGACGGATCCAGACTGATTTTAAGAGCTGCCGTAAAACCGACATCCTCTATCGCAAGATCCCAGCACACGGTCAATACTTCCGGAGAAAATACCGAGATCAAAGTACTTGGCCGGCACGATCCTGTCATCGTCCCACGAGCAGTCGTAGTTGTGGAATCCATGACGGCAATTACTATTGCAGATCTGCTGCTCCAGAATATGACCGCGCGGATGGATCATCTCAAAAAAATCTACTAAGTTAAATCACAATCTTACACACGGAAACATCCGCCGCCGATGAATTCTCTCAAAAGGGAATTCGTCGGCACATATTCGCTTCCGATTCCCACAAAATAATCAAAGAACTTCAAAAGACGTTTTGCTTCAAGATACTCTTCTGAGTCTCTGTCTACCCCGAAGAGCAGCGGTTCTACATATTGCTTAAGCACTGCCAGCTCATAGAGAAGGGAAGAATTAAACATTACATCCGCCTCCTCCTGATACGGAAAAATATTTTCTTCTTCTCCCCTGCGTACGGAAGGCCACATGGCAATTGTTCTCATGGCAGAGGCCCCCCGTGTGCGCGCATCTCTCACAATCCTCCGGATCAGACGTCCGTCCGTAGAGGGAATGCGGTTATGTTCATCAACATTGAGCTGGGTCAGTGCGCTGATATAAATCCTGAACTTGCATTCATTCCTCATTGCTTCCGTCAGTTTCGGATTCAGGCAGTGAATCCCTTCTATAACAAGAATATCATCCGGTCCCAGTCTCTTCGGACGGATATCATATTTTCTCTTTCCGGTCTTAAAATCAAATATAGGAAGATACACTTCTTTCCCGCGGATGAGGGCTTCCATATCTTCGTTGAATTTTTCGATATCGATTGCCTCCAGGCATTCAAAATTATAATTGCCGTCCTTGTCCCTCGGGGTATGCTCTCTGTCAACGAAATAGTTGTCTACTGCAATAGGATGCGGCCTCAGTCCGTTAACCCGAAGCTGTATGGACAACCTGTGGGAAAATGTAGTTTTGCCTGAAGACGACGGGCCTGCAATCAGTACAAACTTCGTATCTCTTTTTTCTGCTATACGCTTTGCAATCTCGCCGATCTGGCGCTCCTGATGTGCTTCCTGTACGAGTACTACTTCCCGCATATCGCCTTTGGTAATCATATCATTGAGCGCACCCACTGTCTCTATGTCCTGGCAGTCTCCCCATTCCACCGACTCTTTCATGGCCTGAAAAAGCTTGGGGCTCGGCTTAAACTCCGGCACTTCTTCCGGTTTTTCCTTTACGGGCATCTGGAGCACAACCCCCTCGTCATACAGGTGCAGAGAGAAATACTTCAGGCAGCCTGCATCCGGAACCATATATCCGTAATAGTAATCTTCAAATTCATTGATACTGTATATATTTACTTTTGAGACACGTCTGTACTCGAACAGCCTCTCCTTATCATACATTCCGTGCCTGTGGAAAAGTTCGACAGCATCATCCGTGTGCACGGATCTCTTGTCAAACCTGATCCGCTGTTCGGACAGTTCTCTCATACGTGCAGATACCTTCTGAAGGAATTCCTCGTCAGGTTTTACCTCCCCCTCTACCGTACAATAATACCCTTTGCCAAGAGCAAAATGAATCCGTACCCTCTCAACCTTGTCATGTCCTCCAGTATCATGAACAGCCTTGACAAGCAGGAAACTCATACTTCTCTTATATGCCGCGTGTCCGATGGCATCCGCTGTCGTCACAAATCTCAGCTCACAGTCCCTCTCTACTGTTTTTCTAAGTTCCTGAAGGTGAAATCCGTCGACAAATACAAGTACAATCTGATGTTCATATTTCGGCTGATAGTCTTCGGCAATCTTCTGATAAGAAGTTCCTGCCCTGTATTCCCTTGTCTCACCTGCTGCCGTAACTCTGCACATTTGCTCAGACATATACTCCTCCTTATCATTAAATAATCTGAAATGGATGAATAATCGGCGTCGTGATGACCTCCAGTACAGGCAGTTTCTCGTTCAGGAATTGTTTCATATCGTCAATAAAGATATATTCTGTCCCGTAATGCCCCGCATCAATAACAGCCAGCCCCTGTTCCACGGCATCCAGTCCGTCATGATGTCCGATGTCTCCCGTCACCAGAACATCCGCTCCTTTCGCAATAGCCGGAGCCACGGCAGACTTGCCCGATCCGGGTGAAACAGCCATCCTGGAGACTTTGCGATCCATATCGCCGAAAACTTTCAGGCTGCCCAGTTTCAGTCTATGCTTCACATAGACGCAGCATTCCTCAAGCGTCATAGTCTTTTCCAGGTCACCCACACGACCGATCCCCTCTTCTTTTTCATCCGCACTCATCGTGACGTCCAGTACCTGGGCATTCTTAATTCCCAGGATTTTTTCCGCGAGAGATGCCATTCCCAGCACATCATAATTCGTATGCATCGCATAATAAGCGATATCATTCTGAATCAGTCTGACAACTCTTCTGCCGATAAAGTCTTCGTCCGTCACTTTTTTCATAGGAGAAAAAATCAGCGGATGATGTGTAATGAGCATATCCGCGCCGGCTTCAACCGCCCTGTCGATTACTCCGTCTGTCGCATCCAGAGCAAGGTATACTCTGGATACTTCTTTGTCCGCCCTGCCGGCAAGCAGACCCACATTATCAAAATCCAGTGCCGCATTTCTCGGATAAGTTGCCTCAATCACCTGTATAATCTCTTTACACAGCATAATAGTCCATCCCTTTCTCTGCTATTTCCAGTTCTTTTTCCAGTTCTTTCCGGCGCATAGCCGCTTTTTCTGAAGTATTGTTCTTCAGCTCATCCAGAATCCGTATTCGAATACGGATCTCTCTTTCGAGAAACTCCCTGAGCACAGGATTTTTATCCTTCAACAGAAGTTTTCCATAGCGGAGTTCCGCTTCATTCCAGCCGTCTGCATTAGATTCACCGGAGTATGCCACCCTTGCGGACTCCGGTGGCTTTACGCGGTTCGCCTCTTCCACATTATATCCGGTCTCAGGCGGTTTCACTTTCATCATGGGATAATATTTTCCGTCTTCTTCCACCATATCTTCACTGAGAAAGAAAAAACCTTCCTCTAAAAGAAAGGCTCTCACTTTTTCAATTTCAGACTGAGGCTGAAGAATGCATTCCTTTAATGCAGTGACAGTTCCGGCTCCATCCCGCAAAATACGAATTGTCAGCGGACCGCCCATTCCCGCAATCACCGCAGAGTCAGCCTCATTTTTCTTTAACGCTGAAAAGCCGTCGGAAATTCGGGTCACAATCTTATCTTCCAGCCCGTATAACCGGATATTTTCTTCTGCCCGCAGAAGCGGTCCTCTGTTCACATCCATGGCGACTGCCCCGGGTATCCGCCCGGTCTGAATCAGACGGATCGGAATATATGCATGGTCTGTTCCGATATCTGCCAGCCGGTATCCGTCAGTTACAAGAGAGGCGACCGCATTTAAACGTTTTGATAATTCCATATTTTCTCCATCCACAGTTCAGCCGCGCCATTCGGAAAGCCGCACTCCGTGCTTACTGCGGCTGTCGCCGTTTCTTTCCCTTCCGCGCGTCCACAGTTCAGCCGCGCCATTCGGAAAGCCGCACTCCGTGCTTACTGCGGCTGTCGCCGCTTCTTTCCTCATAGGCAGGCGCTCACCTCATGCATATCTATGTCCAGTTGAATATGCAAGCATATTCCTTTGGACATAGATATGCATGGCTGAACTGTTAGTCTAAGTAATCTCTCAGTTTTCTGCTGCGGCTCGGGTGTCTCAGTTTTCTCAGAGCTTTTGCCTCAATCTGACGGATACGTTCTCTCGTGACATCGAACTCTTTTCCCACTTCTTCAAGTGTTCGGGCGCGTCCGTCATTCATGCCGAAACGCAGCCGCAGTACTTTCTGCTCTCTCTCTGTCAGTGTGTCCAGCACCTCATCCAGCTGTTCCTTCAGGAGTGTCTGCGCTGCAGCTTCTGCCGGTACCGGTACATTATCGTCCTGTATAAAATCTCCCAGATGACTGTCTTCCTCCTCACCGATAGGTGTTTCCAGAGAAACCGGTTCCTGCGAGATTTTCAGGATCTCACGCACTCTTTCGACAGGCATGTCCAGTTCTTTTGCGATCTCCTCCGGAAGCGGTTCTCTTCCTAATTCCTGGAGAAGCTGTCTGGACACACGAATCAGTTTATTAATCGTCTCCACCATATGCACCGGAATACGGATCGTCCTCGCCTGATCTGCTATCGCTCTTGTAATTGCCTGACGAATCCACCATGTTGCATAGGTACTGAATTTATAACCCTTGTGATAGTCAAACTTTTCAACCGCCTTGATCAGGCCCAGATTTCCCTCCTGAATCAGATCAAGGAAAAGCATTCCTCTGCCCACATATCTCTTGGCAATACTGACCACAAGACGGAGATTGGCTTCTGCAAGCTCTTTTTTTGCATCCTCATCCCCTTCTTCCATTCTCTGGGCGAGCTCAATCTCGCGTTCAGCACTTAAAAGTGGCACTTTTCCGATCTCTTTTAAATACATACGAACCGGATCTTCTATACTTACTCCTTCCGGGACGGACAGGTCGATGTTCTCCATATCGACGTCTTCCTCATCGGATATAATACCGTCAATATCCATATCTGCATCGTCTTCCGTATCACCGCTGATGCGCAGGACATCGATATTGTTCGCCTCCAGATAATCGAAGACTTTTTCCATCTGATCGGTTGTCAGCTCCATATCTGTAAAGAAATCATTGATCTCCTGAACATCCAGTATGCTTTTCTTTTTCTTTCCCAGCGCTACAAGTTCATTCATTCTTTCCAGAAATTTCTGTGCATTTTCTTCCATGTGTCCATCCTTCCTTCGCCTGCGCACAAGCGCGGGCTATCTTGTTTTATTTTATCCTTAATCAATAGAAATATGCAGTGTTCTCAAGCCCTCAAGCTTTCTCTTCTCCTCCATAAGCCGCTGCAGACCTGCCATATCCGTCGGATCAAGCCTGTGCGTCCGTTCATCAATGCTGTGACTCTTTACCCGGAGAATAATCTCTTTTAAAGCCTGTTCCTCTTCTTCCTTTGTCTTCAGTTGCCTGATCTTCGTGTTAAAGAGAGACGCCGCTTCTCTGTGCTCCTCTTCCTCTGTAAAATGATTCAGTATGCTTGCAGGAGTTACGCTTCCGTTTTTATGCTGTTCATAGAGAAGTTCCGCCACTTTTCGGTATATGCCATCAGAAAAATCATCCGGATGAATATAACTGCTGATTCTGCTGAAAAGTTTCTCATCCTCAATCATCCATGTAAGCAGCGCCTTCTGGGATGTCAGGATACCGTCTTCTTTTCGTTTGTCATTTGCCGTGCCTTCTGCCCGCTTCGGTCTTGCAGCCGGCCTTGCCAGCCCGGAACTAACCGCAGTCTTTGCCACCAGCTTCTCAAGGCTTTCCCTGCTCACTTTATAGGCAGAGGCTACCGCCTCAATATAATTATTACGTTCCAGCTCATCTTCAAACGCAAGAAGCCGTCTTGCTGCCTCACGAAAGAATTCCGTCTTTCCCTCCGGAGAAGCCATATCGTAATCCCTCTCCAGCATCTCCAGACTGAACATGAAGCCGTTTCTTGCATTCTGTATCCTCTTCTCGTATTCCTCCGCTCCAAGGTTTTTAATAAATTCATCCGGATCTTTATACGGATCCATGCGTACAACCCTGGCAGAAATACCGGCTTCTCTTAAAATAGGCACCGCCCGAAGCGCCGCACGTGTACCCGCGTCGTCACTGTCATATGTAAGGTATACCTCTTTGACATATCTTTTAATCAGAGAAGCGTGCCCCGCAGTAAGCGCTGTTCCGAGAGACGCCACGGCGTTGGTAAATCCCGCCTGATGCAGCGATATTACATCCATGTATCCCTCGCACAGGAGAAAATACGGCTTCTTCGATGTTCTGGCTCGGTTCAGCCCGTACAGATTCCTGCTCTTATCAAACACCGGCGTTTCCGGAGAGTTAAGATATTTGGGCTTGGCATCTCCCATTACACGCCCGCCGAAACCGATCACCCGGCTGTTCACATCCATAATCGGAAAGATCACCCGATTCCAGAATTTATCGTAGACACCTTTCTTCTCATCTGTATTAATCAGCCCCGCCTGACGGATCAGATCTTCACTGTATCCCTCCTGTCTCAGGAATTTATACAGATCATCACTGAAAACATTGGAATATCCAAGGCCAAAAGCTTTTATCGTATCATCAGACAGACCTCTGTCTTTCAAATATGTATAGGCTTTCTGCCCGCGTTCCGATCTCAGCTGTACATAATAGTACTTTGCTGCTTTCTTGTTCACCTCGAGGATTGAGGCTTTAAGATCTGCCTTTTCTTTTGCCTCTTTCGAGTATTCCATCTCCGGAAGCCTGATTCCCGCACGGTCTGCCAGAAACTTTACCGCTTCCATAAAGGAGAAATTCTCATATTCCATCAAAAACGTAAATACGTTTCCCCCTGCGCCGCATCCGAAACAGTAATACATCTGCTTCTGCCTGCTCACAGAAAAAGACGGTGATTTCTCATTATGAAAAGGGCAGAGCCCAAAATATGAACTGCCCTTTTTCTGCAGCCGGACATAGCCGGAGATCACATCTACTATATCATTTCTTGTCCTTATCTCTTCAATCAGCTCATCAGGATAGTACATGTTCCGCCTCCATAAAGAATACCCTATAATATATATTCGACAAAAGTTTTTGGTTTCCTTTATTTTTTTAAATTTTCCATGATTCCGGAACAAAATAATCCTGAAATTTCTTTACGGCATAAGAATCTGTCATTCCCGCGATATGATCACAGACAACCTGTTCACGGCTGATATCAGTTTTTTCCAGTGCATTCCTAAACTGCTGCGGGAGCGCTTCCGGCCACTTCATATAATACTCGAACAGCTGTTCAATCATATGTACCGCTTTATCTTCCTCTCCCTTCGCTTTTGGATTTAAATAAACATTTTCAAACATAAACCTTCGAAGATCCGACATCGCCTTTTCCACGGTCGGAGACATACAGATCTGAGGCCGGTCCATACTGTTTATAATCACGTCATGAATCAGTTTATTAAGTCTTTCCTTACATGAGCTGCCAAGTATATTGCGGATGTCCGCGGGAATATCCTCTTCTGTCAGGATGCCTCCCCTGATTGCATCATCCATATCGTGGTAGATATAGGCAAGCTTATCCGAAATTCTCAAAACCTGTCCCTCCAGCGTGTGGGGATGACCTGCCGTCTGATGATTTAAGATTCCGTCTCTGACCTCCCATGTCAGGTTAAGACCTCTTCCTTCTTTTTCAATACAGTCAACCACCCTCAGACTTTGCTTATTATGTGAAAAATGATATACCGTATTCAATGCCCTCTCCCCGGCATGGCCAAATGGTGTATGTCCCAGGTCATGACCAAGTGCGATCGCCTCCACAAGATCTTCATTCAGACGCAGAGCCCTGGCGATTGTCCTTGCATTCTGGGATACTTCCAGCGTGTGTGTCAGCCTCGTTCTGTAGTGATCACCGCTTGGCAGGAGAAACACCTGCGTCTTCTGCTTCAGCCGGCGGAAAGCCTTGCAGTGCAGAATCCGGTCCCGGTCTCTCTGAAAGACCGGCCGGATATCACACTGCGGCTCATCCCGCATCCGCCCCTTTGTGCTGCAGCTCAGTGTGGCATAGGGGCTTAAGTTTTTCCTTTCCCGTTCTTCAAGCTGCTCCCTGATTGTCATAGCATCATTCCTCTTTCAGGCGCGCTTCAATGGCGTCAACTACAGTTTTAAGTACTTTCACGCGGGCATAATATTTGCTGTTGCCCTCCACAACAACCCACGGTGCATAATCGGTGGAAGTACGCATCAACATTTCGTTTACCGCATCCTCATACTGATCCCATTTCTCACGGTTTCTCCAGTCCTCATCCGTAATTTTCCACTGTTTTTCCGGATTTTCCTGGCGCTCTTTAAATCTCCGTTCCTGCTCATCCTTATCGATATGCATCCAGAACTTAATCACAATAGCTCCGGCATCATACAGGTCTTTTTCCATATCATTGATTTCTTTATATGCTCTTTTCCACTCTTCAGTTGTACAGAACCCTTCTATTCTCTCCACCATCACACGGCCGTACCATGTCCTGTCAAAAATAGCCACGTGACCGTCTTTTGGCATTGCTCTCCAGAATCTCCAGAGATAATGATGCGCTTTTTCAATGTCATTCGGGGATGCAGTCGGATTCACAACATACCCTCTCGGATCCATCCTTGCGGTAAGCCGCTTGATTGCGCCGCCCTTTCCGCCTGCATCCCACCCTTCGAACCCAAGTACAACCGGGATTCTTCTTCGATACAGTTCACTGTGAAGTTTTTCCAGTTTCTTCTGAAGCTTATCCAGTTTCTCTTTGTATTCTTCTCTTGTATAGCTCAGGCTCAAATCCGCCTTCGACAGGATCGATACCTGCAATTCTCTCATCTGTGCATCTGCTTCACGTGCAATCTCATCGACCGGATCAACCGCACCTGAAGTTTCTTTTGACACAGAGGCTTTCTCTGCCGCTTTCTCTGCATTTTGGCGTTTTACTTTTTCAATCTGGTCTGCCATTGCCTTAATTACTGTTGTATAGATCTTAAGAGTGGCAAACCTGCGGTCCATCGACTCAATAATTGTCCATGGGGCATAGTCCGTATCCGTCTTAAAAAGCATATCCTCCATCATAGACGCATATTCATCATAACGGGCATTTCTCTCCCGGTCCCCCTGACTCACACGCCATGCAGTCTCTTTGTTTTTCTCAAGCTTGTCAAATCTCTTTTTCTGCTCTTTTTTATCAATATCAAGGAATAGTTTTATAATCAGATTGCCGTCTTCGACAAGCTGCTGTTCAAATGAATTAATTGAATGGAATGCAGCGGGAAGGTCTTTGCTCTTCGTTCTCTTTTCAAACCGGTCTATCAAAACCCTTCTGTACCAGCTTCCGTCAAAGATAGCAATTCTGCCTCTGGCCGGTGTCTTTGTCCAGAACCTCCACATAAACGGATGCATCCTCTCTTCTTCTGTCTCATTCTTGATCGGATGAACTTCGAAGCCTCTGGGATCCATACTCTGAATCAGATGTCCGATCTGCAGTCCCTTTCCCGCAGCGCCGAAACCTTCAAATACAATCAGAACAGGAATACCCAGCGCTTTACTCTCCCTCTGAAGCCTCCCCAGCTTCACCTCAAGCTGTTCCATCTTTTCTTTATATTCTTCCTTTGATACCTTCTTTGTCAGATCAACTTTTTCTAACATAATCCATCCTCCATTGCTCTTATTCTGATATTATTGACCGGTTCCTGTAAATTATTGTAATTATACCATATAATCAATAAAAAAAGAGAAAATCTGTATAAGATTCTTTCTTTTCAGATTTTTTATATTTCACTCTTGTCTTCACTTCTTCGTATCTTCCAGCTAACTTATATGCAACGTATTGTAGCACTCATTTTCAGGATATCATACGCTTTATATTATGAAGAATGTTAGAATAAAACAAAGAAACAGCTGTGCTGTCATGAGGGTTCAGTCAGAAAAATTAAAATGAAAGAACATATAGATAATATAATCGGCAAAAATATACGGAGTCTGCGCAGGCAGAAGGAAATGAAACAGAACACTCTTGCTCTGGAACTTCATATCGGAAGGCAGTCAATTTCCGCCTATGAGCGCGGAGTTACTCTGCCCGATATCTATCTGCTCATGCAGATTGCTGATTATTTCGATGTATCACTTGATGAACTTGCCGGAAGAGAGAGGCCGGTTCCCCCTAATAGAAAAAAATAGAAGGATGTTTTACTGCTTCCGGCATTGAAACATCCTTCTGTTTATCTTATCTGTCTGTCATAAAATCACTGATTTTTCGTCCATGTATGGATAGTATCTGTTCCGGGACTGACCAGATCCATCTGTGTATTATCTGCATTCAGGGTATATTCGTACTCCAGAGAGCCCCCTGGGACAACAATCCTCAGAAGCAGTGTACCGTTTTCATCTTCAACAACACTGAAGGTACCATCTGTATCTGTACTGTCTCCTTTGATTTTCAGATTCTTGTCTTTATCAAAACGGTAAGTATTTCCGCTCTCGTCTTTCCACTCACCGATAATTCCCTGTGCTCTCTCATCATCCATCGCAAGAAACTCAAGATCAGCCGGAAGGAAATAAAGATCTTTGCCGCCATCCAGAGATGTCAGGTTAATTCCGTACCCGGTATCATCTGTTGAAATTGCATAGAGATGCTCTTTACCGCCAATCTGCATCTGGAGAGTAATATTCTTCTCATCATCAAAACCACACTCAAATGTCAGTTCTTCATCATTCATTTTTCCGGTACCATCTGATTTCAGTTCATATACATCATCGCTGCCCGAGACAACCCAGGTATTTGAAACCGCTTTGGTCACAGCCTCGCTGGGTGCGTTGAGCTGACCGCCCATTGCCTCCTCCACCTCATCGGTATAGCCGTCCACTTCTTCAGTGATAGACTCACCTGCTTTCTTCTCGTTACTGCATCCGGCAAGCCCAAGTACAAGAACAGCAGTAAAAGTGAATATTAACATTTTTCTTTTCATGCCAATTATCTCCAGTGCTTATAGTAAAGAAAAAGCCTTGATCACTCAAGACTTTTTCCTTCGTGCGGAAGATGGGACTTGAACCCACACGACACGAATGTCACAAGATCCTTAGTCTTGCTCGTCTGCCAGTTCCGACACTTCCGCATTCCATATTTACTGTGGCCTTTCTGATCTCTCGTGCTGACCACAAGTGATATAATACTCTTACAAGTGCAAAATGTCAACTGTTATTCTCGAAAAAATTAAAGTTCGAAAATTGTACGTATTTTTTAAAAATTACCGAAAATTCCGACAATAAATATGTGCCAGTTCGATTCCGCTTCGCTTCTTCTCACTGCGGGCTTTCGCCCTATACAGGAAAAGATACAGCGCTGTTTTTGTGAAAGCACAAACAGCGCTGTATCTTTTCCTGTGCATGGCTCAATGCTTATCGTCAAATCTTCGGGATTCCGTCGAAGCCGGCCTGAAGGTCTTCATCTGTCGGAATGTAGTCTGTCATCTCACCATTATTGTATTTCTCATATGCATACATATCAAAGTATCCGGTTCCTGTAAGACCAAACAGGATGGTCTTTTCCTCGCCTGTCTCTTTACACTTCATTGCCTCATCAATTGCAACCCGGATTGCATGGCTGCTCTCAGGTGCGGGCAGAATACCTTCTACTCTTGCGAACTGCTCTGCCGCCTCGAATACAGAAGTCTGCTCTACGGAACGTGCTTCCATATAGCCGTCAGCATAAAGCTGGGAAAGTGTAGAGCTCATGCCGTGATACCTCAGTCCTCCTGCATGGTTTGCAGACGGGATAAATCCGCTTCCAAGTGTATACATCTTCGCCAGCGGACATACCATTCCGGTGTCGCAGTAATCATATGCATACACACCTCTTGTAAGGCTCGGGCAGGATGCCGGTTCTACCGCGATAAACTGATAATCAGCCTCTCCGCGGAGCTTCTCCCCCATAAACGGAGAAATCAGTCCGCCCAGGTTGGATCCCCCTCCTGCACAGCCGATAATAATGTCCGGCTTGATCCCGTATTTATCCATCGCGGTCTTCGTCTCCACGCCGATCACTGACTGGTGTAAAAGCACCTGATTCAGCACACTTCCGAGTACATATCTGTATCCTTCCGTATGTGTTGCCACCTCAACCGCCTCGGAAATAGCACACCCGAGACTTCCTGATGTTGCCGGATGCTCGGCAAGGATCTTCCTTCCGACTTCTGTCGTATCAGACGGTGACGGAGTCACGCTTGCCCCGTATGTCCGCATCACCTCACGGCGGAACGGTTTCTGCTCGTAGGAGCATTTCACCATAAATACTTTACAGTCAAGATCAAGATATGCACAGGCCATGGAGAGCGCTGTCCCCCATTGTCCTGCTCCCGTCTCAGTCGTAACTCCCTTGAGGCCCTGCTCTTTCGCATAGTAAGCCTGTGCAATAGCCGAGTTCAGTTTATGGCTTCCGGATGTATTGTTACCTTCAAATTTATAGTAAATCTTTGCCGGGGTCTGGAGCTTTTCTTCCAGGCAGTACGCTCTTACAAGCGGTGACGGACGATACATTTTATAAAAATCACGGATCTTTTCAGGAATCTCAATATACCGGTTATCATTGTCCAGCTCCTGTTTCACCAGTTCCTCACAGAACACAACGCCGAGTTCTTCTGCTGTCATCGGCTTTAATGTAGCCGGATTGAGAAGCGGTGCCGGCTTATTCTTCATATCCGCGCGGACATTATACCAGTCTCTGGGCATCTCGCTTTCTTCAAGGTAGATTTTGTAAGGGATTTTCTTTTCACTCATTTCGTTTCTCCTTTCAGACATTACTTTTCGGGACTCAAGATTCCTGCCCGGAGGATATTAATTTTCTTCTGCCAAAAAATCCCAAGAACTTTCATGACAGAATAAAAAAACTCTCGTCCCACACAATTAAAATATTGCAGGGACAAGAGTCAATATACATTCAAAACTCCTGCGGTGCCACCCGGCTTGATGCTTTATGCATCCACTCAGCGCATACTGTCATATGCTCCTTTTGGTAACGAAGTTATACTCTCCGTCTCGCCTACTCGCCGGCTCAATAAAAAGACTCATCTGCTGTGCCGCTTTCAGTTCGCCCTCAGAAGTCCATTCGCCTCATGTCCGTCTGCCGCGTTCCCACCAGCCGCAGCTCTCTGTATGACTTTCATTGAAGTTACTTACTCTTCCTCATCGGTTTAAAGAGACTTTACCATGTTACGGCATGGATGTCAACCGGAAAATTCAATTCTTTCTCCAATTCGTTCCTTTCCAATCTCCCACTGTTCCGATGTCTTAATATTTATTATGCACTTTCTCTGCAAAACACATAAAATCTTTCAGTTCTATAAACTTCCTGTCATCCAGTATGACCTTTCCGCTCATTTTTCCGAACACCTGATGCTGATCTGAAGACACCAGCAAAGCCGACATACTGGCAGCACGGTCCAGCACAGGTTCAAACTCCATCTCAAAACGACCGTCACTGGAAGAGAATTTCCACGGCTTCATATAGTCATCCTCAGGAATATGAAACGTCACGTCGTCCAGTTTATGGCCTTTACCGCCGTAAAAAAGAATATTCTCCGTCGCCGCTGATGTATCACCGAAGCCATATCCGATATTAAACCCGAACGGCTTTCCTCCTACCGTACCGTTTCCCGATCCCCAGTACCATGTATTATTGTAGGGCCAGACACCTCTTCCCCAGTCAAGTGTACCGTAATCCTTATCCGGACTGAACCAGTAAGTGACATTGTCGAAAGACATATAGCCCTCCGCCGGCATACAGTTGATCTTCTGATTATAATAAAAGGCTTTTTTCCCGCTCCACGGAGTCGCAATCGTCATGGTATCCATATCCGGCTGATCTAGGGTAATCTCGCAGTAGAACGGTTTCCCCTCATAAAAATCCTTGAAGTCGCAGGAAATCATACGCCTCCCCGAATCCACACGGAACTCCAGCCGCATCCTTTTATCACGGTAAATAACATCTCCGCTTGATGAGGAAAGTGGCATTTTCATCTTTCCCATAGGAAAGGGTGTCAGAATCGTCTCTGTGTGCTCCCATCTCTCCTTAAAATTCAAAAGTGAGACCGACTGAAGACCGATATATCCGTCGTCAGACAAGGTAAATGCCGCAGCATAGTCTTCATTCATCACCAGATAGTAATCCCACTCTTTGATCCGGAAAGCAGGAGACTGAATGCTCTTCCTGTCATACTGCCACACCTGACGTCGTGCCCAGCCCGGTTCCGTGATCTTTCCGTCTTCGCCTAGAAGAGGCTGTTCTTTCGTTACTTCGTGATTTCTCATATCTGTCACACCCCGTTTCCGGTGAAATACCAAATGCCGTTTTCACCCCTGTTTATTCTTTCCCGGTTTGCGTGATATCTCCGCAAAGTTTCCCGAAGGAAAAACAAAAGCCCGAATCCCAACCGGGACCGGGCTTCTGCCTTTATTCTACTACGCTACTTTCTCTTTTGCAAGTGCTGCAAGTGTTGCAAATGCTTCTTTATCATTTACAGCCAGCTCAGCCAGCATCTTTCTGTTCATATCAACATTTGCCAGTTTCAGGCCGTGCATAAACTTGCTGTAGGACAGGCCGTTCATTCTTGCTGCTGCATTGATACGTGCGATCCAGAGCTGTCTCATCTGACGTTTGCGCTGCTTTCTTCCTGCATATGCAGAAGTAAGAGCTCTCATGACAGACTGTTTTGCTACTCTGTACTGTTTGGAGCGTGCTCCTCTGTATCCTTTTGCCAGTTTCAGTGTTCTGTTATGTTTCTTCTTAGCGTTCATTCCGCCTTTGATTCTTGCCATTTCTTAATCCTCCTATTTCATTTAAAACAGTGTGTCTGTAATCGTGTCTTTCCGTTCAGACCTGCCATTTGCAAAGCTGAACCGCAATTTACAGATACGGAAGAACTTTCTTCATGTTCTTTACGTTTGTTGCATCTGTAATCGTAGACTGTCTGAGATTTCTTTTTCTCTTTGTAGACTTCTTCGTTAAGATATGGCTCTTATAAGCTTTATTTCTTTTCAGTTTTCCTGTACCTGTCTTTTTGAAGCGCTTTGCTGCTGCTCTGTTTGTTTTGATTTTTGGCATGATAATTTCCTCCTTTATTGTGCTGCCTGCCGGACTTCATCCCGGACATATCAAATTTAACGTTTTTCAGTTAAAACCATGCTCATCGCTCTGCCTTCCATCTTGGCCGGTTTCTCAACGACCGCAATGTCCGCAAGAGTCTCTGCGAAATCATCGAGGATATGTTTACTCTGCTGAACATGAGCCATCTCTCTTCCGCGGAAACGCAGTGTGACCTTTACCTTATTTCCCTTGGAGATAAACTTCTTTGCGTTGTTTATCTTCGTGTTCAGGTCATTCGTGTCGATATTCGGTGACAGACGGACCTCTTTGATCTCGACCGTCTTCTGCTTCTTTCTCGCCTCTTTTTCTTTCCTTGTCTGCTCGTACTTGTACTTGCCGTAGTCGATGATCTTGCAGACCGGCGGTTTCGCCATGGGCGCGATCTTCACCAGATCGAGTTCTGCTTCCTGTGCGATTTTAAAAGCCTCCCGGGCTGACATGATACCTAACTGCTCTCCATTCTCGCTGATCAGACGTACTTCTCTGTCTCTGATCTGCTCGTTAATCATTAAATCGCTAATTGTCGTATACCTCCGTCACATGAATTCCTTCAGGTTTCCTATGCGAAAACACAAAAAAACGAGTGAATATCATATCCACCCGACAATCAATAAAACGTCCCGGATTCCGGAACCGCTGCATCAATATCAGACCAATAGTCACCCGATTGTGCTATGGTGAGAGTGGATACTCTACTTTGTTTTTTGCTTCACGCAGTGTCTAATTTACCATACCCGATCTGCTTTGTCAACTGTATCCTGAATTTTTTTCTATATTTCGGCAACCATTCATCCGTCACAGATGGAGATGTCGATTTATCCATTTATAAGCCTCTGCCTGCCGTTTCGTTTTCTGTCCGCACATTTTTCCCACACTCTCGGTCCGCCTGTGTTATAATACTGCTGTTGCAGCAGCATACTCATATAGCAGCTCAATAATAACTCAATAATAAAGGAAAGAGAGAAAATATCCATGCATTCAAATGACATAATATCAGAAGATAAATTTAATAACAAGTGGGGGTTTGTCATCTCCTGTATCGGCAGTTCAGTAGGTATGGCAAATATATGGATGTTTCCCTACCGTATCGGCGAATTCGGCGGCGCAGCATTTCTGATCCCGTATATCATCTTTGTCCTGCTCATCGGCTTTACCGGAGTGATCGGCGAGATGGCTTTCGGGCGTGCCATGCATTCAGGTCCCCTTGGTGCATTTAAAAAGGCTTTCGATATGAAAAGCTCTAAGAAGAACTCCCGTATCGGAACGGTCATCGGTCTGATCCCCATCATTGGTTCCCTTGGAATCGCTATAGGTTACAGCGTGATCATCGGCTGGATCTTAAAATTTCTTGCCGACTCTATCACCGGGGCAATTGTTAATGAGGAGGAGCCTGCACAGGTATTTGCCGTGCTTTCCCGAAACTTCGGCAGTATTCCCTGGCATCTTCTGGGGCTGGTACTTACTCTGATCTGTATGTCCTTCGGAATCGCCCGGGGAATCGAGAAAATAAACCGAATTATGATGCCGGCATTTTTCGTCCTGTTTCTCTTTCTCGCCGTAAGAGTTGCTTTTCTCGACGGCGCAGCAGATGGCTATGCCTATCTGTTCAAGCCGGACTGGTCAGCAATGACTGATCCCCAGACCTGGGTGTACGCTATGGGGCAGGCATTTTTCTCCCTCTCCATCGCCGGCAGCGGAACTGTCGTATATGGAAGTTATCTGAAGTCAGATGTAGATATTGTGAGCAGCGCGAAGTATGTAGCATTTTTTGATACCCTTGCCGCACTCCTGGCAGGGCTTGTCATTATTCCCGCCGTATTTGCCTATGGCATGGAACCGAATTCTGGTCCAGGGCTGCTTTTTATTACAATTCCTGCCGTAATCCGAAGTATCCCTTTCGGACAGGTATTCGCCATCCTGTTCTTCCTTGCGGTACTCTTTGCCGGAGCAACTTCTCTTGTCAACCTGCTGGAAAGTCCGGTGGAAGCCCTTCAGTCCAGATTCGGATGGACCAGACGCTCCGCCCTGCTCTTAGTAGGAGCCGTAACTGCAGCCGCCGGCCTCTTTGTTGAAGGTGATCTTTTAAGTCCATGGATGGATACGATCTCCATCTATGTCATCCCGTTAGGCGCCCTGCTCGCAGGAATCACTATGTTCTGGATCTGTGGAAAAACATTTGCACGCAATGCCGTACAACTCGGCCGCAGACGCACACTTGGACGCTGGTTCGAACCAATGACAAGATATGTATTCTGCGGTGTGGCACTAGTGGTGTATGTGCTGGGAATCTTCTTCGGAGGCATTGGCTAAATTCCGATTTTTCGTATCGGCTCAGGAGTAGAAAATCATTTGAAAAGTAGTTAGATACGGAATGATCGACTCACGTATCCGCGGACAGAGGAAAGG
>CAJFGR010000021.1 GCA_904377845.1 uncultured Ruminococcus sp. | reverse complement strand
GCTGCTTTCTTTCCCAGCCCGAAAATTGAATTCCAAACGCAAGGATTAAATCCGCAGATATAAGGCATACAAGCGGAACCGGAAATCTCTATAACCGGAGACGGGATCAACCTTTCCTCTGTCCGCGGATACGTGAGTCAGTACATCTTAATAATTTTTCTCGGACATTTTTCTGCGCACACGCCGCAGTTTGTACATTTTTCTGCATCGATATGTGCAAGGAAGTTATTAACTGTTATTGCGCCCGCTTCGCAGTTCTTCTCACAGAGACGGCATCCGATACATCCGACCTGACATACATCCATCAGTGCTTTTCCCTTTTCATTGGAATTGCACTGGACAAATGTTTTCTGTTTGTACGGAATCAGCTCAATCAGGTGCTTCGGACAGGCTGCCACACATTTTCCGCAGGCTTTGCAGGCTTCCTTATCTACCACTGCGATTCCGTCTACAATATGAATCGCATCAAACGGACAGGCATCGACACAGGATCCGTACCCGAGACATCCGTATGCACATCCTTTTGCACCGCCGTCCTGCATCTGGCTTGCCATAACGCAGTTTTTGATGCCGTAATATTCATATTCTGTTTTTGCTTTCTCGCAGGTCCCTCCGCATTTCACAAAAGCGACATTTCTCTCCTGCTCGGAAGCATCTACTCCCATAATTGCACCAATCTTTTCAGCTACGGGGGCACCTCCGACCGGGCATCCGCCGACCTCGGCCTCTCCGGCCACAATGGCCGCTGCCAGACCGGAGCAGCCGGCATAGCCGCAGCCGCCACAGTTGTTACCCGGCAGCACTTCCAGTATTGCGTCTTCACGCTCATCTGTTTCTACTGCAAATTTCTTTCCTGCTACTCCGAGGAAGATTCCGATGAACAGGCCGGTGCCGCCGACTATGACGACTGCCAGAATAATTCCAGTTATACTCATATCATCTTTCCTCCTATATCAATCCTGAAAATCCAAAAAATGAAATTGCCATCAGTCCCGCTGTAACAAGGACAATCGGAGTCCCCCTGAATGATTCGGGAACATCATTGTACTCGATCTTCTCACGGATTCCTGCCATCAGCACAATAGCAACGAGGAAACCGAAAGCAGTTGCAAATCCGTTTACAACACCTGTAAGAATGTCATAGCCTTCCTGAACATTTGTCAGCGCGACACCAAGAACCGCACAGTTAGTTGTAATCAGAGGCAGATATACACCAAGGGCATTATACAGCGACTGCATGGATTTCTTCAGGAACATTTCTACAAACTGTACCAGTGCGGCGATTACGAGAATGAATACGATTGTGTTCAGATAATCAAGCTCTCCGCCCATAATATTCGGATTGCCAAGGATAAACTTATAAATCAGTCCCGTGACAAAAGATGCAATGGTAATGACGAATACCACTGCAGCTCCCATCCCGGCTGCTGTCTTTACATTTTTAGAAACGCCGAGGAACGGACAGATTCCGAGGAACTGGCTGAGTACGACGTTATTAACGAACGCAGTTCCGACTGCAATTAATATTAATTCCTGCATTTATGCCCCCTCCTGTTCTTTCTTATTTTCAGATTTTTTACCGTTGCCGGCAGCATCCGGCTCATCCTTGGTGCTTCCCTTTACAGAAACAGTTTCCGTCTGGATCAGATGTCCGCCGCAGATTCCTTTGCTTGCACAGGAAGCACAGCCGTCGCCGCATCCTGCGGATTTAGGTACTTCTTTTCCTTTCTTTGCCAGATTCTTCTTCACTTTGTTCTGAAGCGCAACCAGACATGACAGTACAAAGAACGCACCCGGTGCGAGAACAAAAATGGTAAATGGTTCATAGGAATCCGGCATGACCTGAAAGCCAAAGACTGATCCCGAACCGATAAGTTCTCTGACAATACCGATTGAGGTCAGACCGACTGTAAATCCAAGTCCCATTCCCACACCGTCAAAAATAGACGGAAGAACCGGATTCTTCGAAGCATAACTTTCCGCACGGCCCAGAATAATGCAGTTTACGACAATCAGCGGAATGTAAAGTCCGAGTGAATCATAAAGACTCGGAACAAAACCCTCCAGAAGAAAATCCACAATTGTCACGAAAGAAGCTACAACTACGATAAAAGCCGGCATTCTGACGGAATCCGGGATGATTTTCCTGAGCATGGAAATCAGCATATTTGACATAATCAGTACGGCTGTCGTGGAAAGCCCCATACCGATGCCATTGATGGCAGACGTAGTGACCGCCAGTGTCGGACACATACCAAGCATAAGTACGAATGTCGGATTCTCCTTGACAAGTCCGTTAAAAATACGTTCTGTACATCTATTCATTGACTTCGCCTCCCGCCTCTAATTCACTGCCGGCCGTCTGACCTGCGGCCAGCTCGTTCTGATAATATACAAGCGCAGAGTCAACAGCATTCGTAACGGCATTGGTCGTAATCGTTGCGCCGCTGATAGCATCGATCATATCGTCTCCGTCTTCACCGTTCTTCGTATATGTAAATTTGTCGACATTCTTATCTTTGAACTGATCTTTGAATTCTGCCTCATCCGCTTTCATGCCAAGTCCGGCTGTCTCGCTGATATCCAGCATTTCTACACCTTTTACAGTGCCGTCGGAGGCAATGCCTACTGAAAGTTCAAGATCACCGTCATAAGCCTCGTGTGACATTACATTGATGACATAACCCACAGTTTCTCCGCTGTCATCTTTTCCGGTTACAACAGTCTCAATCTCATCGGCTGTATAGCCGTTTTCACTCAGAAGATCCTGAGCACTCTCTGCATCAAAATCAGTGCTTTCTTCAAACGATGCGGCATCCGGCAGGACCGCGCGGTAAGCTTCCTGACGCGTATTCTCCTGCGCCTGTGCAATAGGTTCTTTCGTGATGTCATACACTATACCGAGCAGAAGTCCTGATACAACTGTAATCGCTGTCAGAATCAATGTGTTTTTAATAATATTATTCATTACTTCTCTCCTCCTTTACCGAATGGTTTTGGAAGAGTAACCTTCTCAATCAGAGGAACTAAAAGGTTACTGATAATGATCGCATAGGATACACCCTCTGCAGAACCGCCGAAAAGACGGAACAGTCCGGTCAGAAGGCCCATACATATTCCATATATAATCTTGCCACTGCTGGTAATCGGCGATGTAACGTAGTCGGTCGCCATAAACCATGCGCCGAGCATAAGCCCGCCGCCGCACAGATGAGCAGTAATATACTGGGGATCCAGACCGTGTCCGCCGAATATTACAATAAATACGACGAAAGAAATCAAATAGGAACCCGGAATTCGAAGATCAATGACTCCCATAAGAATCAGGAACATTGCCCCGATCATAATGGCAATTACAGAAGTCTCTCCAATCGTACCGCGTGTAAAACCGAGAAGCATATCCATTGTATTGACAGCTTCGCCTGCTTTCAGATTCGCAAGCGGTGTCGGTCCGGTCACTCCGTCATAGACGAAATATGTCATTCTTCCCGTAAAGCAGATCAGAAGAAAGCATCGTGCCGCCAGCGCCGGGTTCATAAAATTCTGCCCCAGACCTCCGAAGAGCTGTTTTACTACAATGATTGCAAAAACTGCCCCTACAATACCCATCCACCAGGGAAGTGTAGGCGGAAGATTGAGTGCCAGAAGAAGTCCGGTTACAACAGCACTGCAGTCTTTGATCGTAACCGGTTTGTGCATTAATTTTTCCCAGATATATTCTGATAAAACAGCCGCAGCAGTTGTCACGACAACAAGTATCCATGCATTCTCATGACGGAAGTTCCAGATTCCAAACAGAGTTGCAGGGAGAAGGCCGATTACAACCATAAGCATAATATTGCCGGTTTTAGCCTTATCACGGATGTGCGGCGATGATGATACATTATAATTCTCGTTCAATTCCCACTCACCTCTCTTACTTTTTTCTCTTGTTTGCAAGCGCAGTCTTACGCATGGAACCGATTGCCTGCTTGAGCTGGCGCTTCGCCGGGCAGACATAGCTGCATGAACCGCACTCTACACATTCAAGACCGTTCATGGCAACAAAAGCTTCTTCGTTGTGTCTTAACGCATAATCAGCCAGCCGGGAGGGAATGATCCTGCTTGGACAGACTTCTACACAGCGTCCGCAGTTAATGCAGGCTGTTTCTGGGTTTTTGGCAACGACATCTTCCTTGAACGCGAGGATAGATGATGATGTTTTGGTAACCGGGGCATCTGCTGTAACCATGGCAAAGCCCATCATAGGTCCGCCGGAAATCAGTTTTTCGGGTTCCTCTGTAAATCCGCCGGCAGCCTCAATCAGATCCTGATGATTCGTCCCGAGCAGAACTTTGAAATTCCCCGGGGAAGCAACCGCGTCTCCGCTTACTGTTACAACTCTTTCCATCAGCGGTTTCCCTTCCACGACAGCAGTATGTATGGCAATCAGAGTTTCAACGTTATCTACAATGCAGCCCGCATCTGCCGGCAGCATTTCCGAATTAATTGCCCTTTTCGTCACAGCGTAAATAAGCTGGCGTTCAGCCCCCTGAGGGTATTTTGTCATAAGAAGCTTAACATCCATCCGGGGTTCATTTGCTATTGCAGCCCTTATTTTCTCAGCACAGTCTTTCTTATTGTCCTCTACTGCGAAATAACCTTTTGCATTCGGAAACAAGGAAAGTACTACTCTCATACCGCTTACAAGTTCGTCCGTATTTTCAAGCATTCTTCTGTAGTCTGCAGTGATATACGGTTCGCACTCTGCACAGTTGGCAATAATGTACTCGATCTTGTCCGGCTCTTTCGGTGAAAGCTTTACTCTTGTTGGAAATCCGGCTCCGCCCATTCCCACAATTCCTGCACGGGCGATCTTGTCAAGAATCTCTTCCCGTGACATTTCTGTCAGCGGTTTTACCGGCTCATATTCTGCTTCACAGTACTCTCCGTCGTTTTCGATTACAATACATTCTGTTTTCGTTCCTGTCGGATTAAAGCGCTGTTCCAGTCCTTTTACCGTTCCGGAAACAGAGGAATAAACAGGCGCGGATACAAAGCCGCCTGCGTCGGCAATCATCTGTCCCTTGAGAACGTGGTCGCCTTTTTTTACAACAGGATTGGCAGGGGCGCCGATATGCTGTGACAGTGGATATACCATATCGCCTTTAGGCATAATCGGTCGGATAGCCTGATCCTTTGAAAAACGTTTTCCATCGTCCGGATGGATCCCGCCTTTAAATGTCAGAAGTCCCATTCTACTCTTCCTTTCCTAACAGCAAATAAACAGCAGTCTGACGAACCGCTGTTTTGCTTTTGATTTATATTCTATTGTACTAGATTAAAGTATTAAAATCCAGTATTTCTATAAGAAAAATTGCATATTTACGCAAACATTTTGTAGGATTTTTAACAAAAATGTATAAAAATACCGGAGCGATATTTTATACCGCTCCGGATAAATTCCATCGAATTTGAATTATTCCTCTGCCTCAGCTGATTCTTCGTCCGTATGCTCCGGCTCAAGAACCTTCATACTGAGACTGATTTTCTTCTCCTCTTCATTAAGATCAACGATCTTTGCTGTGATCTCCTGACCAATGGAAAGTACGTCTGACGGCTTGTCAACGTGTGTTCTGGAGATCTGTGATACATGAAGCAGTGCGTCAACTCCCGGTGCGAGCTCGACAAACGCACCAAAATCTGTCATACGGGCAACTTTACCTGTAATGATCTTTCCAACAGCAAAATCTTCAGCAGCATTTGCCCACGGATTTGTCTCCGGGAACTTCAGACTGAGTGCGATTTTTGTATCGTGAATGTCTTTAACAAGAACAGTCAGCGGATCGCCTACATGGAAAAGCTTTTTCGGATTGTCAACTCTGCCCCATGACATTTCTGAAATGTGCAGAAGTCCGTCAACTCCGCCTAAGTCAACAAAAGCACCGAAATCTGTCACATTCTTGACAGTGCCGTCAATTCTGTCGCCTACTTTGAGTTTTGCAAATAATTCTTTCTGTTTCTCAGTACGCTCAGCAACAAGAAGCTGTCTTCTGTCACCGATCACGCGGTTTCTTCTCGGATTAAACTCGCTGATTACGAACTCAATCTCTTTGCCTTCATATTTGCTGAGATCTTTTTCATAGGAGTCAGAAACAAGACTCGCCGGAATAAACACTCTTACCTCATCAACAGTTGCACAGATACCGCCGCCAAGGATCTGAGTAACTGTTGCTTTAAGAACCTCTTTATTCTCGTATGCTTCACGCAGTCTCTCATTGCCTTTCTCAGCAGCAAGCCTCTTGTATGTAAGAAGAACCTGACCCTCACCGTCATTTACTTTCAGAACTTTGACTGTCATTTTGTCCCCAACAGAAACAACTGTTGTAAGGTCAAGCGACTGATCATTAGAATACTCATTCTTTGTGATGATACCGTCAGCTTTGTATCCGATGTTCAGGATAATCTCATCCGGTTTTACATCGATTACAGTACCTTCAACTACCGGGCGTGGATGCCCCTGCTGTAATACCTACTGTTTCCACTGACCCTAATTGATTCAAATCCAAATCGTCAAGTGTCTGTATATAGTACGTATTGTTACAAGCCTTACGGCAGATTTCAAATAACTTCTGGGTATTGGAACTATGTTTGTCGCCAATAACTATCATAGCATCCACCGATTCTGCAATACTTTGCGCTTCTGTTTGACGCTCTTTCGTAGCATTGCAGATTGTATTTAAAACACTAATATCATAACTCTTTTTCTTGATAATTTCAACTAAATCTTTAAATTTGTTGTAATTAAATGTCGTTTGGGAAACGACACAGATCTTCTTTATTTTACTGAAATCGATTTTTTCAATATCGGCGGCGTTCTGGATTACCAACGAATTTTTGCCCGCCCAGCCGCGGATTCCGATCACTTCAGGATGATCGGGATTTCCTATGATTAAAATATAGCGTCCCTGCGCACTTTCCTTCTGGACAATATTATGGATTTTTTTGACAAACGGACAGGTGGCATCTACGATGTGGATTCCTCTTGCTTCCAGTTTGTCATAGATCCTCTTTTCTACTCCGTGGGAACGGATAATTACTGTCCCCTCTGTAATATGATCCAGCGCCTCTTCGGAACGCAGTACGATAACTCCTCTGTTCTCCAGATCCTTTACGACTTCTTCATTATGGATAATCGGGCCGTAGGTATAGATAGGGCCGCTGCACATATCGACCTGTTCATAAACCGTGTCGACAGCACGTTTTACCCCGAAGCAGAAGCCGGCAGTCTTTGCTTTTATTACCTTCATATGGATTATCTGCAATGGCTGCAGATCTCGGATACGACTTCAGGAATCGTCATATCAGAACTGTCTACGAGAATTGCATCTTCTGCTTTCTTAAGAGGTGCGGTGTCACGGTTCATATCGCGTTCATCCCGTTCTTTGATATCCTGAGCGATCTGTTCGAGATCACAGTCTTCTCCTTTCTCTTTTAGTTCATTGTAACGGCGTTTTGCCCGTGTCTCCACGCTGGCCGTAAGATAGATTTTGACATCTGCATCGGGAAGGATATTTGTTCCGATATCACGTCCGTCCATAATCACATCATTTTCTCTGGCGAGTGTTCTCTGAAGTTCAAGAAGCTTCTCTCTTACTTCCGGTATTGCTGATGTCCTGGATGCCATATTTCCGACTTCCTCCGTGCGGAGCTCACCGGTTACATTTGCTCCGTTTAAATATACCTGTTGTACCCCGCTCTCATAGCGGATAGAAACATCCGCGTCGCGGCAGGCATTAATGACGTCCCCCGTATTCTCCGGTGCGACCCCTTTCTTTAGAAAATGGATGGCAAGCGCACGATACATTGCTCCTGTATCTACATAAATATAGCCTTTTTCTTTTGCCACCAGCTTTGCGATGGTGCTCTTTCCGGCCCCTGCCGGTCCGTCGATCGCTACGTTATATCCCATGTTAATCCTCCCAGTATTTCATTGTTCAACTCAAATAAGTATAACCTGATACTATAGAATGGACAAGCTTATTTTGCCCCTTTTAGGATACTTTCTGCACCTGCATTGACTCCTGCCAGATACCCAGTGCTCCATGCAATCTGGAGATTATAGCCGCCGGTCACTGCGTCAAGATCAAGCACTTCCCCGGCAAAATAAAGCCCATTTACCAGTCTGGATTCCATTGTTCCGGGATCAATTTCTCTGACAGACACGCCGCCCTTGGTAATAATTGCCTCATTATAGCCCCGAAGTCCGGTCAGTGTCATGGTGAAATCTTTTATAAGCCGGACGAATCTATGACGTTCTTCCTTCGTAATTTCATGGACTTTTTTCTCTTCGGGAATGCCTGAGAGTTCTACGATGACCGGGCGGAGCTTGGAGGGAAAAAGACTGTCCACCGCATTTTTGAACTGCCGGTTGTGATTTGCTTCAAACTCCCGCAGTACCCGTTTGTCCAGCTGGTCTTCTGTCAATGCTGGCTTCAGGTCGATGTGAAGCGTGAGCTCTTTATCTTTGAGCCTTTTCCCGACGATACTGCTGGCACTCAATATAACCGGTCCGGTCACGCCGTAATGGGTAAAAAGCATCTCGCCGAACTCCTGATACAGCTTTTTCTTACCGTCTGTGATCCGGATTTCTATATTGCGAAGGGAAAGTCCCATTAGTTCGCCGGCATACCATTCTTTTACTTCCATCGGAACAAGGGAGGGGAAAAGTTCTGTCACTTTATGTCCGCATTTGCCTGCAAAGCGGTATCCGTCTCCCGTAGAGCCTGTGGACGGATAGGATATACCCCCGGTTGCGACAATGACAGCGTCTCCCGATATTTCCCCGCCCGAGGAAAGCCTTATTCCATTTGCACGTTTCCCGTCGGCGTATTCTTCAATAATCAGTTCCTTTACTTCAGCATTTAAATTTACCTTTACCCCAAGGCGGTCCATCTCTCGTTTGAGCGCCTGTATTACATCAGATGAATGATCTGACACGGGAAAGACTCTGCCGCCGCGCTCTGTTTTTGTTTTTACTCCAAGAGCCTCAAAAAAGGAAATAACCTGTTCATTAGTAAAGCTGTAAAACGCACTGTAAAGAAATTTTGGATTGCTGATCACGGCAGGAAAAAAATCTTCAAGATCTGCTGCGTTCGTGATATTACAGCGCCCTTTTCCCGTAATAAAAAGCTTTTTCCCAAGTTTTTCGTTTTTTTCGAATAATTCAACCTGATTTCCGTTCCTTGCAGCGAAAACTGCCGCCATCATTCCGGCAGCACCGCCGCCCGTGATCAGAATTCTGCTCATTCTTCTTCCTTTCTGCTGACTGCAGGTGTATCTGCATCTTTTGCGACTTCTTCTGTATCATCGGGAAGGGAAGTTCCCACCGGGTTCAGCTCATCGCCGCTGTACACCTGATACTCTCCCCAGATCTTTTCAAGAGTCTCCAGAGTAGAGACAACCTCTTTCTGTTTCTTCATACACAGCGCAACGATAAGAGAATTGATTACACTCAGCGGTGCAACCAGTGAATCTACGATAGATGCCATGTCGCTTCGCGCGATGAGATTGCAGGATGAGTACAGATTCATGGGTGAATGAATACTGTCAGTCAGCGTGATCACTTTCGCTTTGCGGTTGCTGGCAAATTCCAGTGCCTTCAAAGTACGCATGGAATAGCGTGGGAAACTGATGCCTACAATGACGTCCTCCTCATCGATACGTATAAGCTGTTCAAAAATTTCGCTGGAACTGTTGGTTGTGACCGGTGTCACATTGTCGCAGACCAGATTAAGGTAGAAACTGAAGAAAGATGCAAGAGGGGCACAGCTGCGGATGCCTATCACATATATTTTGCGCGCATTTAAAATGGTATCTATTGCGAGATTAAACGCCTTATGGTCAATCACTGCAAGTGTCTGCTTGATTTTGTCAATATCGGACTGCAGAACTGTCTCGAGGATTTCGCTCTGGCTGATCCTTCCGTAAGCCACTTCCATGCGCTGAATCGAATTCAGACGGTTTTTAACAAGCTCTTCCAGCGCTTTCTGGAATCCCGGATAGCCTTTATAACCAAGCTGAATGGCAAAACGTACGACTGTGGACTCACTGACACCGACCGTTTCACCAAGCTTTGCAGCGGTCAGAAATACGGCTTTATCGTAATTTTCCCTGACATAATCTGCAAGTCTGCGCTGTCCTTTACTCATTTTACTGTATTTCTCCTCCATCCGGAGAATCAGTTCATTTGTTGTTGTTTCTGTTAGTTCCATATTTACTACTAATCCTTACTTTTGTCTTACCAGAATATTTGTACCAGACTCCGGATTTAAATGCAATAGTTTATACTGGTCTTGTATATTGCTTAAGCCATATTCTCTCTTTTTCGTTCAGATAAGGTGACACATTTTTATACACTTCACTGTGATAGCAGTTAAGCATATTACGCTCCGCTGCCGTCATACGCTCAGGAAGCAGGGCATCGAGATCGATAGGGACATATGTGAGCGGTTCAAAATGCATGAACCTGCCGTATTCATTCTCTCCGTCCTCACACACAAGGAGAATATTTTCCAAACGGATACCGTGTGAGCCTTCGATATAGATTCCCGGTTCGTCAGATATAATCATATTCCGTTCCAACGCAGGTGCCGGAGTAGTTCCCTCCTTCCATCGGAAGTTGACAGGGGATTCATGGACATTCAGCAGATAGCCTACACCGTGTCCGGTACCGTGATTAAAGTTTACACGCTCTTTCCAGAATACTTCCCGTGCGATACAGTCAAGATTAGCTCCGCTGCAGCCATGGAGAAACACTGTGTTCATCAGACGCAGCATTGCTCTTGCAACAAGGGTAAAGTCTTCTTTTTCTTTCGTTGAAATTTCTCCCAGTGCGACAGTACGGGTAATATCCGTGGACCCCTCCCGGTAATGACCGCCTGTGTCAGTGAGAAGCATTTTCCCTTTTGTAAGAACTGCATCTGATGCCGGTGAAGCGCTGTAATGCACAATGGCTCCATGGCTTCCAAACGCACTGATCGGCGCAAAGCTGGCACCCAGATACCCTTCCTCTTCCGCACGGAAAGCTTCCAGTTTATCTGAGACGGAAATCTCCGTGAAAGGCGCTGCACTCTGAGGATCTTTTATGACACTGTCAGCACACTGCCCGTCTGCTGCAAAAGCTGTTTTCAGCCAGTACATAAATCTTGTATGTGCGACAGCATCCTTTATATGGGCATTCCGGATATTACTGATTTCAATATCATTTTTCATACATTTCATCATCACTTCCGGATTCTCTTTCTCGATGATTCCTGTTCCTTCCGGTATGCTCTTATAAAGTGTATAGTTTACCCGTTCGGGATCAATCAGTATTGTAATGCCGGAAGGCAGACTGCTGACCGCCGCATATATCCCGTCATACGGTTTAAGAATGACATTATTTTTCCCCAGTTCTTCCCGCACATTCTCTGGAAATTTGTCTGCGTCTGCAAAAAGTTCCGCATGGTCTTCAAAAAGAAGAAGATATGAAAGAACAAGCGGACAATATGCTATGTCTCCGCCCCTGATATTCAGAAGCCATGCGATATCATCCAGACTCGAAAGCAGATGGACATCAGCAGAGGATTCCTTCATTTTCTGTCTTACCCGCTCCAGTTTAGAGGTACAGCTTTCGCCGCTGTATTTTTCTTCCAGCAGCCAGACCTTTTCTTCCGGAAGACCGGGGCGGTCTGCCCAGATTCTGCCGATCAGGTCCTTCCGGTAAGAAACAGTTCCGTTTTTCTTTATAGCTGCCATAGCGAAACGCTTTCCGGTATTTACGCCTGCTGTGCGGCCGTCAAAGCCGATCACACCGCCTTCGGGAAGCTCTTTCTCCAGAAATTCATCCAATGTATCCACTCCCGGTTCTCCGGATCTGTAAAGGGTAATGCCGCTGCCGGAAAGCTCATGTTCAGCCTGAATAAAATATCTGCCGTCTGTCCACAGCCCCGCTTTATCCAACGTAACTGCTGCTATGCCGGCAGATCCTGTAAAACCCGAAATAAACTGGCGGCATTTAAAAAACTCACCGACATATTCACTCTGATGATAATCATCTGTCGGCACAATGTAAATATCTATATTCTCACATTCCATCTCGCGGCGCAGAGCTACGAGCCGATCAGATATATTCATAATAATTCCTCCCGTAAACCGTGTAATTAATGAAAAATCCGACACCTCAATTTTGCTTTATTATGATACCACTAAAACGGAAATTGTACAAATAAGAATTGAATCAGGAAATCAGCTAAATGCAAAGCGGACACCCGATGAATTCGTAAACTCAAACAACATCGAGTGTCCGCTTAACGCTGCTGGGAACCGTTCCCGGTTATAGAGATTTCTGGTTCCGGTACTGTACCGGTGTGATGTTATACATTTTCTTGAACACTCGATTAAAGTGTTCTACATTCTGATATCCCACTGATTCCGCGATGCTTTCTACAGTTGCCGTACTGCCTTTGAGCATTGCGCGTGCTTTTTTCATCCGGATTTTTTTCAGGATATCACCGAATGTCATACCGGATTTTTCTTTAATGTATTTTGAAAGATACGGTTTGGAAAGATAGAATTTTTCTGCCAGGTCATCAAGCGTTACATCTTTATAATTTGCGTAGATATAGTTCGTGATTTCCAGAAGTCTTTCATCTTTTCCTGCCTGAGATTCCGCAATCTCTTTGATCTTGTTAACCGCCACTACGAGAGCTTCAATGGAGGCTTTAATGATATCGGCATCTATTCCGACGCCCCAGTACCGTTTTTTGTTGCAGATTACTCCCACATACGCAACCGCTCTTGAGGAGGAGCCTTTTGTCAGCGAATGTTCCTCGTAGAAGGAAAGTTCATAGCTGATATCGAAGTAGTGTTTGATAGCATTGCTGACAGCATCCAGACGTCCGTTCCCTACGCCGGTAATTTTGAATGTGTTGTTATTATGATGTATGGAAGCCTCCGCAATTATGCCGTCCTCCTGTTTAAAGTGGCATTCGTCTACTGTAAATACCGGTTTTGCATTAATATAGTGGTCTTCAAAAATACGGTAAATAAGATCAGGAGTAAGCTCTTTATGAGCCTTATCGGATACATCTTTGATAAGGTAGCCGACCTCTTCCCGCATCTTCTCCGGAAGACTGATGCCGAAGCTCTGTTTCAGGATATAGTTTACGCCGCCTTTTCCGGACTGGCTGTTGATGCGGATAACATCGGAATCGTATCTTCTCCCCACATCCTGCGGATCGATCGGCAGATACGGAACATTCCACTTGTAAAGGTTGTGTTCCTCTCTCCATGCCATCCCTTTTGCGATGGCATCCTGATGTGATCCGGAAAATGCAGTGAAAACCAGTTCTCCGGCGTACGGCTGACGGGGAGATACTTTCATTCTCGTTACGCGCTCATATACTTCGCAGATATCGCTCATATTGGAGAAATCAAGCTCCGGGTTCACACCCTGTGAGAACATATTCATTGCAAGTGTAATGATATCCACATTTCCGGTACGTTCTCCGTTTCCGAACAGTGTACCTTCAATACGGTCGGCTCCCGCAAGGATTCCAAGCTCTGCATCGCTGATTCCTGAACCGCGGTCATTGTGCGGATGAAGCGAAAGGATCACATTTTCTCTGTCGCGCAGATGCTTATTGAAATACTCAACCTGGCTTGCAAATACATGAGGCATCGCATTTTCTACTGTGGTCGGAAGATTAATGATTGCCTTGTTGTCTTTTGTCGGTTTCCAGATATCAAGAACCGCATTGCACACCTCAAGGGCATAATCTACCTCTGTTCCCTGAAAGCTTTCCGGACTGTACTCAAAAGTGAAGTTTCCGGATGTCTCATCAGCCAGTTTTTTCAGAAGCTCTGCACCATCGGTTGCGATTTTTTTAATCTCCTCTTTGTTTTTCTTAAACACCTGCTCTCTCTGAGCAACGGATGTAGAATTGTATACATGAATAATTGCATGAGGCGCTCCTTTTACTGCCTCGAATGTTCTCTTGATGATATGTTCGCGTGCCTGTGTCAGCACCTGAATTGTCACATCCTCCGGAATCATGTTCTGTTCGATCAAAGTACGCAGAAACTGATATTCTGTCTCAGAAGCAGCCGGGAACCCTACTTCAATTACTTTAAATCCTACATCTACGAGCAGCTGGAAGAATTCCAGTTTTTCATCAAGACTCATGGGCTCGATGAGTGCCTGATTGCCATCGCGGAGATCAACACTGCACCAGATGGGAGCCTTGTCGATCGCATCTTTTTTTACCCAGTCATAGCACGGCTCAGGCGGCATAAAATAGGTCTTTTCGTATTTCTTCCAGTTTTCCATTTCAGTACATCTCCTTATAATTAATCAATTTTATTGTTTTATTTTATCCTCACTAATACTATCATATGAATGCATTGTAAACCAGTGGCAAAATTAATCATTTCGCTTGATATTTTTTAATATTGTTGTAAAATTACTGCATTCCGGATAAGAAAAACAGTCTGAAAACATATCGAAGACATACGTGAAAAGTACGTTCTTCCACCGGTTCTTTCGCGAGAACGGGATAGGATGCGATCCTGATTCCGCTGACTGAATATACAGCTTCTCCAAGCCTGTCACCGGCGGAAACCGGAGCAGTAATATTTTCTGCAGTCTGCAGCTCTCTTTCGATCTGCTCATCCTTTCTCAGCAGAACACGCACTGGCTCCCCCTGCTCGAAAACCGTTATATTTACAGAACGGCTGTCCGGGAAGCCCTCGATATAGCCATTTGATACAGTCAGAAAACCGGAGATGTCGGAAGACGGTCCTGCTTCACGATAGAAGAAATTCTCCATGCCGTAAGACATAAGCTTCCTTGTGTCAGCCCATTTATATCCTTTATTATTAGGCCAGCCGCAGGCGAGCAGTGCTGCGATGAACGTGCGCCCTTTGCTTTCCAGTGCCCCGACATAACAGTAGCCTGCATCCGCCGTAAAACCGGTCTTTCCGGTAAGCGCCCCGTCCATCATTTTCAGAAAAGCGTTGTGATTTGTACATACATATGAACCACTGTTGTTACAGTCTGAAAATGTATATGTATCTGTCCGTGTTATTTCCAGAAACTTTTCTTTCATCGGCGATTCCATAATGCAGTATTTCATAATACGCGCCAGATCTGCGGCAGTCGTATGATGAAATCCGATCTCATCTTTTGCATCAAGTCCGTTAGGTGTAATAAAATAAGAGGATGTGCATTCGAGTTCACGAGCTCTGGTGTTCATCATTTCTGCGAACCCTTTCACACTTCCGCCGATATGCTCCGCGATTGCAACGGCTGTATCATTATGGGATTCAAGCATAAGCGAATAAAGAAGGTCTCTGAGGAGAAATTTCTGCCCCTCGCGCATCCCGAGCTTTACTTCCGGCTGTGCTGCCGCTTCATTACTTGCAGTTACCTCATCTGTAAGGCCACCGTTTTCCAATGCCAGAATACAGGTCATGATCTTGGTTGTGCTTGCCATGGGTGCCGCGGTATCCCCGCTCTTTGAAAATAAAATACGCCCGCTTTCGGCGTCCATCAGGACTGCATAGCGTGCGTATAATTCGGAGGGTCTCAGCTCTGTACCGGAAATGTCCGCAGCTGCATCCGCCGCATCCGAATATGACGGCCATGCAGAAATAAACGTGATTTCCAGAATGAGCAGAAGAAGAAACACTCCTGCATTTCTGATATGTTTTTTCATCATAAAAGGATGCCTCATATTTCCTCTCTTACATTGAGTATATGAAAACATCCTTTAAAATAGAATTGCAGACTATATATCAAGTTTTAGCTGGGCCTCGTCCTCGGCTTCTTCCTTAAAGTGTTCTATCTTTTCATGATCCACCGTGGGCAGCTCGTCCAGAGACTGAAGACTGAAACGGCGCAGGAACTCTTCCGTTGTACCAAAAAGAATCGGCCGGCCCGGAGCGTCCAGACGTCCGGCTTCCTCAATCAGCCCATATTCTACCAGCTTGTTCACCGCGTGGTCGGATTTTACTCCCCGGATCTTCTCTATCTCCAGCTTTGTGACGGGCTGACGGTATGCCACAATGGACAGTGTCTCCAGAAGTACGTCCGTCAGAGTATACCTTCGGGGCTGCTTTGCAACGCGGATCAGATACTCGTACATTTCCTTTTTCGTACAGAACTGGTAGGAATTATCCAGCTCTATGATGCGGATTCCCCGGTCTTCTTCCTCGTACCTGTCCATCATATTGTGAAGCAGTTTCCGGGTTGTGTCTTCATCGTGCCCGATAGCTGCAGCCAGCTTTCCGATCTCTACAGAATCTCCCATTGTAAAAAGAATTGCCTCGATAGCTGCCTGATATTTTTCAATTTCCATCCGCTTCTTCAGTCCTTTCAATCAGTATGCCTGTTGTCTCGATCATAATATCCCCGCACGTCTCTTCCTGCTGAACCCTGATTTCTCCAAGTTTCATCATTTCCAGAACAGCAAGAAATGTAACAACAATATGCATCTTGGAGTGCTGCTTTTCCAGAAGCTGACGAAAACTGAACTTCTTATGATCTTTCATATAACTGTGAATATATGTAAATTTGCCGGAAAGCGTAACCTCTTCTTTTTCTATCTTTCCGAATCTGCTTCTGACCGGATCGATCTTATCCGTCTGACGCTTCATTACATCTTTAAAGATAGCATTAAGCTTCTGAAGTGTAAGATCGCCCAGAAGCCTGTCCAGATCGACCGGCTCCACATATTCTGCGACCTCTTCCGGTATGGTGGGTTGTCTGTACAGTACCATATCTGCATCCTGTTCCCGGTCTTTCAGCTCATAGGATATATATTTGTACATCTTGTATTGCAGGAGCTGCTCCACAAGCTCCTGACGCGGATCTTCCTCCTCGCCTTCCTCGTTTATTTCCTTTGGCAGAAGCATCCGGCATTTAATGTCAAGGAGGGTTGCTGCCATGACAAGGAACTCACTCATAATGTTCAGATCTTCTCTCTGCATATTCCGGATATATTCCATATACTGATTTGTGATCTCAACAATCGGAATGTCATATATGTCTATTTTATTTTTGTCAATCAAATGAAGCAGAAGGTCAAGCGGACCTTCAAATACTTCCAGTTTAACCGGAATTCCCATTGCCTGCTCCTCTGCCGGCGCAAGTGTATACTTTCCTCGCCGGAGCGTATATTTTCTAAAGTGCCAATCATATATTATAGCGGAAACCGGTATGGTTTACAATAGTTTTATTCAGGGGCAAGAGTGATCGAAATCAGCTCTGGAGTATTAAAAAGCCGGATATTAAGTGTGTGTGAGCCAAGTCCCCTGCTCACAATCACAGTCTGTCCGCCCTCTCGTGTCATCTCTCCGGAATATTTCGGAAAGAAAAAGCCCTGCGGCGTTACGATGCCGCCAATTCCCGGCATCCGGACCAGCCCTCCGTGGAGATGCCCCGACAAAATCAGGTCAGCCCCCCAATCCAGATATGCGTCCATATACGCAGGATTATGTGCGAGAAGAATCGTATAACAACTGTTTTGTTTCGATTCGGGATCTGTCTTTGATCTGTCTTTTTCAGGGAAACGTCCCAGATATTCTGTAATAATACCGGCATTAATGTCGGATTTATGGAACTTTCTGTATGTGCAGACCGGAAGCTCAAGTCCGCAGACTGACAGTTTCTGTCCGTTCAGGTTTATATCGCAAATCTCATTTTCCAGAAAAACAACCCCGGCTTCTTTCAGAGAACATCTGTATTTTTTATAAGCTCCTTTATATATTTCGGAATACTCTTTCATGCGCCCTTCATGATTGCCGTTTACATAGAAAACACGGCAGACAGACGGAAGCTGCCTGACAAAATCAAGGGCTGTATCAAAAGGTGTGTTTTCTTTCCCGATCAGCATATCTCCTCCGATCAGGATCAGATCCGGCTTTTCATCACGCACTGCCTGCAGCAGGTCCCGGTTGCCATATCCGTAAACACGGTTGTGAAGATCACTGAGAAACAGTATTTTTGTCTCCCGGCGCAGTCCTGACAGCCGGGATGACTTTATCTCATACCGGGTTATCCGGAAATGGTGAACTTCTCTGTATATCTCAAAAAAAACTGCAGCAGCTGCCAGAATAATCAAGGCAGCAAGAATCATCAGTACTTTCATATTGTTTCCTCCAGCTCAGTTCATTATAATCGATTGCTTTGTGAAGAACAAGTAACATCATAATTTAAATCATCCACTGTCCAGCTGCATCCTGCAGGTAATCCAGAAATGATGCTTCTTTCAGGTTCTCCGCTGCAACAACTGCAGTACGTCCGATTTCAGTATTATCAAGTGTATAAATAATATTTCCGACGATATCGCCTTCTCTGACAGGTGCTTTTATCTTTTGATTCATTTCTATTGACCGTTCGATTCCGTTGATATTGGCTCCGTCAGTGTTCAGATAAGAAAAGGATTCTGCCCGGCGGACATCAACCGTATCTTCTACTCCGTTTTCCACCTTCGCCGGCTGAAGGCCGTCACTGCTGTCATCCTTATATAACTGGCATCTGCCGAACCCGTAATTAAGCAGTTTTACCGCATCTGCAAAGCGTTCTTTAGAGTTTTCAGCGGCCATTACCACAGCAATCAGCTCAATACCGTTTTTCTCTGCAGTAGCTGATACACAGAATTTCGCATCTCCTGTTGAGCCGGTCTTCAGTCCTGTTGCATATTCATATTGTCTGACAAGTTTATTTGTATTTGTAAGGCCGAATTCAGATGTTCCTTTTTTGGTTGTGTGAGTAATATTTTCCATCCAGATCATAGAATAGTCGTGAATCTGCGGATATTTTGTGATCAGTTCCCGTGACATGAGCGCAATATCCCGGGCGCTTATTATATGCCCTTCCGCGTCCAGCCCGTTGCAGTTGACAAAATGCGTATTCTCCATTCCGAGTCCCGCCGCCCGCTCGTTCATCCGGTTTACAAACTCCTCTTCGTTTCCGCATATGTATTCTGCCATGGCGACACAGGCGTCATTCGCGCTTGCTACTGCGATACACTTGAGCATTGTGTCTACTGTCTGCACTTCGCCGGGCTCCAGAAATACCTGAGAGCCGCCCATAGACGCAGCGTATTCTGAAACTGTCACCTGATCTTCAAGCCCTATCTGTCCGGCCTCCAGTGCATCGAATATCAGCAGCATTGTCATTATTTTAGTTATGCTGGCAGGCGGACGTGCTGTATCTGCATCCTTTTCATAGATCACAGTCCCGGTCGATGTCTCCATCAGAATCACTGAAGGTGCCGAAACCTCCACTGCAGTCTCAGCCCCGTTCTGTGTATTCTCAGATTGTTCTTCGTTGTCAGCATAAACCTCTGACGGTACACAGACACAGGTAAGAATTATCATAAGTGCGATCAGAAATGCCTGAATTCTTTTCATTGCAAACCTCGCCGCATAATATGTCTGTTAATAATATAATCAGCAGCAGTTGGAAATATGCCGATAAAAGGACGAAAATATATGACATTTCCGTCCTTAAGAACAATTGACTTTTACCAGTTCCTGGCGTATATTTACCAGTGGGAGTTTAAATGAACAAGTTTAATAAGGAGGTCACAATGAAATCTCACACTTATTATGATGTATTAGGTGTTTCAAGAGATGCGACTTTAGAAGAAATCACGACAGCAAAAAATGCATTGGCGAAAGTGTATCATCCTGATGCAAATGTACATAAAGATATTGACACAACCGAACAGATGCAGAACATTCTTGAGGCCTACAGAGTGCTTTCTAATCCGGAGAAGCGCAAGGCATATAACCGGGAAATGTTCGGCGAGAGCGAACGTGTATTCCGGACATTTACAGTAGGTCCTGAAAACGGTCAAGAGGAAGAGACAACATCTTTTGTCACTTACTGGAATACAGCAAACCGGCTGCATGAAGTAATCGGAAGAAGTATCCGTCTTATGAAGCACGGGGAGCAGAAAAAGAATCTTCCGCAGCGCATTTTCCGGAAAATCGGCAAAAGCAAAAAAAACGAAGACAGTCTGCGGAATCGTCAGATGTCAAAGCTCTGCGAACAGGCAATGCAGTACATTACTGTTCTTAAGATGGCCGGCATACCGATGAAATACTGGTCTCCGGACGCTATGAACTGGGTGCTGATCCGCTGGGGACAGAAACAGACCATGGACTTCCACATACTGTTTTCACGATATGATTCCTATATAGAAGAGACAAAGACAGGAACCGAGAAAATGCGCCTTAAATCACAGAAGCGCCAGTTCCACAACAATTTAAAAAAACTGCTCTCCTACGCTTTAGAGGCGTAGAAGGCAGTCCTGAAGGAGGGCCTCACAGCCCTCCTTTACATCTCTGTAAGTTTCATCAAAATTCCCTGTATACCACGGATCAGCAATATCTTCCTCTCTCCGTTCCGTAAAATCAAGCAGTTTGCTGACTTTCCCGTCAGGATCACCGTTTCCGATGATACGGTTGATATTGCGGATGTTCCATGTATCCATTCCGATAATATAGTCGAACTGGTCGTATTCTCCCCTGCTCATCTGGCGGGCACGGTGAGGGACACACGGGATTCCGACCTGACGAAGCTTCCTCTGTGTACCATGATGCGGCGGATTGCCGATCTCCTCACGGCTGGTTGCGGCGGAATCGATATAAAACTGGTCGGAAAGGCCGGCCTGATCGACCATCTGCTGGAAGACAGACTGGGCCATGGTTGAGCGGCATATATTGCCGTGACAAATAAAAAGTACCCGAATCATCCTATTTCACCTCAACAAGTTCAATCCTGAAGTTCAGTTCTTTTCCGGCCATCTCATGGTTTGCATCAAAGGTGATCGTTGTATCATCTTTTGCCGTCACTTTAACAGGGAATGGCTGTCCGAACTGGTTCGTAAGATATACCTGCTGCCCTGCCTCCAGCTCCTCTGAACCCGGAAGCTGTGCGATTTCAAGGGTAAAGATTGCATTCGGATCCGGCATACCGTAAGCTTCTTCCGGCATCAGGTGCACATCCACTACCTGTCCCACTTCCATATCAGCCACAGCTGCATCGAATCCTTTGATCATCTGGCCGGCGCCGCATACGAATTCAAGCGGCTCTCCGCGGTCATAGGAGGAATCAAACTGAGTTCCGTCGTTAAATGTTCCTCTGTAATGTGTGCGGCAGGTTTTTCCTACATTGCGTCCGGTCAGTGTTGTATGAGCGCCGCATCCGCCTCCGCAGCTGTCTCCGCATCCGGAACCGCAGGAATGTCCTTCCTCGTGGTCGCCGCAGGTGTGCCCTTCGCCGTGATGGTCACAGTTTGCACCGGTAGATACCAGTTCACCTTTCAGATAGGCTTCCACTGCCTGATCCGCGTCTCCCTGAGCGCCTGCGCACAATTCTACGCCTGCCTCGGCAAGAGCTGCCTGAGCTCCTCCTCCGATACCGCCGCAGATCAGCACGTCTACAGAACGGTCAGACAGGAGCCCTGCCAGTGCACCATGTCCGACTCCGTTGGAACCGATCACTTCGCTGGAAACTACTTTATTATCCTCGACTTCATACACCTTAAACTGCTCTGTTCTTCCAAAATGCTGAAAAATCTTTCCGTTATCATATGTTACAGCTATTTTCATCTCTTTAACTCTCCTGTTTTGTATATTTCTTCCTTTATCCATTATCGCCATTCCGCTGATAATGTCAATACTTGATTTATTGACAAATAAAATCGCAACTGCTAATATTTTCAGGAAATACATTATAATAAGAAGCGGTGTAACTGCGCCGGAAAGGATCTGTTACATGAACCCTCTAAAGAAAATCTACTGCAGGACCTTTCAGACAGGATTAAAAATTGCCCTGCCGTTCCTGCCCTATCGAAAACCCAAGATCGTCGGCAGTGTAAAAGCTCTGCCGGAAGTTATCCAGAAAAAGAAATGCAGCAAAGTCCTGATCATCACGGATGCAGGCATCCGGAAACTGGGACTGACGCGCCGTCTGGAAAAGGCGCTTGTGAATGCAGATATTCCCTGCTGCATTTATGACAAGACGGTAGCCAATCCCACCACCGATAATGTGGCAGAGGCAATGGAGATATATCAGAATGAAGGCTGCGACTGTATCATCGGTTTTGGCGGCGGATCCAGCATGGACTGTGCCAAGGCTGTGGGCGCCCGCATTGCTAAGCCGAAACAGTCTCTGGCGAAAATGAAGGGGATTTTAAAAGTACATAAAAGACTGCCGCTTCTGATGGCGGTTCCCACTACTGCAGGTACCGGAAGTGAGACGACGCTGGCAGCAGTCATCACGGATGCGCAGACACGTTATAAATATGCCATCAATGATTTCCCGCTGATTCCAAGATATGCGGTTCTCGATCCCAAAGTTACACTGAGCCTGCCTCCGTTTATCACGGCGACGACTGGTATGGACGCCCTGACCCATGCGGTAGAGGCTTACATAGGGAATTCTACCACTTACGGTACACGTAAGGATGCCCTGCTGGCTGTGCAGCTGATTTTTGAAAATATCGATACCGCCTACAATGACGGCAGTAATGTGGAAGCGCGCCGCAATATGCTTCACGCTTCGTTCTATGCCGGATGTGCATTTACCAAATCCTATGTAGGCTATGCCCATGCGATCGCCCACTCTCTGGGCGGAGAATATAATGTCCCCCACGGACTTGCCAATGCAGTGATCCTTCCCATGCTTCTGGAAGCCTACGGCGAAAAGATTCACAGGAAGCTCTCGCGTCTGGCAATTGCTGCCGGACTGGCAGATGAGGACACTCCATGCGACGAGGCTGCCGGCAGGTTTATACAGGCCATCAAAGACATGAAAAAACGCTTCGGCATCGGCGACAAAATCCCTGAGATTCAGGAGACAGATATTCCAAAGCTTGCACATTACGCGGACAAAGAGGCCAATCCGCTCTACCCTGTTCCGGTTCTCATGGATGCATCGGAACTGGAGCCGTTCTATCGGATGCTGATGACAGATACCGGGGAAGATCCGGACAAAAGACCGGATGCAGAAAACAATATTTCGGGAAAAGGAGCAGTTGAACATGACGGAACAGGAAATTAAAGATATCGTAACGAAACAGAGAAAATATTTTTACACCGGTGCCACACTTCCGGTCAGCACACGTCTTGCGGCGCTTCAGAAACTCTATAACGCCATTTCCGGCCACGAGGCGGAGATCCATGACGCCCTGAAAAAAGATCTGGGGAAAAGCGGATTTGAAAGTTATATGTGCGAAACCGGCCTTGTACTGGAAGAGATCAGCTATATGATGAAGCATACCAAACGGTTTGCAGGAGAAAAAAGAGTCCGGACACCGCTGGCGCAGTTTCATTCCCGGAGCTATAAGAAGCCGTCGCCGTATGGGGTGACGCTGATCATGAGTCCGTGGAATTATCCTTTTATGCTGACTCTCTCTCCGCTTGTAGACGCACTGGCTGCCGGAAATACGGCGGTAGTAAAGCCCAGCGCTTATTCTCCGCATACCAGCGAAGTGATCCGTCACATCCTTTCCGAGTGCTTTGAGCCCCAGTATGTGGCTGTGGTAACCGGCGGACGGGCAGAAAACACCTGTCTCCTTCATGAACACTTCGACTATATCTTCTTCACCGGAAGTCAGGCTGTCGGAAAAGAGGTGATGCGGAATGCGGCAGAATATCTGACGCCGGTGACTCTTGAACTGGGAGGAAAGAGTCCGTGCATTGTGGATCAGACGGCTGACATTAAACTTGCAGCAAGAAGGATCGTCTTCGGGAAATACCTGAACTGCGGACAGACCTGTGTTGCACCGGATTATGTGTACTGCCACCGGTCTATAAAAGACAAGCTGATAAAAGAAGTAAAGAAACAAATCCAGAAACAGTACGGAAAACAGCCGCTTCATAATCCAAATTACGGGAAGATCATCAATGAAAAGCATTTTGACAGAATCACGGGTCTGATCGATGAAAAGAAAGTTGTACACGGCGGAAATTCTGAGCGCAAAACGCTCCGTATTGAACCGACGGTTATGGATAACGTAACATTTTCCGACGCGGTCATGCAGGAAGAAATCTTCGGCCCTGTTATGCCGATCCTGATGTATGACAACCTGGATGAAGTGATCCGCCGCATCAATATTATGCCCCATCCTCTGGCTCTTTACTTCTTTACATCCGACAAGGCAGCTGTAAAGAAAGTAACCTCACGCTGCGGGTTCGGGGGAGGCTGCATCAACGATACCATTATCCATCTGGCAACCACGGAGATGGGATTCGGCGGATTCGGTGAAAGCGGAATGGGTGCATACCACGGAAAGACCGGTTTTGATACGTTCTCACATTATAAGAGCATTGTAGATAAGAAGACATGGATCGATCTCCCGATGCGGTATCAGCCTTATCGAAAGCTGCATGAGAAAATGGTGAGATTTTTCCTGAAATAACAAAACGTTAAAAGTGCGCTGTAAGGCAATAGGCCGAACAGCGCTTTTATCTTATTCAGACTCATAATTTTCTTCCTGTTTCAGGATTTTTAACGTTTTATCATCCCGTCTTCCGTTGTAATACTTATCAATCACCTGCGTAAATACTCCGCCTTCTCCTTCAGCCGCCTCGAACAGCGTCATACAGGAAAGCAGTTTCAGATGATCGGGACTTCCGAAGACCTGATAAGGATCATCTGTATCCAGTTCAAGCAGAGCTTCGCTGATCGTTCTAAGATTAGTACCAAGATATTGGTCATTCAAAAAATCTTTTGCTTCCGCCATACTCTGTATCGCATAATAGGCTGAAGTGCTGCTGAAGCCAAGGCCATGGATCTGAGGAAATATATACCACATCCAGTGACTTCGCTTATGTCCGTTCCGGATTTCTGACAAAGCTGTCTCAAAATCTCTTTCCTGAGCCTCTGTAAACCGCTGTAATCTGCTCATCTCTAACCTCTCCTGATACTTCTATTTTCCTGTTCCTGTTACGCCTCTTGTCCTGTGTTTACAGGCCGTTGTTATAAATATCATTGAGCACGGCCTGTGCCTGTTCCATCTCTTTCTTCTGTATGATCGCATCCCGGTCACTTAGGATTGCCAGCATCTCATCCACCAGATCTTCAATTCTGGGATTGGTCACCCGGTACAGATATCCAAGCATTCTGGTGGCGGTATAGTCTGTATTCATATTTTTATATGCAATCTCTGCACAGAATTCTTTCGGGTATCCTTTACTCAGCAGAAGTCTGTACAATTCGTCCGTTCTCTCTGATGACATACTCTTTACACCTGCACTTTCTCAAACCGGTACTGCTGTTTGATATCCGGATATTTTTCTCTGTCAATTTCGCTCATAAACATGGCGTAAGGTCTGGCGCAGACTTTAAAGGGAGAATACAGCGCCTGATAAATGACCAGTTTTTCACCGGTTTCCGTGTGCTGCGCAAAAGCGAGTACTTTATATAGATATTCGGATGTTTCAGCAGAAACCCATTCTCTTTTAAAATGCCGCACAATATCGCCGACGAATATGTCTCTCTGTATTTCAGGTTCTTCCACAGCCGGTTCCGGCTCAGTATCCAGTTCAACATACTCGTCCTTATCCAGAGAGACCGGTACTCCGGACTTACCTTTAATATGCACGCCGCCATACCATGTACCCGTGATCTCAAAGATATCTCCAATATCATAATCGCTGTTAAACTCATCGTTTTTCTTTATAATTCTGATCCTTGCCATATTTTCCTCCTTATTTATTCCAGAGCCTGCCGGTAGTAATCATTTTCAATGATCAGCTGTCCCAGCTTCAGCCGGCTGTTCACAATGTATTTTATATTCTCGACATACACGTTCTTCTCTTCCTCACTCATACTGACACCGTCCGCGGGAACAAATGTCTCTGTGTAGCGGCTGTACATTCCTCTTTCTGTCAGCCAGGAATTAGAGAAAAAGATCACGATCGGGTCAGCAGTGGACAGCACGTCTGTCAGTTTGTTGCCCACTGCTGTTCCGGCTCCGCTGAATATCTGATAGTACTGCTGCAAGATGTCCTTGCAGATACACTCAACAGTAAACAACAAAGAAACGCCGGTAATCTGCAAGTTCTTCTGCCAGGCTAGAAAAAGCATACCCTGATTATTCCAAGTATAAGCAGATGCACCGGATAGAACCAGTAAAAGAACCATTTTGAGAATGTCTTTCCGTGTTCCATTCTTTTTCCGTTATACAGCCATACAATTACTGCTCCCGCCGCCAGAATGCCGACAGCCGACATCAGTGCATAGACGAGCCCGATCAATATTCCCGATAAACCAGTGCCGGGGCTGAAATTCATTATGGCAAAGAGTCCCGCACCAGTCAGATATGCATTTCTGATACGCCTTTTATCTTTTCCCGCTCGGGCAAACAATACGGTGAACAGTGGAGCTACGAGAGCCCAGTCGGAAAATAGTGACAATACAAACAGGCCGGCAATAAGAAAAATCTGCAGAAGATCATTTTGTACATAGTCTATGGCAAGCAGAATACAAAAGCAGAGGAAAAGAGTGAATATCATATTAAATCCGCAGAATGATATGATCTTCTCTCCTGTATATACTTCTGAAAATGCAAGGCAGAACGGCAGCTCAGATATGAGGGCAAATACAGCAAGCCGACGGGCATATTTTTTCTTTGACCTTGTGTAATGATAGCCTTCTACGAGAAAATAGCACATGACCGGTGCTGTAAAATATCCGATATCGACAAGAATTGTAAAAAGCACTGTCCCCGGATCCAGAAAAATATTTGCCACATGATTCAGGAACATGGTGAACATCGCAATATATTTGATTGCATCACGGTTTAAGAGTTTTATATTTCCTGCATAATCTGTCATCATTGATTATTTTCTCCTCTTCATTTTCTTAACATCAATTCATCACAAATGCCGGCCGGAAGTTCAGATAATCTCCTGACACAAGCATATAATTGATACCATGATAATTACCGCGGATGCTGTCCCCGAACCGGCGCTCGCCATGACAGTGCGAATACACGACAGCAGAGACTTTATATTCCTCTGCTATTTCCGTAAAAGGGGATGTTTTCTCAAGTATACTGGTTGGCGGATAATGCAGAAACATGACAAACTTTCTGTACCCTGCTTCTTGGGCCAGCCGGAAGGACTCGCGCAGACGCTTCAGTTCCCGCGATATCAGCTTTTTGGCGTGTTCTTCTCTTTCTTCGTCCCAGCCGGTGATATTCCCCCATCTGTCCAGATAGAAAGGCCCTTCAAATGTAAATCCTTTTGTGCCGACAAGGGCGTAATCCTTATATGCAGCAAAATTATTCTGCAGGAAGAAAAGCCGGCCTTTGTATTCCTCGTTCAGCTTATTTGTCTTTTTTGCGTCCCAGAACATATCATGGTTGCCCCGAAGCAGGATCTTGTTCCCCGGAAGTTTTTCGATAAAGGCCAGATCATCTCTGCTTTCCTCAAGCTTTCTGCCCCATGAATGATCTCCGGTAAGTACAAGTGTATCTTCAGATTTTACAATCTGATTTACATATTTTGCGATCTTACGTTCGTGGTGCCTCCAGACGCGTCCAAAAGGGTCCATCGGCTTATCTGACTGGAAACTCAGGTGCAGATCGCCCATTGCATAAAGTGCCATATTATTTTCTCTCGCCTTTCAATCTTTTTCTGCTAAACAAATATACTGCCGCCGCCAGAGGCATTGTCACCATAAGTACAGGGTAGAACCATCCTATATCAAGCCCGCCGTACAGTATGCCGCCGATAAACGGTCCGAGCGTCATCCCCAGATCCAGACCGATATAGTATGTGCTGTTTGCAAGTCCTCTTTTTTCTTTGCCTGCCAGCAGAATTGCCGTAGACTGGCATACGGAGCTCATAATCCCGTATCCGCCGGCCAGGAAGCAGGATGCTAAAATCATTATTACATTATTATTCATCACGGTCAACAGCAGGATTGCCATAAGTTCGCTGAGAGTACTCGCCAGCAGAAACACCTGAAACGGCAGCTTATCGAACAGATTCCTGAGCGAAAGTCTTAACACGATCAGTACGGCTGCATACGCAGGGAAAAACATACCGACCATAATATGGAGCTCCCGGGTTTCCGCGTAAGTTACGAGAAATGACTGGGTTGCACAGTATGGGATCGCAAACAGCATGATGATCAGCGCGATGGGGACTACCTTGACATCGATCAGTTCAATGTGACTGCGCCCTGCATCGGTAGAAACAGATGCCTCTTCCGGTTCCCCTTTGTCCCCGATCAACTGAATGACTATGATAATTGCCACAGAAAAAATGAGGGCAATTACAAATGCGGCCCGGTATCCGAACGCCTGATATGCGCATACGCCGATAGCTGGTGCTACTGCCATTGCGAGGGCATTCATAGTCCCGTAAAATCCCATGCCTGATCCGATTTTCTCTTTCGGGAGCATATTGGACATCCATGTCGCCATACAGACGGAACAGCAGGCAAATCCAAAGCCGTTTATAATCCTCGCGACAGCCACTACAGCTTCGTTTGGAGCAAAAATATAACCGACACATGCAATCGTCATAAATACCGCGCCTGCAAAGGAAAGTTTATATTTGCTTATCCGGTCTGCCAGATTACCCGCAGCAGGCCGGCAGACCAGGGATACGAGATTCATCATTCCTCCCACCAGTCCCATCAGTGCCGCAGAGGCGCCGATGCTTTCCGTAAAGCCTGTAATCAGCGGCGTTACAAGCATGGGACTTGCCATATAGAAGAAGCTGGCGGCAAGAACAAGAATAATATCCTTTGAATAGATTTTTTGTTTCACAGCTATTCACTTCCTTTTTTATTTTCCCAGTTCCCAAAATGCAACTGCACTGGCTGAGGCAACATTCAGGGAATCTACGCCGTGGGACATCGGGATCTTTATGATATAATCGCTGGCTTCGATCGTTTTGTCGCAGAGTCCGTCACCTTCAGTGCAGAGTATGACTGCAAGTTTCGCTGTCTCTTTCAGCAGCTGTGCCTCGGTCAGACGAGCATAAATATCCAGTTCTGGCGCGTTAAAATCCGTGATTTCTATTATTATATTCTTCATGCTTTTTCTTCTTTCTAAACATTTTTCATCAACAATAATATACCCGGACTATATGAAATACAAGAAAATCCTGTCTTTAAAAATACATCGGTCCTGTTTATAATATAGATTAATGACATCAGTGTACCAAAGAGTATACACTGCGAAAGGAGTTTATTAACTATGCAGTATACGGCACCTCATTATTATAAAAAATTCAGATGTACTGCCGGAGACTGCCCGGACACCTGCTGTGCCGGATGGCAGATACAGATAGATCCCGCATCAATGAAAAAATACCGAAAGATACGGGGCGCCTTCGGGAATCGTCTGAAAAATGAAATTGACTGGAAAGAAGGATGCTTCCGACGATACAACGGACGATGTGCATTCCTGAATGAGGACAATCTGTGCGATCTTTATCTGGAGGGCGGCGGTGAGAAGGCTTTCTGCAGAACCTGCAGGACATACCCCCGCCATATCGAGGAATTTGAAGGACTCAGGGAAATTTCTCTCTCCCTGTCATGTCCTGCGGCTGCAAAAATCATTCTCGGCAGCAAAGAGCCGGTGCGCTTCCTTCATGCAGAAAACCCGGAACTGGATGAACCTTGTGAAAAAGATTATGAAGACTTTGACTATTTTCTGTTTACAAAACTGATGGATGCAAGAAGTCTTATATTACAAATTCTTCAGAACAGGGCCTATCCGCTGAGACTGCGTGCTGCAGCCGCTCTTGCTCTCTCCCACGATCTGCAGGAAAGAATCGACAGGAACGCGCTCTTTGACGCTGATAAACTTCTGGAACGGTATTCTTCTCCCCAGATGTGGAGATGGTTTGAAGAGCGGCTGGAAAAGCTGTGCTCTGATGAAGAAAGTTTCGGGCAGAAGTCAGAGAACGCAGGACAGACACTGGACAAATTATTCTCTCTTTTTAATCGGATGGAGGTACTGCAAAAAGAATGGACTTCCCATCTGGCAGCTGCCCGCAGGGCGCTTACAGAATACACATACCATCCCTTTGATAAAGAAGTCAAAAATGTGTTTGAAGAAGTTTTCGATGATATTACAGGGGAACAGATTCTTGTCTATTTTGTATTTACTTATTTCTGTGGTGCTGTCTATAATGGAAATGCATATGGGAAAATGAAATTCGCTGCTGCCGGCTTCATTCTTATACGGGAGCTCGTCCGCGCACAGTGGATTCAGCACGCAGGCAGGCTTGATCCGAAGAAGATGATTATGACTGCAGTCCGCTATTGCCGTGAAATCGAACATTCCGATTACAATAAAGTAACAATGGAACAGCTGCTTTGCAATGAAGAGATTTTCGGACTGGAAGATTTATTTTTACTTCTGTAATATGAGTGTAAGCCTTGCAAATATAGAATAAAGCGTCCTGTATCTGCGGGACGCTTTATTCTATGAATATTTACTAATTATGAATCTTCTTCAGGAAGCCTTCCTCTTAGTCTCTGATAGTAGAATCTAAGCTTCCCTACGAGTAAAGTCAGGTATCTCAGAACGGGTTCTGTCGCTATGGCAAATACAACAAAAAGCATAACGCATTCCGTCGTCATTCCCGTAATGGCAAAGAGGTCGTTCAGGAAAATACTGCAGAATATAAGTCCGACAGCACATCCGGCAAGGATCGCCGCACGGATCTTATTCATTGGTGCGCTGATCTTATACAGAATCATAAATCCTACGATTGCAAGCAGCATGGTAGCTGCTGTGGAAATATCTGTCGAGTCCACCCCGAATGTACGTCCGAAGATTACAAGTGCACCGACCGCCAGAGCGTCTGTGATCGCGGCAGGCAGTGCCTTCAGGAATACATTCGTAAGGAAATGGCCTTTAATTATATTTTTGTTCGGCTCAAGCGCAAGGAAGAACGCCGGTATACCGATCGTAAACATACTGATCAGTGAGATTTGCGACGGCTCCAGCGGATAAGTGAACATGAATACTACCGAGATCAGGCTCAGCAGGAACGAAAAAATGTTCTTAACAAGGAAAAGACTTGCTGATCGCTGAATGTTATTGACTACCCTTCTGCCCTCTAACACAACCTGTGGCATACAGGAGAAGTCTGATTCCAGAAGCACGAGCTGAGAGGCCTGAGCCGCCGCATCACTTCCCGAAGCCATAGCGATACTGCAGTCCGCATCTTTAAGGGCAAGTACATCGTTGACACCGTCTCCGGTCATTGCCACTGTATGTCCTGCCTGTTTCAGGATCCGTACAAATTTTCTCTTCTGGTCCGGAGTGACACGTCCGAATACCGTATTATTAAGAACTGCTTTCTCAAGCTCTCTCTCATTTTCCAGTTCAGATGCATCCACATATCTGTCCGCATTTTTAATACCCGCCTGTCTCGCCACCTTAGATACCGTGACAGGATTATCTCCTGATATGACTTTTACTTCGACTCCCTGCTCCGCAAAATATTCAAATGTCTCTTTTGCGGCCTCACGGATCGGATTCGCCAGAAGGACAAACCCAAGCGGTGTAATACCGTGATCCAGAGGCTTTCCGTCCACTTCGTCATCATAAGAGCCGAACACAAGGACTCGTGCACCGGTAGAAGCGTGCTCCGTAATTTCTTCCGCATAAACTCCGTATTTCTCTTTCAGGACGAATTCCGGCGCACCCAGTACATATACACCATCTTCGAAAGTGACGCTGCTGTACTTTGTTGCGGAAGAAAATCCTGTCTTTGAAACCGGTTTCTTTCCGGATCCGTTTGTAAAATATTCCTTCATAGCTGCCATAGTGATATTATCTCTTGTCATGGCAGCCGAAAAATCACTGAGCATTGTCCGGAGCGGAGCCATTGTATCAGAGTCATACTCTTCTGTCTCGATTACATCCTGAACCTTCATCGTATTCTCGGTAATCGTTCCGGTCTTATCGACGCAAAGCACGTCAACACGTGCAAGCGTCTCAATACATTTCATATCGTGGAGCAGAACTTTCTTCTGAGCCAGGCGGATGGAGCTTACCGCAAGGGCTACACTGGCCAGCAGATATAATCCCTCAGGAATCATGCCGATTACGGCAGCGATCATAGAAGTCACGCTTTCGCGGAATCCGTCATGCTGGAAGAAGAATGCCTGTGAAAACAGAACAAGCCCGATCGGAATAATTGCTACACCGACCCATTTTACCAGTTTGTCGAGAGAGCGTATCATCTCGGACTGCTCACCCGACTGCATCTGCTTTGCCTGCAGTGTAAGTTTGGAAATATACGAATCCTCTCCAACCCGGTCCAGTCTTGCGTGACACTGACCGGATACGATAAAGCTTCCGGACATCAGTTTGTCGCCTCTTCGTTTAGTGATCTCATCTGACTCCCCCGTCAGGAGTGACTCATTAACCTGCACTTCACCTGCGCTGACAACAGCGTCAGCACAGACCTGATTTCCCGCCTTAAAAATAACAATATCATCAATCACCAGTTCTTCAGCATCAATGACTGACTTCTTCCCGTCGCGTACGACCGTGGCGTGAGGAGCATTCAGCATGGTCAGCTTATCCAGTACCTGTTTTGCGCGGATCTCCTGTATAATACCGATCAGTGTATTGGCAATGATAACCGGCAGAAATGTCAGATCGCGAAATGATCCGACCAGAATAAGCAGTACTGCCAGACTCGCAAAAATCAGGTTAAAGTATGTAAAGACATTTTCGTGTATGATTTCCTTTGTCGTCTTGGAAGGCGGTTCCACAGAACGGTTAAGCCAGCCGTGCAGGCGGTGTTCCTGCACCTGCTGGCTGGTCAGACCCTTTTTGTATTCGGGATTGTATCTTGTAGTAGGTATTCTTCTGTCTTTTTTTTCTTCTGTCTGCGCTGGTTTTCTCCTTGGCATATTCTACCTTCTTTTTTCGTAAAACTATGATTCGTGTTGCTCCTCTTCGGGAATAGCTTTGCGGGTCAGAATTCCCATGAACTCTTCTCCCGTGATTGTCTCTTTCTCATACAGGTATTTTGCGAGTTCATGGAGTTTCCCCTGATTATCCCTGAGCAGTTTCATTGCCCTGTCATAGGCATCCTTTACAGTATCCACCACCATATCATCAATCACTGCGGCAGTTTCCGGCGAACAGCTTAAACTGCTGTCCCCGCCCAGATATGGGTTGGCCTGGGTTTCGAGCGCCACCATACCGAACTTGTCGCTCATACCATAACGTGTGATCATGGCACGTGCCAGCTTAGTCGCCTGCTCAATATCGTTAGAAGCGCCTGTGGTAACTGAGCCGAATACCAACTCCTCTGCGCAGCGACCTCCTGTCAGGGTGGCAATCTTATTTGCCAGCTCTTCTTTCGACATCAGGTTTCTTTCTTCTTCATCCACCTGCATGGTATATCCGAGTGCTCCTGAAGTCCTCGGTATAATCGTAATTTTCGTAACAGGCGCAGAATTGGTCTGCAGGGCAGCTACAAGAGCATGCCCGATCTCGTGATATGCCACGATCAGTTTCTCTTTTGTAGAGAGCACCTTGTTTTTCTTCTGATAGCCTGCAATCACGACCTCAATACTCTCTTCCAGATCAGATTGAGTTACAAATTTACGATTCTCGCGTACTGCCCTTAACGCAGCTTCATTTACCATATTTGCAAGTTCTGCACCGGAGGCTCCCGATGCCGCTCTTGCGATGGCGCTGAAATCTACGTCATCTCCGACTTTGATCTTTTTTGCATGAACTTTCAGAATCTCTTCCCTGCCTTTCAGATCCGGCAGTTCTACCGGAATTCTCCGGTCAAATCTTCCCGGTCTTAAAAGAGCAGGATCCAAAGTGTCCGGACGGTTCGTTGCCGCCAGGATCACAACGCCTTTGGACGCATCGAATCCGTCCATTTCAGTCAGAAGCTGGTTCAGAGTCTGCTCACGCTCATCGTTCCCGGCAAATCCCTGGCTGTCACGTTTCTTTCCGATCGTATCGATCTCATCGATAAATACGATACACGGCGCCTTTTCATTTGCCTGCTTAAACAGATCGCGGACTTTTGAGGCTCCCATACCGACAAACATTTCTACAAATTCAGATCCGGAAATGGAGAAGAAGGGAACTCCAGCCTCCCCTGCAACTGCTTTTGCCAGCAGTGTCTTACCGGTACCCGGAGGTCCTACGAGCAGCGCTCCTTTCGGGCAGATCGCACCGATCTCCTGATATTTCTGCGGATTATGGAGAAAGTCAACGATTTCTGTGAGAAGCTCCTTTGCCTCGTCCTCCCCGGCCACATCATTGAATGTGATGCCTGTCTCGGACTGCACATACATCTTCGCATTACTTTTTCCGAACTGCATGAACGGGCCTCCGCCGGATCCCTCGCCCATTTTTTTCATGAGCTGTCTGGAAAGGAGCTGCCCTATAACGATAAATACTACGATCGGGATCACAAGTGAGAGCAGCATACTTAAAAACGGATTCATCTGTTCCTCTGCTACTCTGCCGAACTCGCAGCCTGATTCCTGCAGCCGGTTGACCAGATCCGGATCTTCGAATCTGGTCGTCTCATACTGCTGAGGAGTCTCACTCTTGTCTGTAAAATAGATCGTTTCTCCCTCCAACTGGACTTTGGAGACCTGCTTCTCATCTACCATTGTCAGGAAAGTCCCGTAATCTACTTCCTCGATATTCCCTCTTGTCATCATAGGGAATACAATAAAATTAAATACGATCAGCACAGCCAGCACGATCAGGTAATAAACGATCAGTGGTTTTCTTGGCTTCTGTACTTTTTTCATTCAATATCTCCTTATTTCTTCTTCTTAAACAGAAGACGGATTCCTTTCATTGCCTGAATGATCGGAATGTTTACTGCTGCAAGTCCATATACGATAAGGAGCTGCGTCAGTGTAAGTGTCTGTACTTTAAACATATTGTGAAGTCCAGGTATCATAACGACAGCTGTTATCAGGATGATTCCGAGGACAAATGCGCCGATCAGGAATTTGTTATTTACTACTCTGCGTGTAAATACGACCGGTCTGTCGGATTTACAGTTAAATCCGTGGAACAGACGAGCAGAACATAATGTTGCAAATGCCATTGTACTTCCAAGCAGTTCGTTATTACCATGGTAACCGATCATAAACGCGATCATGGTTGTTACGGCGATTGATAATCCTTCTGTTCCGATCTTGATCAGAAAGTCTTTGGTCAGGATTGACTCGTTCATCGGTCTTGGCTTCTCGTTCATCACCTCTTTAGAGCCCGGTTCCAGGCCAAGTGCAATTGCCGGGAGACTGTCTGTCAGAAGATTGATAAACAGCAGATGAACAGGTGCAAACGGTACTGGAAGCGCCATGATCGATGCATAGAGCACGGCAAGAATAGCGCCGAAGTTACCTGAAAGCAGGAACTGGATAGCCGCTTTGATATTGCGGTATATATTTCGGCCATTCTCGACCGCTTTTACAATTGTAGCAAAGTTGTCGTCTGTCAGCACCATTGCCGCTGCGTCTTTGGATACCTCACTTCCGGTAATACCCATGGCTACACCGATGTCTGCCTGTTTCAGTGCCGGAGCATCGTTAACACCGTCTCCGGTCATGGATACAATGTTCCCTTTATCCTGCCATGCACGTACAATACGGATCTTGTGCTCCGGTGATACACGGGCATATACAGAAATACCTTCTACAAAATCTTTCAGTTCTTCATCAGACATCTTATCAATTTCAGCGCCTTCGCACGCCTCGGATTCATTTTCAAGAATACCGATACGTTTTGCAATTGCCGCTGCGGTTACTTTATGGTCGCCTGTAATCATGATCGGACGGATGCCGGCCTTCTTACATTCTGCGACGGCAGCCTTGGACTCCTCACGCGGCGGATCCATCATAGCGATCAGACCTATAAATGTCAGATCGTATTCATCATCAAGAGTCAGCTCTTCCTCATCTGATACAACTTTATATCCAAATGCCAGTACACGAAGTCCTTCTCTGGAGAATTTCTGATTCTGATCTTCGATATTTTTACGGTCAGTGCCGGTCAGCGGCCGGATTTCATCGCCGATCTGAATCTGGGTCATGCGGTCAAGGAGTACATCCACGGCTCCCTTAATCACCATAGTCGGCACGCCTTCCATCGTGTGTTTTGTGGACATCAGCTTTCTGTCGCTGTCAAACGGATTTTCACTTTCACGCGGATATTTCGCACGGACCGCCTCCGGATCAAGCCCCAGCTTGCTGCCAAGATTGATCAGGGCTGTCTCAGTAGGATCTCCGATTTCCACACCATCTGTGTTTTTTGAGTCATTGCAGAGCATACTGCTGATGAGCAGGCGGCTCTGTGACGGATCATTGATATCTACATCTGCAGCTTTAATACACTTCTCATCTACATAGTAGTCTTCTACTGTCATTTTATTCTGCGTCAGTGTGCCTGTCTTATCAGAACAGATAACTGACACGCTTCCGAGTCCTTCTACAGCCTGAAGCTTACGCATAATTGCATGTTCTTTTGCCATCTTCTGTGTACCGAAAGAAAGCACGATCGTTACGATAGAGCTTAATGCCTCCGGAATTGCCGCAACAGCAAGAGCAACTGCAAAGAGGAATGCATCTCCGATGTTGTCTCCCCTGAAAATACTGATTCCGAACAGGATCGCACAGAATACGAGGATCAGAATAGAAAGTTTCTGTCCGAACTGATCAAGATTGATCTGAAGCGGTGTTCTCTTCTCAGAAGTTGTCTTTAACAGACTTGCTATCTTGCCGACTTCTGTCTCCATACCGATACCGGTAACTACAAAAGCACCGCGTCCGTATGTCACAAAGCTTCCGGAATATACCATATTGATGCGGTCACCAAGAGGAACTTCTTCCTCATTTATAATTTCAGTTGTCTTTTCAACGCCGAGGCTTTCGCCTGTCAGGGCACTCTCATCGACTTTAAGGCTGGCACATTCTGTCAGACGCCCGTCGGCCGGAATGTAGTCACCTGCATCCAGCATCACAATGTCTCCCACTGTCACTTCGGATGACGGAATCTGTACGACATTTCCGTTGCGGAGTACTTTTGCTTCCGGACCGGACAGTTTCTTCAGACTGGCCAGTGACTGCTCTGCTTTAATTGTCTGAACAGTTCCAAGAATTGCATTCATCGTAATTACGATCAGAATTACAAGCGCACTCTCCATATCGCCCATAAATCCGGATGCAATTGCCGCAATAATCAGGATGATAACAAGGAAATCCTTGTACTGCTCGAGAAAGATCTGAAGGACTGTCTTCTTTTTGCCTTCTACCAGTTCATTCGGGCCGTATTTTTCCTGATGTTCCAATACCTGCTCTTCGGTGAGAGGCTCCAGGGATCCGTTGATCTGCATGATTGTCTCTTCACCGGATAATTGATAATACTGTTTCATCTTTGTCTCTCCTCCTGTAACTTGCGCAGTGCAATAAAAAATGAGACTTCTATTGCACAACGTTGTTATGTAATGCAATAAAAGTCTCACCGTTTAATCGCGATACGGATGACACTGTCATCGTACTGACGATATCGCAAACGCTTGACACAAGCGCCAGTTACTCCCTTTTACCAATGTTTACTATAAAGGAATTTTCAGAATGTGTCAACAAATTTCACATTTTTTTCATCGTTTGCTGTCAGAATCAATCCTATACGATACCCTGTGCCTCCATAGCGTCAACGACTTTCTCAAATCCTGCGATATTGGCACCAACTACATAGTTGCCCTTGAAGCCGTACTTCTCTGCAGCGTTTGCAGCATTGTGGCAGATATTTACCATGATATCTTTCAGTTTTGCGTCAACTTCCTCAAATGTCCAGCTCAGACGCTCGCTGTTCTGTGACATCTCAAGTGCAGATGTAGCAACACCGCCTGCGTTAGCAGCTTTTCCAGGAGCAAAGAGAACGCCGTGCTGCTGCAGGTACTCTGTAGCCTCGATCGTAGTCGGCATATTAGCACCCTCTGCTACTACCTGGCATCCGTTCTCAACGAGCATCTTCGCATCGTCAAGGAGCAGCTCGTTCTGAGTCGCACATGGAAGAGCAACGTCAACTTTAACAGACCATACGCCTCTTCCCTCGTGATACTCAGAGTTCGGGCGGTATTTCTTGTACTCTGTCAGTCTTGCACGATTTACTTCTTTGATCTCTTTGAGTGCTGCAACATCGATTCCATCCGGATCATATACCCATCCGTTGGAGTCACTAACTGTAACAACCTTAGCGCCCAGCTGCTGAGCTTTCTCTGTAGCGTAGATCGCAACATTTCCGGAACCGGATACTGCAACAGTCTTTCCGGCAAGTTCCATACCGTTGAGCTTCATCATTTCATCTGTAAAATACAGAAGTCCGTATCCTGTAGCCTCTGTACGTGCAAGGGATCCACCGTAGGAAAGTCCTTTTCCTGTAAGAACACCCTCGTATACGCCGCGGATTCTCTTGTACTGACCGAACATATATCCGATCTCTCTTGCGCCTGTTCCGATATCACCGGCCGGAACGTCTGTATCTGCGCCGATATGTTTGCACAGCTCTGTCATAAAGCTCTGGCAGAATGCCATGATCTCTCTGTCTGACTTGCCCTTCGGATCGAAGTCGGAACCACCTTTTCCTCCGCCGATCGGAAGTCCTGTCAGTGAGTTTTTGAACACCTGCTCAAATCCGAGGAATTTGATGATACCAAGATTTACTGACGGGTGGAGACGAAGTCCTCCCTTGTAAGGTCCGATCGCACTGTTGAACTGTACGCGGTATCCTGTGTTTACATGAGCCTGTCCGTTGTCGTCAACCCACGGCACACGGAACTTAATCTGTCTCTCAGGCTCTGTCAGTCTCTCAAGAAGCGCTTCCTTGCGGTACTTCTCCTCATTGGCTTCGATCACCGGGCGGAGAGACTCAAGTACTTCTTTCACTGCCTGATGGAATTCCGGTTCTGCCGGGTTTTTCTTTACGACAAGATCAATTACCTCATCAACGTAAGACATCTTAAACAACCTCCTAAAATAAAAATTGCGGCCAGACAGAGCTGGCCGCATCTCAGACATCTTTGTCTACTCGTATATTTTATAAAGAAAATGAATTATTGTCAATCATAACTTTCAGTAATTTGCAGTTTTATCACTTTATCTTGGTGAAATTGCAGGAAATTATATATATATGTTGCAATCTTTATTCTGCAAGAGTAATAAAAATCGCCGGTATTTCTGCCGGACACTTTCCTGTTTATTTATTATCTCACTTTCAGCAAAGAGAATACAGCAAAAACAGGATGCCACTGAGTATGACATCCTGTTTAAAGTGCACTTATTAATTATATTTACGTTTTCTAGCAGCTTCAGATTTTTTCTTACGTCTTACGCTTGGCTTTTCATAGTGTTCTCTTTTGCGATAACGTCTCGTTTTCTTTAACGATTACATTTGACATAGTCTCACACCTTACCTCCCCTCCAGCCTTGTATTGTGCATAATACGACTGTTCGGGTATTTTTATTGCACTAACAAAGATTATATCATATTTTTCTTTCCCGTCAACTGTTTTGATCAAAAAACTCTGAAAACATCGTAATCACATCAACGCGAAGCTGTGTTTTTCTTCTATTTGATCTGTGACTCCAGCACTTCGGGAACTTTAGCGAGAGCATCCGGAATGCCCGCCGGATTTTTGCCGCCTGCCTGGGCCATATTCGGGCGTCCGCCGCCGCCACCGCCGACACATCCTGCAATCGCCTTTACAAGATTTCCGGCATGGGCGCCTTTCTTCATCGCCTCGTCCGTGGCAGTTACCATAAGGCTGACTTTGCCGTCGTTTGCCGATGCAAGAACAACAACTCCCTCGCCAAGTTTTGCTTTGAGCTGGTCGCCGAGATCTCGCAGTCCGTTCATGTCGATACCATCAAGCTGTGCTGCGAGCAATTTAACTCCTTTTACCTCTTTTACCTGATCCATTACATCACCGGCAGCTTCCTGAGCCATTTTGCTCTTCAGGCTCTCCACCTCGCCGTGGAGAGATTTGTTCTCTGCCATCATATGAGTAATCTTGTCTGCAAGGTTCTCCGGAGTGGCTTTCAGAAGATGAGCTGCATTTTTCAGTGTCTCTTCTATATGTGCATAGTACTTCATAAGTCCGTCAGATGTGAGTGCTTCGATACGGCGGACACCCGCAGCCACACCGCTCTCGGAAATAATCTTAAATGCCATGATCTCAGAAGTATTCTTTACATGAGTTCCGCCGCAGAATTCAGTAGAAAAGTCTCCCATATTGACAACACGGACAATATCTCCGTATTTCTCGCCAAACAGTGCCTGGGCGCCGGTCTTTTTTGCCTCTTCGATCGGCATATTCTTTATAACAACATCCAGACCGTTCGAGATCTGCTCATTTACCATATCTTCTACTTTCTGCAGTTCTTCCGGAGTCATTGCAGAGAAATGAGTAAAGTCAAATCTCAGTCTGTCCTCATTCACACTGGAGCCCGCCTGTTCTACGTGTGTTCCCAGCACTGTGCGCAGTGCTTTCTGAAGCAGATGGGTCGCGCTGTGATTTCTGGCGGAAAGTGCGCGTTTCTTTGCATTTACTTCAAGGGTAACTTTATCGCCGTTTTTGATCATGCCTTTTGTCATTACGCCGATGTGGCCGATCTTTCCGCCGAGAAGTTTCACAGTATCTTCGACTTTAAATTCGCCTTCTGCTGTGCGGATATATCCTGTATCAGCCTCCTGGCCTCCGCTCGTTGCATAGAACGGTGTTTCCTGTACAAAAATCGTTCCTTTCTGTCCTTCGGAAAGTGCCTCGACGATCTCGTCTTCAGTGGTGAGCACAGTCACATGAGACTCATATGTCAGATTGTCGTATCCGACAAAAGTACTTGTCACACTCGGATCGATGGACTCATATACTGTGACATCAGCACCCATATAGTTTGTCACTTCACGGGCATCGCGGGCTTTCTTCCTCTGTACTTCCATGCACGCATGGAATCCTTCTTCATCCACACCGAGCTCTTTTTCCTCAAGGATCTCCTTTGTCAGATCCAGAGGGAATCCGTATGTGTCATAAAGGCGGAATGCATCTTCGCCGTTCAATGTTTTCTCACCTTTTGTCTCCATGTCGGAGATCATATCAGCCAGGATACCGAGTCCCTGGTCAATTGTCTTATTGAACTGCTCTTCCTCTTTTGCAATTACTTTGAGAATGAACTCTTTCTTTTCCTCAAGTTCCGGATATCCGTCCTTGGATCCCTCTATCACATTCTCGGCCAGTTCCGGAAGGAATCCCTTGTGGATGCCGAGCAGTCTTCCGTGACGGCAGGCTCTTCTTAACAGACGGCGGAGTACATATCCGCGTCCCTCGTTGGACGGCATGATTCCGTCGGAGATCATAAACGTCACAGAACGGATATGATCCGTGATAACACGGATAGACACATCATCTTTATATTCTTTTCCGTATTCTTTATCTGCCAGACGGCATACGTGGTCCCTGAGTGCCTTTATAGTATCTACGTCAAAGATAGAATCTACATCCTGTACAACACTTGCGAGACGCTCCAGTCCCATACCGGTATCGATATTCTTCTGCTCCAGCTCGGTGTAATGGCCGTTCCCGTCATTGTCAAACTGTGTAAACACGTCATTCCAGATTTCCATATAGCGATCGCAGTCGCAGCCCACCGTACAGTCCGGCCTGCCGCATCCGTATTTCTCTCCTCTGTCGTAATACACCTCGGAGCAGGGACCGCATGGACCTGAACCATGCTCCCAGAAGTTATCTTCTTTTCCGAATTTAAAAATCCTGTCGGCAGGAATTCCGATCTCTTTATTCCAGATCTCGAAAGCCTCGTCATCATCTACATAGACAGACGGATACAGACGGTCTGGATCAAGTCCAACAACCTCGGTCAGAAACTCCCATGTCCAGTGGATCGCCTCGGTTTTAAAATAGTCACCGAAAGAAAAGTTGCCGAGCATCTCAAAGAATGTGCCGTGACGCGCGGTCTTTCCTACATTCTCGATATCTCCGGTACGGATACATTTCTGACAGGTTGTAACCCTTCTTCTCGGCGGGATTTCCTGTCCGGTAAAATATGGTTTTAAAGGTGCCATTCCTGAATTGATGAGCAGCAAGCTCTTATCATTATGCGGCACCAGAGAAAAGCTCTTCATTGCAAGGTGTCCTTTGCTCTCGAAGAACTCCAGAAACATTTTTCTAAGCTGGTTTACTCCATATGGCTGCATATTAAATATCCTCCTCTTTCGCTCAAAAAGCCTGTTTTATAATATATCACAGCCTTATTCATTTGTAAAGCGGACGCAGAAAATGCGTCCGCTTTGTATGAGCTGTATATGCGACTTTTTGTCCGGCAGAACAGCTATTCCAGATCGATCTCGATGAGTTCCTCCGGAGGTACTGCACGGCTTGATTTGTTTACAAAGTTCTGCAGGTTTTTCTTTGCTTTCGCAACCGGTATATTGGTGCCGGCACCTGCGATGCAGCCGCCCGGGCATCCCATTCCCTCTATCAGGCAGCCGTTCAGCTTGCCCGCCTTTGCAAGCGCCAGTATTTTCTTACAGTCTGAAAGCCCTTCCGCGTGCTCGATATTGACCTGCACGTCCGGGTAGTATTCGTTAATACATTTTTCAATGGCTGCGGCAACTCCTCCTGCGCATGCGTAGCCTCGTCCGGCTCCTGTCGCATCGTGGAAAGAAGATTCCGCCTCGTATGTGGTGAGGTCAATCCCCTTTGCATCGAACATTGCCTGCAGTTCCTCAAAAGTCACGACGAAATCAACATCACTTCGCACGCTCCGGCGCGATGCCTCCAGCTTTTTGGAGGCACAGGGGCCGATGAATACTACTCTGGCATTCGGATGTTTCTGCTTGATCGTTCTTGCAGTCGCCACCATAGGAGTGAGCTCCTGAGATATCTCGTCGATCACGTCCGGGAAGAACTTTTTCGCAAGCATTGCCCATGAAGGACAGCAGGATGTGAGCAGGAAAGGAAGCTCTCCCGTAGCCACCTTGTCCACATAATGATGTGCCTCGGCAATGGCGCCGATGTCCGCTCCCAGAGCCACTTCAAAGACTTCTGAAAATCCCAGTTCCCGGAGTGCTGCCTTAATGTTTCGGGGAGTAATATTGTCCCCGAACTGCCCTACAAATGCCGGTGCGATCTCGGCGATGATCTCCTCTCCTTCCGAGAGAGCCCTTGCAAGCTGGAAGATCTGTGATTTGTCAGAAATTGCTCCAAACGGACAGCTCACCATACACATACCGCAGGATACACATTTGTCATTATCAATGAATGCGCGCCCGTATTTATCCGAAACAATTGCATTTACGCCGCAGGCTTTTTTGCACGGGCGTTCTTTCTTTGCGATAGCGTCGTAAGGACATACAGATTTACATTTCCCGCATTTGATGCATTTCTCCTGATCGATGTGAGAACGTCCGTTTACCATGGAAATCGCCCCTCTCGGACAGACCTCCTGACACGGATGTGCAAGACACCCCTTGCACATATTGCTCACTTCATACATATTCTCCTCGCAGCTCTCACAGGCAGACGGGATCACCTGCATAAGCGGGGGCTCATAATACTTTTCGGAAATATTGCTTGCCTCCACGCCGGCGGTCAGATGTACCGGTTTGTTCTCCGGTCGGAGAGACAGTCCCATCGCCAGACGCAGCCGTTCTCTTACAATTGCACGGGAACGGTATGTACTCTCACGATATTTTTCAGTGTCGTCATTGACGATCATATAAGGAATTGCCTCCATATCGTCAAGAAGTGTATCTGCATCTGCCTTAAATCCAAGCTTTGCAACTTCGGTAAATACACGTCTGCGGATGGCTCTTACTGTAGTCTGCAGTCCTCTCATGTTCATTTCCATTCGCAAAATCCTCCTCTGTTTCTTATCTGTGCATGGAGAAAGAATCTTCGTCATAGTTGCTCAGATTCTTGTAAATGCCTCTGTCGTCCGCCTCTTTGATCAGAGCATCTCTTGATTTCTTGGCAAGCATCTGATCTTTGAATGAGCTCGGCCCGCCGACACAGCCTCCGTCGCATGCCATACCCTCAATAAAGTCTTCAGGAAGTCTTCCGACTTTCATGAGCAGCAATGCCTTTTTACATTCAGCTGCACCGTTTGCTTTGTATACATTTACATCGATATTATTGCCGGATTCTTTCAGGCTCTCCTGTACGGCAGCTGCAACACCGCCGGAATTTCCGAATCTCTTTCCGAATACGGATGCTTCCTGGTATGTATTTTCGACCGGCTCTAAAGCCACGCCTTTTGCCCTCATCATGGCACGGATCTCACTGTATGTCATGGCATAATCAGCGTTACCCTCGATCTTCTGGTCTACAATCTCAGATTTCTTTGCAAGGCATGGCCCGATAAATACAGTCACCGCCTCCGGGTCTTTTGCCTTGATCATACGTGAGACTGCACACATCGGAGACACTGTCGTAGAAACTGCATCGTTCAGTTCAGGATAATGTTTACGCACCATATTTACAAATCCCGGACAGCATGATGTTACTTTCTTCTTGCCTTCCTGATATGCCTCGCGCCATTCTTCCGCCTCATATTTAGCGGTAAGGTCTCCACCCAATCCGACTTCAACGAATTCCGTGAAGCCCAGTTCCTTCATGGCCTTTCTCCAGCTTGCCATTGTTATATCCGGTCCGAACTGTCCTTCTGTCGCCGGAGCCAGCATTGCATAGACGTGTTTTCCTGACCTGATTGCCCTGATAACATCCACGATCCATGTCTTGGAACCGATCGCACCGAACGGACAGCTGTGGATACATTTCCCACAGCGGATACATTTTTCTTCATCAATCACGGAAATGCCATACTCGTCATAGGAGATCGCGTCTACAGGACAGCTGAATTTACACGGTCTCTGAAGATGGGCGATGGCATTATACGGACAGGCATCGGCACATTTACCACACTCTTTACATTTGGAAGGATCGATATGCGAGCGATGGCGTCCTGCTTCGATTGCGCCGAACTTACAGGCATTAATGCAGGCCTTACCCAGACAGTTCTGGCAGTTTTCCGTAACAGTATAGCTGGAGATCGGACAGTCTTCGCAGGCTGAATTAATAACCTGGATAATGTTTCCGTCATCATTCATCCCGGGTGCTTTACCTTCGGCAAGGCGTACACGCTGCCTGATGATCTCTCTCTCTTTATAAATGCAGCAGCGGAACTGTGGTGTCGGTCCCGGAATCAGCTTAAACGGGATATCATCTTTGCGCTCCTCCAGTTCGCCTGCAAAAGCCAGTCTTGCCACTTCTTCCAGAACTGCGTGTTTGATTTTAATTACATTTGCATCTGCGTACCTCAAAACTCTTTTCCTCCATAACAATAATTTTTAACGTTACAAAGTACGGTTACACATACTTCCCTTCCACTAATATACCATGGTGAAAGCATTTTTCCCAGTGATTTTTTAACGGCCGCTGTACTAATTGATGTACAATGCAGCAGCTTACTTTTCGTCGTTAAAGACCTCCTGTGCGTATCTGACAGACTGCATTGCATCCTTTCCGTAGAAATCAGCTCCGATCATATCAGCATAATCCTGATTCAGGACAGCACCGCCCACCATTACTTTACACCAGGGGGCTTTTTCACGGAGCAGCCGGATCGTATCCTCCATACTGACAACCGTCGTCGTCATCAGCGCGCTCAGACCGACAAGACGTATTTTCTTTTCCGCAACGATTTCGGCAATCTGTTCAGACGGGACATCTTTTCCCAGATCAATCACATCAAAACTGTAGTTTTCAAGCAGCACCCTGACAATATTCTTGCCGATATCATGGATATCCCCTTTGACTGTGGCAAGTACGATTGTACCGATCTTTTCCTGTACTTCCCCGCTCTTATCCATTTTGTCTTTCAGTATTGCAAATGCACTTTTTGCCGCCTCGGCGCTCATAAGAAGCTGCGGGAGAAAGACAGTGCCTTTTTCAAACCCGTCCCCGACATAATTAAGGGCAGGAATAAGCTCCGCATTGATAATATCCAGTGGATCCTGTGTTTCAGAAAGTTCTGCAGTAATCGAGGCCGCATCCTCTTTCAGGCCTTTTTCTATGGATTCTTTCAGACTGATTGAGCCTCTGCAATCTCTCCCCGGCGCAGAACCTGTTCCGGAACCGGAGGTTTGTATACTGCTGTAATGCCTGATATAACGTTCACAGTTTGCATCCAGCCCCATGAGTGCATGGTATGCATACCATGCTTTCATCATATCCTCCGATAAAGGGTTGATAATTCCTGCGCTTAGTCCATTCATCATCGCCATAGTATAGAACGCCGCATTAATTACAGGACGGGACGGAAGTCCGAAGGATATATTGGAAACACCGAGAACGGTTTTTACACCGACTTCATCCCGGAGACGGCGGAGAGTTTCCAACGTAACTTTGGCCCCCTCCGGCTCAGAACTGATCGTCATGGCAAGGGCATCGATTATAATATCTTTCTTGCGGATTCCGTACTTTGCCGCCTCTTCGATAATCCTGCGCGCAATCTGCACTCTTCCCTCGGTATCAGAAGGGATGCCATTCTCATCCAGTGTAAGGCCGATAACTACACCTCCGTAATGGCGTATCAGAGGAAAAACTTTGTCCATGGATTCCTGCTTGCCGCTGACCGAATTAACCATGGCCTTTCCATTATAAATGCGGAGTGCCTGTTCCATTGCTTCCGCATCTACAGTATCAATCTGAAGAGGAAGATTAACTACGCTCTGAAGTTCCTGCACGGTTTCCTTCATCATGGCCGGCTCATCAATATCCGGGAGTCCTACATTTACATCAAGGATATGGGCACCATTGTCCTGCTGGGTAATTCCCTCTCGCAGAATATAATCCAGATCATGTTCTTTTAACGCCTGTTTGAACTTTTTCTTTCCGGTAGGATTAATCCGTTCGCCGATGATCTTTGAACCTTCTCCCAGAAGAACGCTCTGCCCGTAAGAAGAAATAATTGTATAATCTTTTTCTTCCGGCTCAGTGATCTTCATCCCTCTGCACCTTTGAACTGCTGCACTGATATGTTCAGGGGTAGTACCGCAGCAGCCGCCGATCACACAGGCTCCCATGGACACGATCCGCTCCATATATCCAGCAAAGTCTTCCGGTGACACATCATAGTAAGTCCTTCCGTCCTTCTGTTTTGGGAGACCTGCATTCGGTTTTACTATAATGGGAAGTGACGAATATTTAACATATTCCTCCAGTACAGGCATCATCTGTTCCGGGCCCATGCCGCAGTTAATACCAAGCGCGTCCACTCTCAGTCCTTCAAGAAGTGCAATAACAGACGGAACGTCAGCGCCTGTAAGAAGTTTTCTGCGCTCGTCATAGATTGCAGTTGCAAAAACCGGAAGTGACGTATTCTCCTTAGCCGCAAGGACCGCCGCTTTCAGCTCATATGTGTCGCTCATCGTCTCAATATGGATCAGATCGGCGCCTGCTTCTTCTCCCCACACCATAACCTCTTTGAAAGCCTCATAAGCATCTTCAAAGTCAAGGTCACCCATTGGTTTGAGCAGTTTGCCGGTAGGGCCTATATCAAGGGCTGTGTAAATTCTGCGCTTTCCGGTGGTTTCGGTCTCTTCCCCGGTTCCTGTACCTGCTTTCTCAGCAGCCTCCCTGACAAGTTGTACCGCTCTTTTGACAGTCTCTTCCAGAGAATATCCGTCGGCATGGAATTTCAGCGCATTTGCGCCGAATGTGTTTGTCAGCACAATGTCGCTGCCAGCCTCAATGTAGCCTCTGTGAATTTCTCTGATCTGCTCCGGATGAGTCAGATTCCACGTCTCCGGAAGTTCTCCAGGGGCCAGTCCCCGTTCCTGAAGAAGTGTGCCCATTCCGCCATCGAAGAAAAGCAGTTCATTTCCCAATTTCTCTCTGATCATATTCTGGTCCTTTCTTATCTTGTTCTTATCGTTAGCATCTTATTGTAATTTGCTTTGCCGGGCGAAGCAGGTCACTTATCTGCGATACTCGCAGTCTGTCTTACTGCACGCCTCACAACCTGCGACCGGGCAGCGTTCTTTTACCGGGCTTGCTCCGATCACAGCAGTCACGGATTTGGTCGGGGTCATCATATAACTGTCCGTTATTGTAAGCCCGATATTCTTTGCACAGTCAAGCATCCTCATGATCGGTTCCTGATAATGGATGTCAAAGTCGCCGTATCCGGGACTGAATCTCGGTCTGAGATAAAGCCCCTCCTTTTCCATCTTCCGTCCGATTTCCAGCTGTTTCTCATCACAGTATTCTTCCAGAAATGCAGCTGCACACGCCTGCTGTATCACTGCCCGGCTCATATCAGTCAGCGAAGTGCGTCTGATCAGCCGATCAACACCGGAACCCAGTGTGGCTCCGAAAAGCACAGCTTTCGTACAACCTTTCAGATTTCTGGAAAGACTCCTGCTGGTAATTTCCATGTTTTCTATTTTTATTATCTCATCCGCTGACTGCTCAACAGCAAAAACGCGGCAGATGGATTTGGGCCCGGACACTTTTTCCACTTCGGTAAAAGCGTTCTTTATCATTATACGGGTCCTCTCATCTGCCGTATTTTTTCCATATCCCAGATAGCGGATGGCTTCTTTCATCCGTTTATCCATCATTTATACCTTATGCCTTTATGATCTCTGATAAATTATCCATGATCGCTGCCGCAACATCCGGTCTGTTCATAGAATAAATATGTATATTCTTTACTCCATTTGCAAGAAGATCGATAATCTGATCAGTCGCATATGCGATTCCCGCCTGTCTCATTGCTGCCGGAGAACTGCCGAAACGATCCAGTATCGCCAGAAATCTGCGGGGAAATACCGTGCCGGACAGCTGCTGGCTTTTTTTCATTTGGGCCGCGCTTGTGATCGGCATAATTCCCGGAAGCACTGGAACCGTAATGCCCGCTTCCCGGATCCGGTAAAGGAAATTATAGTGAATGTCATTATCAAAAAACATCTGTGTCGTCAGAAAATCAACTCCGCGGTCTACCTTCTGTTTCAGATAACGGATATCATCCGACTTATGTTCGGTTTCCACATGACCTTCCGGATAACACGCTGCACCGATACAGAAATCGCCATATCTCCTTATTTCCTCTACAAGCTCATATGCATATCTGAACCGGTTCGAATCCGGAAACTTCATCCCCTCCGGAATGTCTCCGCGCAGCGCGAGTATATTTTCTATTCCAAGTTTTTTCAGGTTCCCGATCACATTCCTTACTTCCTCTTTTGTAGAGGAAGCACAGGTCAGGTGTGCAAGGCTTAAGACATTGAGATCATCTTTAATATGCGATGCAATCTTTGCCGTATTTTTGCTTGTTCCGCCGCCTGCTCCATATGTTACACTGATAAATGCAGGATTAAGCTCTGCAATCTTATCCACTGCAGCGATTACATTATCATACCCTTCATCTGTCTTGGGCGGAAACACCTCAAAAGAAATGTGGATGTTATCTTCATTTAATCTGTCAATTATTTTCATTCAGTCTGATTACTCCTGTCTTCTGTAATGAACTTACTCGCCGATCAGACTTCTGTAAAGATCTTCATATTGTCTCGCAGAATTCTTCCACGAGAAATCCTTGCTCATAGCGCGTTCAACAATCTTATTCCAGTCACGTTTCTTATCGTAATAAATCCTCTCAGCATACCGTATTGTGTTAAGCATCTCATGTGCATTATAGTTGCAGAAACTGAATCCGGTTCCGGTCTTCTCATATTCATTGTACGGTTCAACAGTATCTTTAAGGCCGCCCGTCTCACGAACAATCGGAAGAGTTCCGTATCTGAGGCTCATAAGCTGGCTTAATCCGCAGGGCTCAAAAAGTGACGGCATCAGGAACGTATCACAGGATGCATAAATCCTGTGGGACAGATCATCAGAATAGTAGATGTTTGCCGATACACGCCCGGAATATTTCCATGCAAAGTGACGGAACATATTTTCATATTTTACATCGCCTGTTCCAAGCACTACAATCTGCACTGCATCCTGGCAAAGTTCGTCCATAATATAGTCAACCAGATCGAATCCCTTCTGGTCAGTCAGGCGGGAAACCATACCGATCAGCATTACTTTCGGATCTTTCTCAAGTCCCAGCTCTTCCTGAAGTGATGTCTTGTTAATCGGTTTATTTTTCCTAAAATCGTCGATCGTAAAGTTCTTCGCAATACGGTAGTCAGTTGCCGGATTCCAGTCATCATAATCCAGGCCGTTTACAATACCGCACAGATCGCCGGATCTGGCAGACATAAGTCCGTCAAGTCCCTCTCCGTAAAACGGCGTCTTTATTTCTTCTGCATAGCTGCTGCTGACGGTCGTCACTTTATCCGCATAAACAATACCGCCCTTAAGCAGGTTGGCATCCTTGTAGGCTTCCATCTTATCCGGCACAAAGTAATACTCCGGAAGTCCGGTGATTCCCCTTACCGTCTTTGTATCCCACACTCCCTGGAACTTCAGGTTATGTATGGTCATGATTGTCTTGATCCCACGGTAATATTCACCCAGGTATCTGAAATTATCGAGATATACCGGAATGAGTCCTGTCTGCCAGTCATGGCAGTGAATGAGATCCGGCCTGAATCCTATCACGGGCAGAATACTCAGAACGGCTTTTGAAAAGAAAGCGAATTTCTCAATTTCCCATTTCGGATCTCCGTCGTAGGGTGCAAATCCGCTGAAATAGTGCTCATTGTCAATAAAGTAAAATGTAATATCGTTGAGCACTGTCTTCATTACGCCCACGTACTGATTCTGTCCCGCGATATCCATATAGAAATGCGTGACATATTCCATTCTGTCTTTCCATTCCTGCTTCATGCAGGTGTATTTTGGAATTACTACACGGACATCATACTTCGTTTTGTCAAAATCTTTCGGAAGCGAACCGACAACATCGGCAAGGCCTCCTGTCTTGATAAACGGGACACACTCTGATGCAGCAAACAAAATGTTTTTCATATTTACGATCCTCCATTTTCTGCCTTCCAAACCGCAAAAGGCATTTTATCACTTGCTATTATACCCCATTCCCCGCGTATTGCAAAGGATTTTATCGTATTACAGTGATATTTAACCAGAATTTAGCGGTTTTTCTGTCTTCAGCTTTTATGGCGGTATTCGAGCTGTATTGTATCCGCGATAAGTGCGATAAATTCGGAGTTCGTCGGTTTTCCTTTTCCTGTACTTACTGTATAGCCGAAGAGCTCGTCCAGCGTATCGAGTTTGCCTCTGCTCCATGCCACCTCGATGGCGTGCCGTATGGCCCGCTCCACACGGCTTGAAGTTGTCTGATACTTCTTTGCCACCGTAGGATAAAGAATCTTGGTTATGGCATTTAATACATCCATATCATTTACTGCCATTATAATGGCATCCCTCAGATAATGATAACCTTTAATGTGTGCGGGTATTCCTATCTCATGGAGCATATTAGTCACACGGTTCTCCAGATTCTCTGTTTTCATACTGTTTTCTGCAGTACTCTCGTCATTCTTCCTTTCCGGGGTTCTTGACACATTTCTTACGGACTTTATCCGTTCCAGCAGCATACTGTTGTTAAACGGTTTCATTACATAGTAATTTGCGCCTTTGTTAAAGGCATCTTCCGTAATCTTTTCCTGGCCTACCGCCGTGATCACGATAAAATACGGGCGTTTTCCGACAGTTTTGTCCTGTCCGACTTTTTCCATTACTGTCAGCCCGTCCATTTTCGGCATGATCAGATCGAGAAGAACAACATCTGGCTTTCTGTCCTTGATGATCTGACACATTTCCTCGCCATTTTTGGCCTTACCGACCAGATCCAGTTCTTTATCTGTACTGATGATCTCGTCGAGAACATCCAGAATCTTCTGATTATCGTCGGCAACAGCCACGCGCAAATGCTCCATTTTCTCCTCTCCTTTAGATCTGAGACCTCTTCTTAAAACGCCACTTGCTTATTATATCTGTGCAAATTTGCAGAATCAAGGAGTTTTTGTAGCTCTAATTCGACACAATATTCGACGTTTCAGACGATTCGACCTGATTTAACATATTATCTATAAAAATGCCATATCCCTTTGTCGAATCCTGCACGAACACGTGTGTGACCGCACCGATCAGTTTCCCGTTCTGTATGATCGGACTTCCGCTCATTCCCTGTATGATACCGCCTGTTTTTTCCAGCAGTTCCGGGTCGGTCACCTGAATTACCAGTCCTTTATTAATCTCTGCAGAATCTGCGTCGATATCTGTCACCTGAATGTCATACTCTTTGATCTCATTGTCGATATAGCAGCGTATCGTGGCGTCTCCTGTCTTTATTTCATCCCTCGATGCGGTCTCTATGGGAATCTGTTCCTCAAAAAGTTCATCGATCCTGTCGACCGTACCATAGATACCTGCCTCAGTGTTTTTATCGATGCTTCCGAGAATATTATATTTGTTATATACGATAATTCCCTCCATTGTGCCTGGTGAACCACTGTATCCTTTCGTGATGTCCTGTATGCTTGTACGATAGATTCTTCCTCCTCCAATTGACATAAGCATATTTGTATCCGTATCACTGATTCCATGTCCCAGCGCACCGAATCTGCTCTGCTCCGTGAGAAAAGTGATCGTGCCAAGTCCCTGTACATTATCCCGCACCCAGATTCCCAGTCTGTATTGACCTGGTTCATATTCCACGGGACTTACTTTTGTATCCATGGTCTCATCGCCTCTTCGCAGAGTCAGAATTACATCCTCTCCGTCAATCTGCTCCACTTCATCCAGGAGATCTGCTTTGCCTTCTATAGCGTGGTGGTTTACTGCCGTAATGTAGTCTCCCGTCTCTACCGCATAAACGGCAGGCTCGTATTCATTTCCGTCTGTTCCTTTAATTTTTTCTGTACTCAGAACCATTACCCCGTCTGTTTCCATATAGATTCCTACCGGCATACCACCCAGAAGCACAGTATTATTTTTATCTGATGATGTGCTTGCCTCTGTCTGCCAGAGATTTTTCTCTTCCTGCCATGTCTGTACCTGATCCCATACAACTACGCCGGAAAGAAAAAGAAAAAGCATCAGTAATACCCGTCCCGCCCTTTTTTTCCGGCTTATTGACATACTTCCACATCCTTTCCTGGTTATTTTGTTCTCCGTTTTCTTAAAATCGGAGCGTATAACAGGCAAGCCCGACGGACTTTCCCGCAAACGCAAAAAGAAACGGATACCTTTTGCCGTATCCGTTTCTAGTATATGTGCTTTTTTCTTATTTCACACTGGTATTATCTATCACTCTTTGCCAGTTCTTTCATCTCTCTGGCACTTTCCATAATTTTCTCTGTGATTTTTGAACCTCCGAGAATTCTCGCAAGCTCTCTCACCGAAGATTCATAATTCAGTCGTTCGATTCCGGTAGAGACAGAATTCCCTTTTGCATTTTTTTCAATCAGGAAATGTACATCTGCAGCTGCTGCGATCTGGGGCAGGTGCGTAATGCATATAACCTGTCTGCTCTTTCCGATAAGATGCAGCTTTTCTCCGACTCTGTCAGCCGTAATCCCGGAGATTCCCGCATCAATCTCATCAAAGATCAGCGTTGGTGTATCCTCTTCATCGGCAAGCACAGTCTTGACTGCAAGCATAATTCTCGAGAGTTCGCCTCCCGAGGCAATATTCGCTAACGGGCGGAGTGGTTCTCCCGGATTGAGCGCAATGTAAAACTCTGCCTGATCTTTACCGCCTGCGCTGTATCTCCCGGTATCTGTAATGTGCATTTCCAGTCTCGTGTCAAGGAAATTCAGCTCTTTGAGCTGCGCTGCAATCTCTGAAGCAAAGTCTGCCGCGTATTTCACACGCATTACGTGAAGTTCTTCCGCCACAGAATCTGTTTCAGCCTGTGCCCGTACTTTCTGATCTTCCAGTTCTTTTATAAAAGTATCATAATCATTCAGCTCTTCTATTCTCTGCTTTTTCTGCGCAGAGTATGCAAGAATGTCACTTACAGTTTTTCCATATTTTGCCTTTAGATGATTTATCAGGTTCAACCGGTCTTCCGTCTCTTTGAATTCGTCTTCTGAAAATTCAAAGCTCTTTGCATATTCGGAGAGTTCCCTGTTAAAATCATTGAGAAGACTGTCAGCATCCAGAAGCTGGCTGTAAAGCTGAGAGGCGTTTTCGTCAAAATCAGAAATTTCCTGAAGCGCGCGTATAGCGCGGCTCAGACAGTCACTTGCATTTGCCGAGGAGTCCTCCGCTGTATAGCGGTAAGTCTCAGCCACAGCTTCTGTTACTTTCCTGCTTTCTGTCATTCTGCGATAAAGCTGTTCAAGTTCCTCGTCCTCTCCCTCTGTAAGAGCGGCTTCCTCAATTTCATTTACTTCGAATTCGGCAAGCGACAGCTCTCTTCGTCTGCTCTCATCATCAAGAGAAGATGCCTCCAGACGGCGGCTGATTTCCTGATATATACCGTACGCCTCTGCCATATGTTCTTTGACAGGACGGATTTCCGCCCCTGCGAACAGATCCAGAAGTGCAAGATGATTCCGTTTGTTGAGCAGAGTCTGATTATCATGCTGGCCGTGAATGTCAATCAGCAGGGAGGCGGCATTCCTCAAAGTGGACATACTGACAGTTTCTCCGTTGATCCGGCTGACACTTCTGCCCTCCATAAGTCTCCGGCTCAGCGTTACCATATCATTCTCCGGAAAAACATCCATCTTCTCTAATTTTTCCCGGATCCTGTCATCCTCTATCGTAAAAGTAAGTTCGACAAGACCGCTGGCAGCGCCGTTTCGGAGCATATCAGCACTGTATTTTCCCCCCAGAGCCAGGCCGACCGAACCCATGAGAATGGATTTTCCTGCGCCCGTCTCTCCGGTAAGAATATTAAGCCCCGGTCCGAAATCAACCTCTGTCTCATCAATGAGCGCGAGATTTTTTACATGAAGATTCTGTAACATAGTTTATACCTGTACCCCTTTTGAAACAATCCTGCGGATCTTCTCCATGACAACCGATGTGTCTTCTGCTGTACGTATAGCGCACATAATCGTATCATCTCCGGCAATACATCCGACTACTTCATGCCATTTCATGGCGTCAACCGCTGCGGCAACAGCCATCGCCATACCGGATACCGTTTTAATCACAAGGATATTCTGCGCTTTATCCATGGATACGTATCCGTCACGCAGCACACGGATATACTTTTCATTCATTTCAGGTTCTTCCTGCCTGTGGATGACATACTTCTGTCTCCCTCCGCTTACTGAGACTTTTGTGAGTTTCAGGTCGCGGATGTCTCTGGAGACAGTAGCCTGCGTCACTTTAAATCCAGCACTGTTCAGATATTCCGCCAGTTCTTCCTGAGTTTCGATATCATACTGACTGATCAGTTCAATGATTTTTGCGTGTCGGCTGACTTTCATCTTCTTCTAATTTCCTTTCATCTTTCTGCGCATTGTTATCATAAAGCTTTCACGGTTCAGTTTAATGAGCCGTGCTGTCTTACCTGCTTTTCTTATACAGACCCTCTCACCTGTGACCAGGGTTGTCTGTTCAGCTCCGTCAAAGCATAGAGAGACTTGTTCCTGTCTCCCATAGCGTCCTTCACAAATCTCTACCTCAATGGTATCATCAGCGGAAAGAACCACGCTGCTCGTATTAAGCGCATGGGAACAGATCGGTGTAATTACGATCATCTGTGCAGTCGGTTCTACCACAGGGCCGCCTGCCGAGAGATTATAGCCCGTACTGCCGGTGGGAGTTGACAGAATCACACCATCGGCATGATAAGTATTGAGGAGAGTTCCGTTGACATAAATATTAAAACTTACAATCCGGACTTTGCCTTCTCGCGCCAGAACAATATCGTTCATGGCAATATCCGTCCGGGAGTTCCGGAATGCTCCTTCAAGCATCATGCGCTCTTCTATCTCCGGTTCGCCTTCAAAGAGACGGTCAAGCGCTTCCCGGAAGTCTTTAAGTTCTACATCTGTCAGATAACCCAGAGTTCCCAGATTAATTCCGAGCAGAGGCAGGCTGTTTTCGCCAAGATCGCGGACAGCACGGATAAGCGTCCCGTCTCCTCCAAGCACAAGACCGCACTGAGCATCGCCGGGGACTGTTCCCGGAATAATGTGGCCTTCACTGTCCTTTTCTGAAATATAACAGACCTTTCTTTTACTTTCAATATAGTGTCTGATCTCATTTGTGATCGCAAAATCAGGATCTTTCAATTTATTTGTAATAATATAAAAGCAGTCCATCCTGTACCTCGTGTAATTTATTTTGCAAGTGTTTCGAATGCCCGGGCAGTGACCGCATCCGCATCGATCCCGTAATTTACTCCTGTGTCTCCGCCGCACTTTCTGAGGTGAATCAGATATTCAATATTTCCTTCCGGACCTCTGATCGGCGAAAAGTCAAGCGCACAAAGATCGAATCCGACTGACATCGCATAATCCATTATTTTGTGTATCACCTCCAGGTGTGTGCTTTTCTCACGCACTACACCTTTCTTGCCCACCTTTTCCCTGCCCGCTTCAAACTGCGGCTTGATCAGGGCGACGATCTCACCATCTTCCTTCAGATAATTCCGGATCGGAACAAGCACCTTGGTCAGCGAAATGAATGATACGTCAATAGATGAAAAATCGACCGGTTCTCCTATATCCTCCGGTGTAACATAGCGAATATTCGTCTTTTCCATACAGATGACTCTGGGATCATTGCGCAGCTTCCAGTCCAGCTGACCGCGTCCCACATCGATAGCGAACACTTTTTTCGCACCGTTCTGCAGCATACAGTCAGTAAATCCTCCGGTGGATGATCCCACATCTGTACAGACGCTGCCATTTACATCCACATCAAAATTGGCAAGCGCCTTTTCAAGCTTGAGGCCTCCTCGGCTCACATATGGCAGTGTATGTCCTCTTACTTCAATGTTTACATCCGGAGAAAAGGTGCTTCCTGCCTTATCCTCCCTCTGTCCGTCCACGAAAACATTTCCCGCCATAATCACCGCTTTCGCCTTTTCACGGGATTCTGCAAGGTTTCTCTTTACAAGCATTACATCCAAACGTTCTTTCATATTATCTGTCCTTTATCATCAAATAGTCGGAAATCGTCTGCTTTACAATCGTGTCGCAGTCCAGGCCGACTTCTTTTCTCAAAATTTCCACATTGCCATGCTCCACATAATCATCGGAAATCCCGATATTGCGTACGTGCACATTCAGTTTCGCGGAAAATACATAGTCCATAACCTGTTCGCCGAATCCGCCTGTAAGAACATTCTCCTCAATTGTCACAAACAGGCAGTGATCTTTCGCAAGATATTCCAGCATTTTCCTGTCGAAAGGCTTTACGAATCTTGCATTCACAAGGCTGCAGTTGTAACCGGTATCTTTCAGCTTTCTTCTGACACGGTCCGCAAGTTCTGCCATATGCCCTACAAAGATGACTGCTATATCTTCCTCTTCATAGAGAATCTCGCTTTTTCCGTATTCTACCGGAGCACGGAATTCTCTCATCCCCTCATATGCGCTGCCTCTCGGATAACGGATAGCTATCGGATACGGAAAGTCTACGGCGAAGCGGAGCATATCCGCCATTTCCCATCTGTTCTTCGGAGAAATAACTGTCATATTCGGAATCGTAGAAAGAAATGACAGATCAAAAACTCCCTGATGCGTCTCCCCGTCACTTCCCACCAGGCCGGCACGGTCCACTGCAATTACAACAGGAAGATTCTGTAGACAGACATCATGCAGAGTCTGGTCATAAGATCTCTGAAGGAAAGAAGAATAGACAGCAAACACCGGTTTCATACCGCCTGCGGCAAGACCTGCCGCAAATGTCATAGCGTGCTCTTCTGCAATTCCTACATCAAAGAAACGGTTGGGAAAGTGTTTTGCAAATGTGGAAAGACCGGTTCCGTCAGCCATGGCAGCAGTAATCGCCACAACTTTATCATCCTTTTTTGCAATGTCTGTTAACACTTTTGAGAATACCTGCGTATAGCTGTCCGTTGTACTGATTTCTGTCGCTTCACCGGTTTCAATGTTAAATGGTCCCGTACCGTGAAACTTTGCAGGATTCTCTTCCGCCGGCGGATATCCTTTTCCTTTTTTTGTAATCACATGGACAAGTACTGCATGGTCTACCCGTTTCGCCTCGTTAAATACTTTCACGAGTTTACGTATGTCATGTCCGTCCACCGGTCCCAGATAGGTAATATCCATATCCTCAAAAAACATTCCCGGAACAAGAAGCTGCTTGATGCCGCTCTTTGTTCTTCGTATCTGACTGACAATCTGTTCACCTCTGCGGGGGATTTTCTTCAGCGTATCCTCCACTCCGCGTTTGATATCTGTATATGCCTGCGCAGTCCGGATCCCGTTCAGATATCTGGACATACCGCCCACATTCTCCGATATTGACATATTATTATCATTCAGCACTATGATAAAATTGCTTTTTAACCGGGAAGCATTATTGAGCGCTTCGTACGCCATACCTCCGGTCATTGCCCCGTCTCCGATTACGGATACTACGTTATATTTTTCATGGAGCAGTTCCCTGGCCGCCACATAACCGAGTCCGGCGGAAATTGAAGTCGAACTGTGCCCTGTATCAAAAGCATCGCAGTCGCTTTCTTTCCTCTTCGGGAATCCGCTCATACCGCCATATTTGCGCAGCACGTCAAAACCATCTTTGCGTCCTGTCAGCAGTTTATGCGTATAGGACTGATGTCCCACGTCCCAGATCAGCTTATCCTCAGGAAAATCGAGCGTCAGATGGAGTGCCATGGTGAGTTCCACAACTCCCAGATTAGAGGCAAGATGTCCCCCGGTTCTGCTGATCTTCTCAATAAGGAACTGCCGGATCTCGTCTGCAAGGATTTTAAGCTGTTCGCCGTTTAATTTTTTTATATCATTTGCCTGATGGATCAATTCAAGTATCATGACGATCCCCCTTGTCTGTCCCGATTATTTTTCCCTGTATACAAGCCATTTCAGCAATGCTTCCAGAAATTCATTTTCATGACCGAGTCTGCTGAGACCGCAGAGTGCCTCCGAAGTCAGACGTTCCACTTCTTTTCCTGCCTCGTCCAGGCCTTTTAATGTCACATAGGTAGTTTTCTCGTTCTTTTCATCACTGTGTACCGGCTTTCCGAGCATTTCCGTTGTGCTCGTAACGTCAAGAATGTCATCCTGGATCTGGAAAGCCATACCGACTTTTGCAGCGATATTTTCTATCTCTGCCGTCTCACTGTCCGATGCACCTGCAAGGACAGCGCCGATCATAACGGAAGATTCGATAAGGGCGCCAGTTTTTAACCGATAGATAAAATCAAGCACGTCTCCTGTTATCCTGTGTCCTGATTCTTTGACATCCACTACCTGTCCGCCAAGCATTCCGAAAATCCCCGCTTTGCGCGCAAGGATCTGAAGTGCCTTTCCAATGAGCAGACTGTGCTCCGGCTCAAGGTCAAAGGCTGTGCAGGCTGTCTCAAACGCATAATTGAGAAGCGCGTCACCCGCAAGAATTCCCATATCTTCTCCGTACACCACATGAGTTGTCTTTCTTCCCCGGCGGTAATCATCATTATCCATGGCCGGCAGATCGTCATGTACAAGAGAATACGTATGGATCATCTCGATAGCTGCCATAAACGGCTCCACAAGCCTTCCTTTTCCTCCGAAGAGTTCATATGATTCCCGCATCAGCATGGGACGGAGACGTTTGCCGCCTGCCATCAGGCTGTATTCCATGGCTTCTGTGATAATTTCCTGATACCCTTCCCTGGCAGGAAGATACCTCTTGAGTATTTCTTCGATTGATTCAACTCTTTTCTGATATTCCTCTTTAAAATTCATGCGTCTCTCCATCTTCATCCAGAACAAGGACTTTCTTTTCAACTTCATCGATTGTCCGGTTACACTTTTTTAAGAGTTCCATTCCTCTGTTGTACAGGTCAAAGGATTTCTCCAGCGTCACATCGCTGTCCTCCATTGCCATGATTACCTTCTCAAGATCCTGAAACATTTCTTCAAGGTTTTCCCTCTGTTCTGTATCCTCTGCTGTTTCTTCAGTTACAGCCCCGTTTTTTATCCCTTCCAATTTGCGCCTCCCCGAATGTTATATACTGACTTCTTCAGTTGCGGTGATTTCCGCACTGATTTTTCCGTCCCGGACATAGATCTCGATCTCTGATCCTTCTGTTACCTGCCGGATACTCCGGATATTTTCTCCGTTTGCACCGCGCACATAGGAATATCCGCTGCTCAGCTTGTCAAGAGGTGAAAGTCTCTTCATTTTCTCCACATATATTTCAAGTCTGTGCCTGTCTTTGTCCAGTCTGTCTTTCATTTTCTGTCTGAGACGGTGCTCCAGCTCCGCCGAATACTGTCTGCTCTCATTTAACTTCTGCCTCGGATGCGCATAATTCAGTCTCATCTTCAGCTGTTCCAGAAACGAGCGTTTTTCCGCGATCTTCAGTGTAATCTGCCGGTATATAGACTCCCTGTACGCATTCATCTTTTCTCTGGCCTCACGGAAGTCATAGACTGCAAGCTCTGCTGCTGCAGACGGGGTCGGTGCGCGCAGATCTGCCACGAAATCTGCAATTGTCGTATCTGTTTCATGTCCGACCGCGGAGATAACAGGAACGCTGCACTCAAAGATAGCTCTTGCCACTTTCTCCTCATTAAATGCCCACAGATCCTCGATACTTCCTCCGCCGCGCCCGACGATTATAACATCAACATTCTTTTTTTCCAGTGCGCGGATTCCTTTTACAATACTGTCCGCAGCGCCTTCCCCCTGAACCTGTGCTGGAAACAGAATCAGCTGCACATACGGATTCCTTCTTCCGGAAATATTGATAATATCACGGACTGCAGCTCCCGTAGGTGCGGTGACAATTCCAAGGGTACGGATGTACTTCGGAATTGCCTGTTTGTATTCCTGAGCGAACATTCCCATCTCTTCCAGTTCTTTCTTCAGTGCCTCAAACTTCTCGTAAAGCGCACCGGCGCCGTCAAGCATGATTTCCCTTGCATAGAGCTGATACTGTCCGTTCCGCTCATATACGCTGACCGAGCCGAGCACAATTACCTGCTGACCTTCCTGCAGTCGAAAAGAAAGCCCTGACCTTTGGCCTGCAAACATGACACAGGCAATCGTGCCGGACTCATCTTTTAGAGAAAAATATATGTGACCCGATGTATGATATTTGCAGTTGGATATTTCGCCTTTTACATAGATGCGGCTGAGCATGAAATCCTGTGCAAACATATTTTTGATATAAGAATTGACCTGTCTCACCGTGTAGACATTTTTCATTTTCAGGACTCCTGTTTCGCCAGTTTTCCGAGGACTCCGTTTACAAAGGATGCACTGTTTTCTCCTCCGAACCGCTTTGCCAGTTCCACAGCCTCATTGATGGCAACTCTCTCCGGCACGTCTTCATCCCACTTCATCTCATAAACTGCCAGACGCAGAATCGTCAGATCAACTTTCCCCATTCTTGTAGTCTTCCATCCTTTAGCAGCCTCGTTCAGCAGCTTGTCAATCTCTTCCGTATGTGAATTGACAGCCCTGTATTTCTGCTGTATGTACGCTTTGTCCTGGTCTTTTGCTCCTTCCAGTGTCTCCAGATAGTACTGAAGATGCTCCTGCATATCTGTCTCATCGTTAAACTCAATCTGGAAAAGCATTTTAAATATATGCTCTCTCAGCTCTGATCTTGTCATACTAATTTTCTCCTTCTGTCTTAACTATAGAAAAAGGATGTCTTGCGACATCCTCTATTATACAACACCGGGTGCTTAATTTGCAATAACACCCCAAACGGATCAGTCCTGTTTCTCCATCTCGACTCCGGCCACTTTGATGTTGACGTCAGCAACCTCAAGCCCTGTCATATTCTCTACGGCGTTTTTGACTTTCTCCTGAACCTTTCCTGTCACATCTACAATACTGTAATTATATTTAATATTCAGTGCAAGCGATACAGTTACCACACCCTCGAGGACATCTACTTTTACGCCTTTGGAAAGATTCTTGATTCCAAGCTTTCCGATTACTTCGTTCGTAATATTTCCGGCCATGGAAGCGACTCCCTCTACTTCCGTAGCTGCCAGCGCTGCAATAATGGCAACTACTTCATCGGCAATCTTCACTTCGCCGAGACTTGCCTCGTTCTGTATCGTATAAGTGTTCTTTTCGTCCTTAGCCATCTTCAAAACCTCCCGTTTTGTCTAATCTCTTCACTCATTATAGCAAAGATCACTCGGTTTGCAAAGGGAAACCTTCTAGGAACGTCCGAATTCCGAGAGGATCAGTCCTTCGTTTCTTTCCTGCGTCATGCGGATGCTCCATTCGTGAACAAACAGCAGCAGCGGCCGGTCTTTTAAGTCTTTGATCTTCTTCATATCCGAGGTACCGCTGACATGATCAAGATCAATATTCTCATTCTCGATCCAGCGGATATGCTCGTACGGAAGATTCTCCAGAATAATCTCCACGTTATACTCGTTTTTCAGACGATATTTCAGTACATCGAACTGCAGGACACCCACAACACCTACGATAATCTCTTCCATACCGGTATTGTACTCCTGAAAAATCTGGATTGCACCTTCCTGTGCGATCTGATTGATTCCTTTTACGAACTGTTTACGCTTCATTGTGTCCACCTGCCGGACTCTTGCAAAGTGCTCGGGAGCAAAAGTAGGAATTCCCTCATAGGCGAACTTTTCCTTTGATGTTGTCAGCGTATCACCGATGGAGAATATGCCGGGGTCAAATACTCCAATCACGTCTCCCGCATAAGCCTTATCAATAATCTTTCTTTCGCTTGCCATCATCTGCTGAGGCTGGGACAGCCTGACATCCTTTCCGCCCTGAACATGGTATACAGTCATTCCGGCATCGAACTCACCGGAACAGATGCGCATGAATGCAATTCTGTCCCGGTGCGCTTTATTCATGTTCGCCTGAATTTTAAATACAAATGCCGAAAAACTCTCCTCTGTCATAGGATCGATCTCCCCGTGATCCGATCTGCGCGGCAGCGGAGATGTGGTCATCTTCAGGAAATGGCGAAGGAATGTTTCAACACCGAAATTTGTCAGCGCAGAGCCGAAAAATACCGGGGAAAGTTTCCCCTCATCCACGAGCTTCTGATCAAATTCCGCCGATGCTCCGTCCAGCAGCTCGATTTCCTCCTCCAATGTAACTTTAGCCTCTGTTCCGATCAGCCAGTCCACCTCCGGATTATTAATGGAAACCTTCTTTACCTCTCCCATGGAAGTGCCTTTTCTTGTATCCGAGAAAATATCTACTTCCTTTTCCTGTCGGTCATAGACGCCTTTAAATGCTTTTCCTGATCCGATCGGCCAGTTAACAGGGCAGGTCGGAATTCCCAGTTCTTTTTCAATATCGTCCAGAAGGTCAAAAGTATCCTTCGCATCTCTGTCCATTTTGTTAATAAAAGTAAAAATAGGAATGTGTCTCATAGCACAAACTTTGAAAAGTTTTCTCGTCTGTGCCTCCACGCCTTTTGACGCATCGATCACCATAACCGCCGAATCCGCAGCCATAAGAGTACGGTAAGTATCCTCCGAGAAATCCTGATGTCCGGGCGTGTCCAGAATATTAATACAGTATCCGCCATAATTAAACTGCAGAACCGAAGATGTCACTGAGATACCTCTCTCCTTTTCAATCTCCATCCAGTCAGACACTGCGTGCTTTGCCGTCGCTTTTCCCTTTACCGAACCTGCTGTATTGATGACGCCTCCGTAGAGAAGGAATTTCTCTGTAAGAGTAGTCTTACCTGCATCCGGATGAGAGATAATGGCGAATGTTCTTCTCTTTTTTATTTCGTTTCTAATATCAGACATAATTTACCCCTGTTTCTATTGTAAGCAGCATAAAAGAGAATCCCGCACAGCAGGATTCTCCGCCGTCGATATATACCGACGCTATTATACTCGTTTTTTATATCACGTGCAATACAAAATTTCCAGTACACACTGCATAAATATCTCACTCACGGATCGGCGTAATCACAATATTTTCCGGGGCTATCTCCGTCTTTCGTGTGACAATATCTTCGATCTGTGCCCGGTTTGCGTCCGTAAGTTCATCTGCTTTTACCACTACGTCTGCCGAATCGGCATCCAGACTGACGACAGATTCTGAAAATCCTTTTGAGGCCATCAGTGTTTCGATCGCCGCCTCCTGTTCGGCGATCTCTGTCATCTGCACGAGCTGGTCAACCGCACTTTGCTTTTCTGCATCGCTCAGATTTTTATTATCAATGATTCCCTGAAGGGTCTCTTTATTCTCGGCTCTCACCTGTTCTCTTGTCACCTTTGCCTGTGCCACTGTAGTCTCAGCAGAGCCGCTTGTCAGAACCGCCTCGCCGGGCGTCCCTTCCACATCCGAATCATTGCTTTCGATATCTTCGGTAGAACTTTCGATATCATCTTCCGAGATATCCAGAAGTTCCTGATTTGCCAGATCCGCATTTGCCTCTGCCGTACCATCCTCGTTTTCTCCGAACAGTATGCCGGAATAATTCAGGTATCCGGCAATAGCGATCATCACCGCCAATGTCGCGATAATAATCTGATTTTTTTTCAACAGCCGTTTCACTTTCTCCATCCTCCTTTTATGTATCAGGCCCGTTTCATTATTTTAATCTTATGCGCTTCTACGCCGAATAATGCCTGAACCGCCTCGGTTATACTTTTGGCCGTCACAGCATTGTCGCCTCCGTCTGCAATTACAACAACGCCTTCCACCTCCGGTGACAATTCTTTACTCACATAAGGAACTGACGAACCGTCCGACTGCTGTTCATAGATGCTTGTTTTATCCGAAACGGTATCCTCTACAGTGCGGACGCCGCCGGCGCTGTCGGATTCCTCTGTAGTCTGGGATGTGCTGGACTGGTCTTTTTCAATAATCTTCTGCCCGCCTGATTTCAGGGTGATCATAACAGTCACTTCACCGACACCATCCACCTGTCTCAGAATATCAGCTGTCTTTTTCTCCAGATATGTCTCATATTCCCCCATATCCGTTTCTGAAACGCTTCCTGCGGATATGGAAGTTTCATTTTCGCTTTCATCTTTTTCTGGAGAGGGAAACGGTACTACGGCGATAAAAAGAAGCAGGCCTGTCAGAAACAGGATAAGAAGATGGTTTTTCTTCGGAATTTTCTTCCCTGACCGCAGATCTGAAAACCATTCCTTCCATTTATTTTTCTCCAATCTCTATCTCCCCCACACTGATCTGTCCTGTCCCATGCATTCTTTCTGCATCTTCTGTTTCACCCGTTTCTTGCCCGCTCTCTCCGCCGGATATATAATCTGCCAGTCCCGAATTTCTGTAAAGTTCCTCCACATTCTCGATATCTCTTTTTTGAAGTTCATATTCGCTGCTTTTGTATATATCCTTGAACGTTCCTTTCATACCGGTCAGGCTCAAAACCGGTGTCGCGAGGAGAAGGATCAGTATCAGGCCTGTAAAGAATTTTATATATTTCCCGTAATCCTTCCCCGGTACTGCATACAGCACGGCCGCCGTGACAATCAGATATACCGTAATGTTCTGTATCCATCCGTAAATCTGCTGAAACATAAGAGCCCCCTTTCCTCAGGAAGTGGATGCCGCTACGATCGCAACGGTCAGCAGGAAAAGCATACCTGTTGTAAAAATTATCCTGACCATAATTTCGTACCCTTCACTTACTCCACTGATACAGGCGGTAATCCTTTTATCGGATACCGGCTGAACAAGAGCAGCCGCAAGCTTATACATAAACGCCATAATCAGCATCTGCAGAATCGGTACTGCACAAATAGCAACCGAGATCACGGCACCGGCCATTCCGATCCCGTTTTTAATAAGAACCGCCGTTCCCAGAACAATCTCGGCAGCTCCGCCAACGGCATTTCCCACCCACGGAAGCGCCTCAGCGGTACGTGTAAGGGCACTCCTCTTAACCGCATCGATCGCAGGGGCAAGCAGCCCCTGTATTACATTCACACTGACTACACAGATCAGAAGTGTTTTCAGTGTCCACGTCACAATCTTCCTGATCAGGCCTGCAAATTCCGACAGAAAATCTTCCCCGGTCAGATTGCCGAGCACCAGAACCATAATGTAAATATTGACAACAGGAAGCAAAAAACGTACAATCACCAGTTCCACTACATAAATCAGGAAGAGAATCACATTATAAAAAAAAATGGAAGTCACGCTTCCGGAAGCAAATGCTACTGCGAGGAAATAGCTTGGGCAGAGCACCCGCATAAAATCCACGAGCATGGACAGTTTTTCCTCCAGTCCCACTGCGGACGTCCGAAAGGAAGTCAGGCATAATGTAATCAGCAGCATATACATAATGTAAAAGCTGATATCGGATATCTGTCTGCTCTTAAACGCTCCGGCAAAATTGCTGAACACTGCGGCAGTCAATGCTACAAGCAGCACGTATACAAGGTTCTGTCGGTTATAGTTAAATTCATAGAACACCTGATCGCCAAGAAACCCTAGAAATATCCGGATTGTCTCCTCCATATTTCCGGACATCAGGGCAGAAACAACCTCACTGAAGGTAATCTTCTCCTGAGGGAACATCCGGTTCAGGCTTTTTTCGATTCCGCTGAAATCGAACTCCGAGAGAAGGGCATTCTGAACTTCTTCCTGAACGTCATCACTCTGCTGCATATCATCGTTCTCTGAAGCCTCCACAATTTTGGTCCCCAGTCCGAATACAAGAAGGACCAGAAGCATAGTAAACAGAATTCTCCCTGGCTTTCCTCTCATGACAGGAACTCCTGTATCGTCTGCAGCAGTGCAAGGAGTACCGGCAGCCCCATTACCAGTATCGTGAGCTTTCCGAAGATCTCTATCTGCCCGGCCAGTGTCTGATACCCTGCGTCCCTGCAGATACCGGCTGAGAATTCGGCAATATAAGTAACGCCGATCATTTTAAACAGTGTGGCCAGATATTCAGCATCCAGATTAATATAAGATGTAATCTGCTCTACTGTCCGTATGAAGATCCCGAGCCGGTCTACAATCATGGAAAAGAGAATCACACCTGCAGCTACACAGACATAGATGCCGTACTCTGCTCGCCCGGCCTTCAGCTGTATAGCCAGGACTGCGCCGATCACTCCGATAAGCCCCGCCTGTATCATGCTCAATTCTGTCCCCTCCTCCTTTTTCTTAATTCCCGGTATCTGCCATACTCCACAAGCTATTAAAGGCCAATGCATCTGTCCGGATTCTTCATCCCTGATCCGTTACAATGCAAACAATCTGCGGATGGTCTGGAACAGATCATAAATATAGGGTAGAACCCATGTAAGAACCAGTATCAGTCCTGCAAGGCTTGCCAGAAAAGCCTGTTCCTCTCTTCCGCTGTGTTTTAATACCTGACTTAAGATGGATACAAGTATTCCTACCGCCGCTATTCGAAAGATTAGATTAATGTCCATGTCTCCTCCCATCTCAGATCAGGATTACAATAAGAAAAATGCCGCTCATCACCCCCAGACATCTTCCTATCCTCATCTTGGCAGCAAGTCCCTCCCGAATCTTCTCTATCTCCAGATCCAAACGATTCAGGTACATCTGCAGAGTATGATCTAATGTGGTTCTCTCCAGACTGCCCAGAAACGTGCCGGGCTCTTTGATCAGTATTGAATGTTCCGTCTTTAATTCCAGAGGCTTCAGATACCGGTCAACACAACGGTTCCAGACTCTTGCAAATCCTGTCTCTTCTCTCGTCTCCAGATCATTTGCGGCTTCCAGAAGCCATATACAGTACGGTTTTTTTATACGACCGGCCACTTCCCGGAACACTTCAGGCAGAGGAGCATGGGTATAACCGATCTCTCCCTTAATCAGGCTGAATATATATCTCAGGTATAACATTCTGCCAAGATAAGTTTTCAGATCCCGGCAGTAAACATATCCTGCTCCACTGGTCGCCGTCAGAATCAGAATAGCGCCTATCACTCTCTGCACAGCACACTCCCCCGCTCATCATAGATTCCCCGGATCTCTCCGGGATGCACACCGTTCCCGAGCACTACATACCGCTCAAACATTCTTCTGCGTATCATCTCTCCGAGAACCGGTTTCTTCTTGGCCTCGTCCATATCAAGACCATGTACGCTTGCAATCAGCTTGCAGCCGCACTGCATCGCATACTCTATCGCATGAATGTCTTCGCTTGTACCGATTTCATCAACCGCAATTACCTGGGGAGCCATGGAGCGGATCAGCATAATCATTCCCTCCGCTTTGGGACAGCAGTCCAGTATGTCTGTCCTTGATCCCAGATGATTCTGGGCAATTCCAAGATAACAGCCGCCCAGCTCCGAACGCTCATCGACAACTCCCACGGAACATCCTTTTACATATTTGTTTCCGTCAGATATCTGGCGGATCAGATCCCGGATTAATGTGGTCTTGCCGCAGCACGGGGGTGAAATAATCAATGTATGACATATCTGCATATTTTTTGTGATATATGGAAGCAGACTGTCGGCACACCCGATTACTTCATGGGAAACTCTGATATTAACTGACGATATGTATTGGATATTCTTTACTCTGTCTTTTTCCATGATCACTTTTCCAGCCACGCCTACTCTGTGCCCTCCCTCCACAGTCAGAAATCCCTGCCGAAGTTCATTCTCATATGCATAGAGGGAGAAATGGCTTATATAGTCCATCGTCTCCCTCAATTCCTCTTTTGTAATAATATGGGGTTCCGCCTCCGTCGGCAGTATCTTCTCCCTGTTGCAGCGGACAATCCGTATGGGCTGTCCTGTCCGGAGGCGTATCTCCTGCAGTCCGTCAAGACTGTCTGTTTCTTCTCTTATCACTTTTCTGATGCTTTTGGCAAGAATGCCCAATATCTGTTCATATCTGCCTGTTTTCTCTCTTCTATCACTTCTTTCCATCTTGTCCACCTCTTTACACAATATATGTGGCGGTCAGCAAAATATGAATATAAATTTCGATTTTCCGGACTGATAAAGTATCTGCCTCCCGGCTGCTTTCTTTCCCAGCCCGAAAATTGAATTTCAAACGCAAGGATTAAATCCGCAAATGAACTGTATCTGTCCGTTTTTGACGTTTTACCTATTACAGCCCAATACGCAAAATCTCTATAACCGGAAACGGTTCCCGGCAAGAAAAAGGATGATTTAGTTCCCCTCTGTATGGCGTGGTTATTCGGAAGTATGTCCCGGCTTCTACCGGTTTGTATGAGCATTTATCGTTCCGTCTCAGGATTGGAAACACCTGGAAAAGCGAACGAATACGTCTGATCTGATGCACAATCTGCGGGC
>CAJFGR010000020.1 GCA_904377845.1 uncultured Ruminococcus sp. | reverse complement strand
ATATCGTAATCAACCACGGATTAAAAGGTTGATAGAAAGGAGAAGGTATATTTGTAAATGACTGTTAGATGAGTCAGTTACAATATACCAGGAATTAGAAAATGAAAAAGATAGCAGTTGTAGGTTCTGTCAATATGGATCTGACAGTAAAGGCACAGAGACATCCGAACAAAGGAGAGACTGTGTCCGGATCCGACCTTCAGTACATACCGGGCGGGAAAGGTGCAAATCAGGCGGTGGCTGCGGCAAGGCTGGGCGGAGACGTTACCATGTTCGGCTGCGTCGGAGATGATATTTTTGGAGAACAGCTTCTGAAAAATCTGGAAGAAAACGGAGTGAAGACAGAGCATATGCTCAGGATTCCCCATATGTCCAGCGGCATCGCCCTGATCACGGTTGCTGAAAGTGACAATACGATCGTTGTCGTTCCGGGGGCAAATCACAGTGTGACGCCCGATTATCTCCAGAAAATGCAAGATAAGATCATGCAGGCAGATATTATATTACTGCAGAATGAGATCCCGTTGGAATCTGTAGAATTAACCGTTCACCTTGCGGAACAGGCAGGAAAGACAGTGATCTATAATCCTGCACCGGCTGTTCCGGTAAAGCGGGAAATCATAGATAAAGTGACTTACCTGACACCGAATGAGCATGAAACAGCCCTCTTGTTCCCGGATGAAAATGACTTGAATACGCTGTTGGAGAAACAGAATGGAAGTCTGATCGTAACACTTGGCGAAAAGGGCGCAGCTGCTTTTTGTGACGGCAGAGTGATACAGATTCCGGCACGCATTTCCGATGTAAAAGATACCACCGGCGCGGGAGATACATTTAACGGAGCGTTTGCGTACGCTCTCGCAAATGAATATCCAATCGACAGAGCGCTCCGTTTCGCAAATATTGCTGCAGGAATATCAGCAGAGCATATGGGCGCGCAGAGCGGTATGCCCGATTATGATACTGTAGAAAAAGAGTTACAATAACGTCTGCTCATGTTATTTTGACAGCTCGCGGTTGTTTTCCCGGAAGGCTGTGGGATGGATCCCGACAGCTTTCCGGAAGTTTTCCGTAAAATAGCTCTGGGAGCCGAACTGCAGCCGTTCGCTGATTTCATGGATACTCATATCTGTATTTGTGAGTAGAAATTTTGCCCGATCGATTCTTTTTTCTCTGATATAATCTTTGACAGTCTTTCCCGTCTCATTTTTGAATTTTCTTGACAGATAATATTCTGTATATCCCTGCTGCTCGGCAAGCTCGGACAGAACAATGGGATCTTCCAGATGAAGCTCGATGTAGTCGCAGCAATTTCTCACAGGCTTTGAATAATCCGGATTCTGCCGGCATTTGTGGACACGTCGGATGAAATCGGACTGCATGGTGGCACTGATATCTTTTAATTCCTGAATGGAGGTACAGGCTTCTACGCTCTGGAAGTAGTGGTCTGTAAGCGTCATAGATACTTCCGGTGCAAGTCCGCCCTCGATTGCAGCACGGGAGAAGAGGACGATGCAGACGAGCACTGCGTTCTTAAACTGTCTTCCGTCGTTGCTGTTGCTCAGTTTTCCGATATTTCCGCCCAGAGAAAGCTTCTGTTTCTTCTTCTCAAAGTTAAGATCACCTTCACGCACCATGCGGAGCATCTCCTGTTCCGCCTCATAAGAACCGTGGACGACCGGCTCGATATTAGAGGATGCTGTGATATCGGATACAGGCTGCTTATAGTCTGTATCCCGGTATGTCAGGTCGCTGACCGAGATCTGTTTCTCAGTGACTGCATAATGGAGCATGATACTGTACTCCATGATACGATTCAGTGAGATGACAGGGAGGGACCGCATGAAAGCGACTGCATTTCTGCGGAATGCTGTGGACAGATCCATTTTCTGGAGCCGCTGTTCAATATTCTGGGGTGAATTGTCATCGATAAAATACGGCCCAAGTATGTAGATGTTCTGCAGAATGTCATCCTGTTTCTCAAATGCGGCGGTCCACATCAGCCGGATCGAACTGGTCAGAATCAGCGGATCCTCGTTACTCCTTGCGTGCTCAAGTATAGTACAATACAGGTAAGAGTGGATGATGAGTTAAAAGCAAAATCAGACAGTTTGTTTAAAGATCTTGGAACAGACACAACAACGGCAATTCGCATTTTTCTCACGCAGGCAGTAGCGTATAATGGATTTCCCTTCGAGATAAGGAGAAATTCAACTGTAAATAGTCCATATACTCCTATGTCAGAAGAAAGTATGCTGAAAAAACTTGATGAATCAAAGAAATATGCTGATCAGGGACAATGTAGACGAGCGGACGATGTTGTAGCGGATATGAGGACAAAATATGGATTATGAGAATAGAATAAATTAATACTTCCAGTATATTATATACGATATCGGAGAAAATAATTTCGATAATTGACTTAATTCTTGATAAATGATAATCAATCTCAATAAAGTTCTTGTTTAAATCTTTTTATTCTGTTAATATACATATAGTTAGTAAAGACTAACTATATGTGAATGAATCATGGAAACTCCTTTGCCCCATAACGCCTGAAACGGGGCAGAGGGCATTTTCGTGGGAAAGGACGAAGAGGTATGGATTATTTAGAGATTGAAAAAGTGACCGGACGGGAGATCATCGATTCGAGAGGAAACCCGACAGTTGAGGCGGAAGTACATCTTGCAGACGGAACCGTGGCAAGAGGCGCGGCTCCCAGCGGCGCTTCCACAGGTGAATTCGAGGCGATTGAGTTAAGAGACGGAGATAAGAACAGATTCGGAGGGAAAGGCGTCTCCAAAGCTGTTGAAAATATCAATACTGTGATTAATGACACGCTGAAAGGTATGGATGCAAGCGATATCTATGCGGTAGACAAGGCGATGATCAAAGCGGACGGCACAAAGGATAAATCAAAGCTCGGGGCAAATGCGATCCTTGCTGTATCCATTGCCTGCGCGAGAGCAGCGTCTGTCTCTCTTGATATTCCGCTGTACCGTTTTCTTGGCGGCGTGAACGGCAACCGTCTTCCGATTCCTATGATGAACATCTTAAACGGCGGGGCGCACGCTGCAAATACAGTGGATGTGCAGGAGTTCATGATCATGCCGGCAGGGGCGGAGAGCTTTGCAGAGGGCTTGAGATGGTGTACAGAAGTATTCCATGCACTCCAGTCACTTCTGAAGTCAAAAGGACTGGCAACATCTGTGGGAGATGAGGGAGGATTTGCTCCTGATCTTGCAAGCGATGAAGAGGCAATCGAATACATCCTTGAGGCAGTTCGTCAGGCGGGCTATGAACCGGGCAGAGATTTCGTGCTTGCCATGGACGCGGCTTCCAGTGAGTGGAAAGGAAGTCAGAAAGGGGAATACGTGCTCCCGAAATGCGGAAAGAAATTTACTTCCGCAGAGCTCGTGGAACATTGGAAATCCCTTGTGGAGAAATACCCGATCTACTCCATCGAGGACGGTCTTGACGAGGAGGACTGGGAAGGCTGGCAGATCCTCACAAAAGAGCTGGGAGACAAAGTCCAACTGGTCGGTGACGACCTGTTTGTGACAAATACAGAGAGACTGAAAAAAGGAATCGATATGGGATGCGGCAACTCTATCCTGATCAAATTAAATCAGATTGGTTCTGTGTCCGAGACGCTGGAGGCGATCAAAATGGCGCACAAAGCGGGATACACGGCAATTTCTTCACACCGTTCCGGTGAGACAGAAGATACGACCATCGCTGATCTTGCAGTTGCACTCAATACCTGCCAGATCAAGACCGGCGCACCGAGCCGTAGCGAGCGTGTGGCGAAATATAACCAGCTCCTGCGGATCGAGGAAGAGCTGGGCGAGAGCGCAGTATATCCGGGGTTTGCGGCATTCAATGTAAAAAGATAGAAGACGATAAAAAAAAGAATACTGTACGGGAACACGGGGTGAAAGATCCGGAAAACGGATTTTTCACCCCGTGTTTTATGTGGCAAATTATAGCAAGTAAAACTGCATCATAAAAGCCGATTAAAATTTATACTGTTCGATAAAAAAATTGCACTTGTAACGGCTGATGTTTGGGCGTATAATTACCCACGGTCTACAAAGAAGAAAAGAGAATCAGGGGGACAGATATGGACAATAAGATACATGACATGACGACAGGCAGCCCGGTCAAACTGATCATACGATTTATGATTCCGATGTTTCTGGGCAATGTCTTTCAGCAGTTTTATAATATAGCAGATTCTATCGTAGCAGGGCAGTTCATCGGCGTGACCGCTCTGGCGGCGATCGGCAGCACAGGCTCGCTGATGTTTTTCGTGACCGGGTGGCTCAACGGACTGAGCAGCGGTTTCGCGATTCTCGTATCCCAGTGGTTCGGGGCAAAGCAGTATGACCGAATGCGCCACTACGTGGCAATGTCAGTTTATCTGGCTGCGGCATTTGCGATTCTCATGACAGCCGGTCTGCTGATTGCGAACGAGCCGATTCTGAGACTCATGAACTATTCGGATGACATCATGCCGGATGTGAAACTGTATATGGGGATTATTTATGCAGGGCTTATTGTCACTGCAGCGTATAACTCTCTGGCGGCTTTTTTAAGGGCGCTGGGTGATTCCAAATCGCCGCTGTATTTTCTGGTCATTTCTGCGGCAATCAATGTAGTGCTGGATATTGCATTTATTGTTGTATTTGGAATGGGTGTGGAAGGCTGCGCATATGCCACCGTGATCGCACAGGGAATCTCAGCCCTGCTCTGTTTTATTTACATACTGAAACGTTTCCCGATCCTGCACCTGAAACGGGAAGATTATAAGATCAGTCTTGAAAGTTTCAGAAGACTTCTGGCGCTTGGCATTCCTATGGGATTACAGTTTTCTATCACGGCGATCGGTACGATCATCGTACAGGGAGCAGTGAATATATATGGAGAGATCTACATGGCAGGTTTCTCTGCGGCAGGAAAGCTGCAGAACCTGATCGCAACAGTATTTACGGCGTTTGGCGCAACGATTGCCACGTACGTGGGGCAAAACCGGGGAGCAGGAAGGCTGGATCGTGTAAAACAGGGTGTGCGCTGTACCCAGATCATGATCCTCATATGGAGTGTTGTCCTTATGGTGGTTATGTATTTTGGCGGTAAATATATGACATGGCTGTTCATCAGCCCGTCAGAGACAGAAGTGGTGAATGCTTCCGTGACGTACTTCCATACGGTATTCTGGTGCTATCCGTTCCTCGGCAGCATCTTCCTCTATAGAAATACACTGCAGGGAATGGGATACGGTCTTGTGCCGATGCTGGGAGGCATCTTCGAACTTGTGGCCAGAAGCGCCATTGTTATGATCGTAGCCGGACATACAAGCTTTGCTGGTGTATGCCTTTCAGATCCGGCGGCATGGATCGCGGCCCTGATTCCGCTTGTGCCTTACTATTTCTATAAGATGCACAAGTTTGGCAGCAGTTCAGCTGTCGCGGACAGTCGGAATTGATTTATGCCTTTGTAACAGAAAATTTGATAGAAAATGATGGCTTCCCTCCGTATGCCGGGACAAGCACCTGATCCGTGCTCCACACATCCGGATGCAGCTCGTATCCTTCATATTCGACTGTACAGCTGACACTCACTCCGGCTTCGTTTATTGTAAAGCCGGAGAAATTGTCTCCGTTCAGCTTAATCTGCGTGTAAAGGAGAGAAGGCGCGTCAGGAAGAAGATGGTAGTCGTCTTGTGCGCACAGAAAAGCAAGGGCAGAGACTGCCATCAGATCGCCATAGGATGCAATCGTTATATCTTCATTTTCATAGGATGCAGAAAAATTCAGACCGGTTATTACACCGTCTTCTACTGTGTAATCAAGCTGCGGAAGTTCTGCATAGTTCTCTGAAGTCCCGGTGACATAAGGGGTTCCCGGCATCTTTTCCCATTCCCCGTCTTTGTTCAGGATCAGGCGGGAATCATCCATCAAAATTCCGTAAAAGGATGAATCTCCGGGCAGGTTCAGCTGCCGGTCGATACCGAAATATTTCTCCATATCATTAAAATTTTCCGCGTACTGCTCAACAGTCAGATCACCTCTGTTCTGCGGCAGGGCGCCTGCCTGCCATACAAGAAGTAAAGCCAGTGTATTTAACAGAGTCAGGATGACGACAGAGCCAGATACTTTCAGCGGAATATACCTGTCGTTCAGCCAGAGGAGCGTTTCCTGCTCCCAGTCAAGTGTCTCTCCGTCTTTACAGGCTCTGTAGGACTTATACATCCGTATGATCCAGTATACGGGAAGATTGAAGCCACAGCCTTTTTTCAGTACAGTCCAAGTCCGGTGAAGTGCTTCGCCGTGTGTCAGCCGTGCTCCGGTTTCTGCTGTCACGCGCAGACCGAACAGGAACTTGCCCGGCGTCGTTCCGAACCGGGACAGCATGAGCGGTTCTGCCAGAAGAAAAAGGCAGTTATATGCAATAAGATCCGCAACAAGACCGGCGAATCCCGTTTCCATAATATTGATGTGAAGGACGAGGGACAGAAACATATTCCACAGGATCATATATATGGCTGCATCTATACTCCGCGCGAAGTATCTGATCCACGGCGAAGTTACTTTCGGCATCGTATCTTCCTTCAATTCTGAAGGCAATTCCGAAACCGAAGTGTCAAGAAGATCAAGATAGTGCTGTGCATCAAAGCTGCTGTAAACAGCCCGATCTTTACAGAGCTGTTCGCAGACTTTTACAGAATGTCCAAGGGCCTGCTGTTCCTTTTTTAGAGCCGTAAGGTGTCGAATCAGCAGTCCGGAGAGCTCCTGTTCATTACGGCTTAAGGATTTGATATCTTCCAGACTGAGATGGAGAGTACGAAGAAGCCGGATACGTTTTAAAATACTCAGATCTTCTTCGGAATAATTTCTGTATCCGTTTGAATTTCTCTCGGGCGCGATAAGCCCCTCTTTTTCATAAAATCTGATATTGGCTCTCGTCATGCCGGAGAGCTCTTCGATTTCCCTGATTGTCATGGGTGATATTCCCCTTTCATTGCGCCGGATAAGCTTGCCTTTGTCCGGCTATTGTTTGTATAGAGTATACGGTGTAAAGCGGGTTTACAGTCAAGCGGAGAATTGTTAAATCTATGTATAGATACAATGCAGCCTGTAAGGAAGTCAATTGGACATACAAACATATCCGCTTGGCTCGATGCTCGCGGGGATAAATGGCGCATCCTAAGGGGACATGAAAATGACTGTAGAATACACAGACAAATATGATATAATAACTATAGATATGTGTCATTCATTGAACAATATTATATGATATGAAAAGAGGCAGTCATGATCGTTTCAGATAAAAATTCACCTAAGGTAAGAGAAATTTATAGAGAACGCAGTGAGAAAGCTATCGAGTATGCCCGCCGGCAGATTGAGGAATCACCGGTGGCTCCTTATGTGTCGAAATTGTATTTGTATGGGAGCTGCGTGAGAGAGGAACAGACTTATCGGAGCGATGTAGATCTGATGTTGGAATTGAAACCGACATTTGATATCAATAAGCTCAGGGATGAGATCATCCTCCTGAAAAGCCGCGTGAATCCGGGACAGTTGGATATGCCCGAAGTGGATTTAAAAGTTGTGATAGGTGATGAATGGAAAGACGAGCATATGCTTTATTTTGAAAATATAAAAAAAGAAGGGAGAGACATATGGCAGGACGAATGAATACTTATGCAGAATTTGCCGAAAATGACTATAAATTTTTCAGACAGTCATATGACAGCGGAAATAAAGGATCAGCGCTTGCCGCTTTAGGACAGAGTATATGTGAGAGATATTTGAAACATCTTGTTTCTGAATGTGCTCATCCGGAAAATGAATCTGAAGCAGCATCCAAGGAAAGCGTGTTACGGACATACAGTCTAAGGAGACTGATGCGTTATATATCAGGCGACATGGGCATTGATATTCCGGATGAAACGGAGAGCGCATTAGACCGGATCGATGGATTTTATTTTACAACCAGATATCCGGGAGATGACAGCTTTATTCCCACAGAGAGGGATATAGACAGAGCAGATAAAGCGGTGTGTCTGTGTCGGGACTTTGTCTTACGGACAACGAGTGAGATTGAACAGAAATAATACAGAAGATAAGGAGTGAACATTATGTCTTTACAATCGTTAAGTTTCCGTCTGATGGCCGGTCATTCAGATGCGAAAAGAGACCGCGGACTTAATACCACACCGGACGATATTCTGCGGATTAATGATATCCCCTACGGCCCGGATGTGAAGTGGAATACTCTGGATGTGTACAGGCCGAAAAATTTAAAGGGTAAACTGCCGGTCATTGTAAATGTCCACGGAGGCGGATATGTATACGGAAGTACGAAGCAGTATCAGTTTTACTGCATGGATCTGGCGCGGAGAGGCTTTGCGGTGGTCAGCTTTAATTATCATCTGGCACCGAAGTTTAAATTTCCCACACCTATTCTTGATCTGAATCTTGTGATGGAGTGGATCTGTAAAAAAGCGGATATCCACGGATTTGACACGGACAGAGTGGCAATGGTCGGGGATTCCGCCGGAGCGCAGCTTACCAGTCAGTATGCGGTCATCTGCACGAATCCGGAATATTCCGAAGTGATGGAAGTGACACCGCCGGATTTCAGCTTAAGAGCAGTAGGACTTAACTGTGGAATGTATGATCTGAAAGGACGGGCCACAAACATTTCAGAAAATAAGCTTATGATAGATTATTTTACAGAGCATCCGTTGGTGTATGGAAAGAAGCTGGATGTACTAGATTACGTGACGGAGAAGTTCCCGCCGGCTTATCTGCTCACTGCGAAAGGGGATTTTCTTGTGGATCAGTGCGAACCAATGGCAAAGCTCCTTATGGAAAAAGGCGTTCCGTGTGAGTACAAGATCTATGGAGATGAGAATACAGGCCATGTATTCCACGTGGATATGCGTTCGGATCTGGCACGAGAGGCAAATGATGATGAAATTGCATTTATACAAAAATATATAGATTAAAAGATTGGAGGAGTAAGACATGGCAGAAAAGAAACAGATACCGGGAACAGGCGGCGACCATTACATACCGTATGAGGAGAGAACCGGAGCGGAATCCATTGTCTATTTCACGCGGGATCTGTCAGCAGAAGGACTGCGCAGGATCTTCCAGCGTGTGAGCGGAAACATTACAGGAAAGACAGGAATCAAACTGCATACCGGCGAGTCCCACGGACCGAATATCATTCCGCGTCCGTGGGTGAAAGAACTGATCGAGAAGGATCTGCCCGGTGCTTCCATTGTGGAGACAAATTCTTACTATGAGGGAGGCAGATACACGACAGAGCAGCATCGGGAGACGCTGAAAGTAAACGGGTGGACATTCTGCCCTGTGGATATCATGGACGAAGACGGCGCGGATCGGCAAGAAAATGATCCACACAACACCCGGCTCTGACGATATGTGGGATATCTCGGATGAAGAGTTTATGGAGAGAATGACAGAATCTGCAAAAGCGGTCGTCGATCATTTCGGCGAACATATCAGTTACGTTAACGTTATGCGGAATATGTCGGTGTCCTGCGACTGCGAGGGTACCGCTGCTGAGCCTGTCGTCACGCCGAATGTGGGAATTCTGGCTTCCCTTGATATCCTTGCCGTTGATCAGGCGTGTGTGGATCTTGTGTACGCCATGAAAGAAGAGGACCGTCATGCTCTTGTTGAGCGGATCGAATCCCGCCACGGCCTCAGACAACTGACATATATGAAGGAACTGGAGATGGGAAATGACAGATATCATCTGATCGACATTGATCATGAGGACAGAGAGATCACACTTGCGGAAGCGGTGAAAGACGTCGTTCCGTTTGAGGAATAAGACCTGAAGAGAGCAAGTATTTCCATAGGAGTTTTACTGCTCATGCTGCACCGGGTTCTTTCGGTACTGCAGCGGCGTGATCCCATATTGTTTCTTAAAAGCACTCTGAAAATGACTCTGGCTGGAGAAGCACAGATAGCTGCTTATGACACTGACAGATTTGTCTGTGTTCTTAAGCAGCTGTTTCGCTTCTTCCATCTTACAGCGCAGGATAAAGGCGCTTACTGAAAATCCAAGTTCTTTTTTAAAATAAGACGAAAAATAGCTGCGGCTGAAGCCAACGTGTTCTGCAACGTCAGCAACAGTGATATGTTCGCATACGTTCTGCTGGATAAAGCGGATGGCGTTCTGGATCATGCCGTCTGTGGAAACGGGCATCTGCGCATTGCGGACTTTTTCAGCAAAGGTATAATTGATCTTACCCATCAGCTCGTTGAGCGTGTCCGGATCCGTAAGTTTTTCCGCAGTCTGTATAAAATCATCCGAAAGCTGAAAAGCTGTATCTGAGTCAAGACCGCCTTCGATCGCCGCACGGGTTGCGATCGTAGTGGTGATGATAATATTATTCTTTATCTGCCGGAGAGCTGTAGGTCCGGTAATGCCTGCGTGCACCAGGGATTCATTGAACGGGATCCGGCTCAGAGCATCTGTGTTCCCGGTCCGGATGATCTCGGCAAAGATCTTTTCGACTTCATAGGAATTGTTATGTATGGCATAGGTTTTCTGCTCATACAGTCTGTCTGTGCTTTTCTCTATCTGTTCAAATGGCTTTAATGCAATGATATCTGCCAGGCTTAAGATTTCCTGATTCACGCAGAAATTAATAAAAATCAGCTTCAGAAGGAACCCGTTCAGCGGAAGCTGGGGGATCTTATGCATGAATTCGGAAAAAGCCTGTCTTTCTTCCTGCGGGACGACATAATCGATACACAGCTGATGGATCTCGGAGTCCGAGTAGGGCGTCAGGCTGACGGGACCGAACAGCAGCCGCCAGTCCCTGTTAAAGAAAACATTCAGACATCCGTAATAGATGCCGTATTCTGCAGACATATAGGCGATCTTGTCGGTATTTTCCCGAAGCCGGCTGATATATTTCTTCGGCGGATATGTAAGAGCGGATTGCTCCGGCTGTGCGTAAAGAATCCGGTTCTCTTTGCAGTTGTAGATATAGGAAGGAATGTTAGAGTCCAGATACAGCATTTTTAAAAAGTTCTCAAGGAAATATACGGAATCCATATATACACATCCTCCTTATCGTATATTCGACATAATCAATATGTCCTTATAAACCAGTTTAATAAGAAATAGAAGCTCAGTCAAGAAAAAAACAGAACAAAAATATAAAATAGAGAACAAATATAAAATACTGTCTCCGGATTCTGTCATACAATGGGTACAGTTAAAGGAGGAACAACAATGACGAAAGAAAAGATCAGAGATCTGGTGTCGCAGATGACACTGGAAGAAAAAGCCGGAATGTGTTCCGGAGCTGATTTCTGGCATCTGAAAGGTGTGGAACGTCTCGGAATCCCGTCTGTCATGGTTACGGACGGACCTCACGGACTGCGCAAGCAGGCGGAGGCTGCCGATCATCTGGGAATCAATGAGAGTGAGAAGGCTGTCTGCTTCCCGGCAGGATGCGCAACGGCATCCAGCTTTGACAGAGATATTCTGAGAAAACTGGGCGAGACGATCGGGCAGGAATGTCAGGCTATGGGAGTAAGCACGATCCTGGGACCAGCCATGAATATCAAGCGTTCCCCGCTTTGCGGAAGGAACTTTGAATACTATTCCGAAGATCCCTATGTGGCGTCTGAACTTGCAGCTTCCATGATTCAGGGAGTACAGAGTAAAAATGTGGGAACCAGTGCAAAGCATTTCCTGGCAAATAATCAGGAGAAGAGAAGGATGACCAGCTCATCGGATGTAGATGAACGATCACTGCGGGAAATCTATCTGTCAGCTTTTGAGGGAGCGGTTAAAAAAGGAAAACCATGGACTGTAATGAATTCCTATAACCGTATCAATGGGAAATATGTGGGAGAGTCGAAAGAATATCTCACGGATATTTTAAGAAATGAGTGGGGCTTTGACGGTTATGTGGTATCTGACTGGGGTGCAGTTAATGACCGTGTGGAAGGTCTTAAAGCGGGTCTGGATTTGGAGATGCCTTCCAGTGGCGGCATGAATGACGCACTGATTGTTGAGGCGGTGAAAGAAGGCACGCTGGATGAATGTGTAGTGGATACGGCGTGTGAGCGCATTATCGATATTATTTTCCGTTATGCGGAAAACAGAGATCCGGATGCAAAGCTGGATTTACAAAAAGATCACGAGACAGCGGCAGCGATCGAAGAAGAGTGTATTGTACTGCTGAAAAACGAGGACAATATCCTTCCGCTGCCAAAAGAAAAGAAAGTGGCGTTCATTGGAAAATATGCAGAGTCACCGAGATATCAGGGCGGCGGAAGTTCCCATATCAACAGCTGGAAAGTAGAATCCGCACTCGAGGCAGTGAAAGAGATTGCGGAAGTGACCTATGCTAAGGGATATGACGATGCAGAAGATAAAACAGATGAAGCGCTTCTTATAGAGGCTGTGAAAACAGCAGAAGAAGCGGATGTTGCAGTGATTTTTGCCGGACTTCCGGACAATTTTGAATCTGAGGGATATGACCGGAAACATTTGAATATGCCGGACTGCCAGAATACCTTGATCGAAAAAGTGACAGAAGTACAGAAAAATGTGATCGTTGTCCTGCACAATGGTTCACCGGTGCTGATGCCATGGAAAGATAAAGTAAAGGGTATTGTTGAGGCATATCTGGGCGGACAGGCAGTAGGAAGGGCAGTTGTTAATATTCTGTACGGAAAAGTAAATCCGAGCGGGCGTCTGCCGGAGACATTCCCGGCAAGACTGGAGGATACGCCCTGCTATCTGACATACGGAAAAGGCGGGGATCATGCGGTGTATCAGGAAGGTGTGTTTGTCGGATACCGGTATTATACATCTGTAGGCAGAGAAGTGCTGTTCCCCTTTGGGTACGGGCTGTCTTATACCGACTTTACATACAGTGACCTGAAGCTGGACAAGGAGAAGATGACAGATCAGGACACTCTGACAGTGACGGTGAAAGTAAAGAATACAGGCAGCAGAAAGGGAAAAGAAGTGGTCCAGCTTTATGTCTCACCGGCTGCAGGTGAAACGATCCGCCCGGTGTCAGAACTTAGAGGATTTGAGAAGATCGAGCTGGAGTCGGAACAGGAAAAAGAAGTAACCTTCATTCTGGATATGAGAGCATTTGCGTACTGGAATGAAGAAATCCATGACTGGTATGTGGAGAGCGGAGAATATCAGATCCAGATCGGAAAGAATTCTCAGGAGATAGTCTTAAGCGTGCCCGTACAGGTGCAGGGAACAACAGAACTCCCGAAAGTATATACTCTGAACAGTTGCCTCGGACCAATGATGCGTGATCCGAAAGCACAGGCAGTCCTGGGGGCTTTCATGGGAACGATGTCAGAACACACAGAGGTTGAAGAAATGCAGAAACAGCAGGAACAGCAGGCAGAGTCTCCAGACGCCGCAGTGAGCGGCGAGATGCTGGCGGCAATGATGGAGGATATGCCGCTGAGACAGCTTTTGAGTTTCGTGCCCGGCGTGACGCGCCAGATGCTCCGGCAGTTAGTGGATGCACTGAATGAGCAGGCAGTATAACAGATCAGGAAGAATGAAGAGAAAGGAAGAGAGAAAATGGCAAAGAAACCATTGGGAAAAGACAAGATGGGGATTCAGAAAGTAATGAGGATTCCTGATTACCTGGGAGATGCAACAGGTCAGTTCTCGCTGAACGCAATCAGCGGTCTGGTCGGACAGCTTACATATTTCTATACAGAAAAAGTCGGAGTTGCCGCCGGAGCGATAGCAACAACCCTCCTGATTGTTAAGATTCTGGATGCCTTTACAGATATCATCATGGGATATATTGTTGACCACACAGCATCGGGCAAAGAAAAATATCGTCCGTGGATCCTGCGCATGGTCTTGCCCACTGCAATTATGATGATTTTGATGTTTACAGTTCCGGCTAATGTAGGCACGCCGCTGCAGGTTCTTTATATGTTTATTACAAATTTCTTGTTCACAGCGGTAATCTATACGATCATCTGCGTGCCTTATCAGGCAATCAGTGTTGTTCGTACTAACAGTCAAGAAGAACGTGCCAATATCGGAACATGGCGTGCAGCGGCAGGATATGTATCGGGCATGATCATTGCGGTAATGATCATACCTATCACCAATATGCTGGGCGGTGACCAGAAAGCGTGGATCATGTTTAGCGCGGTTCTGGCAGTTATCTCCGCACTGCTGCTCTTTATAACATGGAAGACAAGCAAAGAATACCCGGCAGCAGATGGACAGACATCTGAAACCGGGAAGGAACCGGAAGAGGAAAAAATTCCTTTTAAGGAGACTTTTAAATGTCTGTTCCACAATAAATACTGGGTGATGTCGCTGATTCTTGCTGTCTGCGCAAATGTATTTTACGGACTTTCCAATTCCTCCGGAACATACTACTGCAAATGGATTTACGGCGATGATAATCTGGTAGGTATTCTCGGCGGTGTGGGATTGATCCCGACCATCATCGGTTTTGTGATCACCCCGGTCCTGATCAAAAAGCTGGGTATCACAAAAACACTCCGCTTTTCCTTTGTGATCGGCATTGTCGGAAATGTGCTCAGGCTTATTAATCCATACAACTTTGTTTATAATGCGGTACTTGGCTGCTTCTCTACATTTGCCAATATTCCGATGATGTGCCTGCTGGGTGTCCTTACTGCAATGTCCATTGATTATAGTGAATACAAATTTGGCAGGAGATTGGTCGGATCAGCTCAGGCGGCAGCCAGCTTCGGCTCCAAAGTAGGAAACGGTCTGGGTACATCACTGATCGGATGGTGCCTGGCGATCGCCGCATATGAATCGACGATGACGGTCCTGACTCCGGCAGTGAAACAGGCAATTTTTACATTCAATATCTATGCTCCGCTGGCGATTTTCGTAATCATGTTTATTGTGGCTATGAAATTTGATCTGGAAAAGAAACTTCCGGAAATCCAGAAAGAACTGGAAAAAAGGAAGAGCGCAGAAAAAGAACAGGCGTAAATAATCAAACATTATATAAACAGCCCCGCTGATCCGGCGGGGCAATTTGTAAATAAGGGAGAGCGACTATGAAAATCTATGACTTTAAAACAGAATACAGAAGGTCACCTTTTGGACTAACCGTAAAAAGTCCGCGTTTTTCATGGAAAATGAACGCGGATAAACAGAATACTGTTCAGAATCTGTATCGGATACAGGTTTGGAACGGAACGGAGACCGTCTGGGACACCGGGATGAAAGAAAGCAGCGATTCAGTCCTGATCCCTTACGCGGGGAAAGAACTCAGCTCAGAGACAGTATATAATGTAAAAGTGACAGTATGGGATAATTACGGAAATGCGGACAGTGCGGAGGCAACGTTTGAAACGGGTATTTTTGATCCGATGCAGTTTCAGGCGGAGATGATCACTCATGATTTGCCGGAGGATGAGACGGCATGTCCTGTTTTCTGGAAAGATTTCCAGGCGGAGAAACCGGTAAAAAAGGCAGTCGTATATGCCACAGCGCTGGGAGTCTATGAGATGTCCCTGAACGGAGAGAGGATCGGGGCGGATCGTATGACTCCGGGATGGACCAGCTACCATAAGCGTCTGCAGTATCAGGAGTATGATATTACTTCTCAGATCCATCCGGAGAATCGGATCGAGATCACAGTGGGGAACGGATGGTATAAGGGAATCTTCGGGTTTGACCTTAAGCCTGACCGGTACGGTGACCGGGTCGGAGCATTTGCGGAGCTGCATATCACATATGAAGACGGCACAAAACAAGTGGTCGCTACAGACACCGACTGGAGTGTCCGCACAGGAGAGATCCGGTACAGCGAGATCTATATGGGCGAGACGATCGATACTGTAACGGCTGATTACAGGAATGGAAAAGTCTCTGTCATGGAGTTTGACAAGTCGATCCTTACGGCACAGGAAAATGAACCGGTCAGGATCACGGAACGGATCCCTGCAAAAGAACTGATCGTGACGCCTAAAGGAGAGCATCTGGTTGATTTCGGGCAGAATCTGACCGGTCTGGTGGAAGTGAAGATCAGAGGGGAAAAAGGACAGAAGATCGTGATCCGCCATGCAGAGACGCTGGATAAGGACGGAAATTTCTATCCGGAGACACTGCGCTCCGCAAAATCGGAAGACACATATATCTGCAATGGAGAAGAACAGACCTTTCTCCCGCATTTTACTTTCCACGGTTTCCGCTATATCAAAGTAGAAGGGATCGAGGAGCTGAAGCCGGAGATGTTTACCGCCTGTGTCATGCATTCGGATATGGAGCAGACCGGTACCTTCTCCTGTTCCAATCGAAAGGTAAACCAACTCCAGAGCAACATTTCATGGGGAATGAGGGACAATTTCCTTGATATTCCGACGGACTGCCCGCAGAGAGATGAACGTCTCGGCTGGATGGGAGACGCGCAGGTGTTTTCATGGACTGCTTCCTATCTGAGAAATACAGCGCTGTTCTTTACCAAATGGATGCGGGATGTGTCGGCGGATTCCTCTCTGGAAAAAGGCGTACCCCATGTAGTGCCTGATATTCTGGGACAGTACAGCTCTTCTGCATGGAGCGATGCGGCAGTTATTGTCCCGTGGGTAGTATATCAGACTTACGGCGATGTAAGGATCCTTGAAGAAAACTGGAAATGTATGCATGAGTGGGTGGACTATATTACAGATCACTGTGAGGAAAACGGCCTCTGGATGACCGGATTCCAATACGGTGACTGGCTTGCCCTTGACAAAGAGGAGAGTGCAGACCGTACCGGCGCGACGGATAAATATATGATCGCAAACGCATATTATCTCTATGTGACGGATCTGGTGAAACAGACGGCAAAAGTGCTGGGACTTGCGGAAGAAGAGGAAAGATATGGAAAACTGTATGAAAAAACACTGGAAGCATTCCGGAAAGAGTATTATACAGAGACAGGCCGTATCGTCAGCGAGACTCAGACCGGATGTATCCTTTCTCTGTACTTTGATCTTGCGAGGGAAAAAGACCGCGGCAGGATATTAAAAACGCTGCTTACGAATATTGAGAACCACAAAAATCATCTGGCGACCGGATTTGTCGGAACGCCCTATATCTGCCACGCTTTGTCAGAAAACGGAGCCCATGATATGGCGTCAACGCTTTTTATGCGGGAGGATTATCCGTCATGGCTGTATGCGGTGAATATGGGAGCGACAACGATCTGGGAAAGATGGAATTCCATCAAGCCGGACGGTACCTTTGACGAATCGGGTATGAACTCCCTGAACCATTATGCCTACGGTTCTATCGGGGACTGGATGTACCGGAAGATCGCGGGGATCAATCAGATGGAGCCGGGATATAAGAAGATCCTGATAAAGCCAATGTTTGTAAAGGGAATCGAAGAAGCAGGTGCGGAACTGGAATCCCCATATGGGAAGATCGCCAGCAGATACAGCTGTAAAAACGGAAAGATCCATATCCATGCAGAAATACCGGCAAATACAACCGCAGTGATCATTCTTCCGGGAAAAGAGAAGAAGATCGAGACAGGTTCCGGAGTCTATGACTATGAATATGACACACAGACCAGCCTGAAAACGGAACGGTTCAGTATGGACAGTACGTTTGGAGAGATCCTGCAGCAGCCGCTTGCAGTGGAGATGTTCAACAAGATGGTCCCGGGGATGCTGGACAATCCGATGCTTGAGTTCGCAAAACAGATGACGCTCTCTGAGATGCTGGGTGCAGCGCCGGAGGCGAGACCGCTGTATGAAGCAGTCGTGAAGGCCCTGAATAAGCAGGAAGGAGCAAAACCGGATGACAGTATTGAAACAGGTGTTTAATCCATATCTTCCGCTTAACGAATATATTCCTGACGGAGAGCCTCATGTATTCGGGGACAGAGTTTATATTTTCGGCTCTCACGACAGGGCGGGAGGAGAAACTTTCTGTGAGCTGGACTATGTGGTGTATTCCGCGGATATCCATGATCTGACGGACTGGCGCTGCGAGGGAACGATCTACAGCGCCGGCCAGGATCCCCATCACACTGAAACTGTAAAGGGAGCCGGGGAACGGAAATATCTGTATGCTCCCGATGTGGCGTAGGGACCGGACGGCAGATATTATCTGTATTACTGCCTGTCGGCTTTTGCCGGTAAAGGCGGTTTTGACGGCCCGGTCTCTGTGGCAGTCTGTGATACTCCGGCGGGAAAATATGAATATTATGGGGATGTGCATTACGCGGACGGACGTACCATGCTGGATTTTATCCCCTTTGATCCGGGTGTGATCAACGACGACGGCCATATCTATCTGTATTATGGCTGGGCATTACCCGTAAAACCGGCAAAAAGTCGGATGGTGGATAAAATATACCGTAAAATAATGCACGGTATGTTTCCGAAAAAAACGATGGAAGAGATTTATTCATCAGCCCCGGGAATCATGGGGGCAAATATGGTTGAACTGGAAGACGATATGCTGACGGTAAAACAGCCCCCGAAGCGTATCATCCCATGCGAGATGGATGCAAAAGGAACTTCCTTTGAAGGCCATGCGTTTTTTGAGGGGAGTTCCATAAGAAAAGTAAACGGTATGTATTATCTTATTTATTCTTCCTCAGTAAATCATGAACTTTGCTACGCCGTAAGTCAGTATCCGGATCGCGGCTTTGAGTACGGCGGTGTTATCATATCGAATGGCGACATCGGGGTTAACGGAAGAAAATCAAAGGACAGGGTTGCTGCGACAGGAAACAACCACGGAAGTATTGAACAGATCAATGGCATATGGTACATTTTCTATCACCGGCATACTCATCTGACATCAAATTCCCGTCAGGGGTGTGCGGAAAAAATACGGATAGAAAAGGACGGCTCCATCCGGCAGGTATGTATGACTTCATGCGGACTGAACAGGGGACCGCTGGCCGCCCGAGGGACCTATCCGGCGTCCATTGCCTGTAATCTGACTGATGGAAGAATGCCTCATGTGGGCAACGGAAAATGCAGAAAGAAAAAACCATGTATTGTGGAAGAGAATGGAAAGCAGTATATTACCGGTATCCACAACCATACATTGATCGGCTATAAATATTTTGAGTAAGAAAGGCGAAAATGAATACAAGACCAGATTTGCGGTCTTCGGTTTCCGCTACTGCGAGGTAGACGCAGACGATTTCTTCGATTTGACAGAAGCGGATTTCACAGCCATCGCCGTTTATTCGGATATGAAACAGACTGGTTTTTTCGACAGCTCAAATAGCCTGCTCAACCGGTTCGTGGAGAGTACGGTCTGGTCCGCTAAGAGCAATTTCCTGGATATCCCGACGGACTGCCCTACACGGGAGAGACACGGCTGGACCGGCGACGCTCAGATCTTCTCTGATACGGCGTCGTGGCTCTTTGACTGCGCGGCCTTTTTCAGAAAATACGTACAGGATATGTATGACTGGCAGAGAAAGGATGGCTGTCTGCCCCAGATTGTCCCGGAAGGCGGAGTAGATTCCTATATGTATACCATGAACGGATCTGTAGGATGGGCGGATGCCGGCGTCCTCATTCCATACCGGTTCTGGAAACACTATGGAGACAGTTCTATTCTAAAGAAGTATTATAAAGGTATGAAGAAGTATGCACGGTTTATGATGAAACGCTGCGGGAAGCATACACTCCTGTCGAAACCTTTACGAATCCCGAAAGCATACAGAAAGTATGCAGTAAATGTGGGACAGTCCTATGGAGAGTGGGCAGAGCCCGAGGACGTCCACCCGAACAAGTGGACAGACATGATCCTGCCGCATCCTGAGGTGTCCACTGCATATACCTGCTTTGTTATGGAATATATGGCAGAAATTGCATCAGAACTGGGAGAGAAAAAAGATGCCTCCCTTTACAGGGAGTTCGCGGATCAGGTGCGCAGAGCCTATCAGGAAATCCGCAAACTGCCTGAGTTTACTCTTGATACAGACCGGCAGGCAATGCTGGTGCGCCCGCTGTATATGAACCTGCTGGATAAGAATGGCAGAGAGTATGCACAGAAACGTCTGATTAAAGCGTTGGACAACTATGGTTGGCGTCTGGGGACAGGCTTTTTGTCGACACCATTGATTCTTGATGTACTTTCCGATATTAATGTGCAATATGCCTACCGTCTGCTGGAAAATGAGGAGATGCCCGGCTGGCTCTTTATGCCAAAACACGGTGCTACGACTGTATGGGAGTCATGGGAAGGAACAGAAGCACAGAACGGGATAGCATCACTGAATCATTATTCCAAGGGCGCAGTATGCGCATGGTTGTTTGAGACTATGTGCGGAATCCGAATTGATGGAGAAAATCATTTCAGGATCAGTCCGAAGCCGGGCGGAAACTTTATTTATGCAGGAGCATCCTATGACAGCATATACGGGAAAGTTTCCTGCCGGTGGGAGAAAAATGATGCAGGCATGAAATATACAGTTGAAATACCACCGAACACGACAGCACGTATCATGCTTCCCGGAATGGAATCCTTTGAAGTAAAAGCTGGGACATATGTGTGGACAGTGGAGATAGCAGATAAATCGGATGGTAAAAATACCGAAGAAGGAGATATACATGAACTTTAAACAGATGCTGCAGGCAAATTAAGAAGACGATAAAGAAAACAGCAGGGCAGGCGGATTACTCCACCTTCACCCTGCTGTTAAATTTATCCAGCAGCAACGCGATTATAATACCGACTACGATGCATATAATGTTCACAATCGCTGTCCCTGCACTCATGAATCCGGATACCGGGATGATCATAATTGTCGCCGCGATCACGATTCCGATGATGCCATGGAATGCGATAGAATAGAAGTGGTCAAACAGCGCATTGATCGCCTTGGCAAGACAGATCACTGTAACAACAGCTCCGATTCCTGCCGGAATCAGGATACTCATGTCAAAATGTCCGATTCCGTCCACAAATGGCGTGTAAAGCCCAAGCGGCATGAGCAGTGTGGAGAAGCTCATTCCCGGAGCGATCACACTGAGCGCCAGACAGAAGCCGCAGAACAGATACCATGCGAAATTCGGCGTTACTTCAACAGAGAACATCTGCAGCCCGATCAGTATCGCAAAGATCACGATCATGCAGATAAACATGGAGATAAAAGATCCTTTGCTGCGTCCCTGTTCGCCCGCCTCCCGGAACAGTGACGGGAGCATTCCGGTGATCAGTCCGATAAAGACACATACAGACGGATCCGGGTATTTTTCCAGAAAAAAGGCAAGCACATTTGCCACTCCTAAGAATCCGATAACGCCGCCGATAAATACCGGGATCAGCGGAGGAACGTGGGTCTTAAAATTTTTAAACGGGTTTGACAGAAGTTCCATGATCGGCTTGTAAATACCGAAGATTACACTCAGTACACCACCGGATATGCCGGGCAGTACCGCCCCCAGTCCGATCAGCGCACCCTGCAGAATGCGGTAGAGAAACTGAAGCGGATTTATACTCTTTTTCTTTTCCTGATTCATATGTTCATTGATCCTTTCATTTCTGATTTTACAAACTTATTCATGCAGACATGAATAGACATGACCTTTTAACCCTAGCATCATACTATTTTTTATGCCTTTTTTCAAGTGCGTATGTAATCTTTCTGAAGAACCCCTTTTTTATATAAGAAATATTCTCTCCCATCTGTTGACAATCATGAATGCCGCGCTATAATGTTTTACTGGAAACAGTTTACAAAGAAACGGTTTTTAAATGAACCAAAAAGGAGGCGCGATGATGAAAAGAACCACAGAATTATTTATAGGACTGCGGAGTCTCTTCCGTCTGTATGATAAGCTGTTGAAAAAGGTATGCACGGAACACAATCTTACTGTGATTGAGGCTGATATTATCAGTTTCCTGCAGAATAACCCGGGTAAGGATACAGCGGCAGATATTGTAGAGCTGCGTATGCTCTCGAAAGGAGCGGTATCGAAGGGAGTAGACTCCCTGATTCAAAAATCCCTTCTGGAGAGAATACCCGATACGGAGGATCGAAGGAAGATCCATCTGAGACTGATGCCTCAGGCAGGACCGGTGACAGAAACTGTCAATGAAGTAAGGGATGAATTTCTGGATACGGTTTTAAATGGTTTTACAAAAGAGGAACTGGAGATGCAGACACGCTTTCTTCAAAAGCTGTTTGACAATACAAAAAAAGCAATGGAAGGAAGGGATTGGTCATGACACAGACAGAACAGGACCAGAGAGAAATACAGACAAAAGAAAGCGGCACCGGCGCGGGAGGAAACGAAGACAAAGAATTCCTGCGGACAGAACCTCTGGGAAAGCTGCTTCTTAAGCTGGCGCTGCCGACAGTAGCGGCACAGCTGATAAATATGCTTTACAACATTGTCGACAGGATTTACATCGGACATATCCCGGATATTGGCGCAACGGCCCTGACAGGCGTAGGCGTCTGTATGCCGCTGATTATGATCGTTTCTGCTTTTGCGGCATTGGTAGGCTACGGCGGTGCTCCGCGTGCTTCCATATTTATGGGCAAAAAAGATAAAGAATCAGCAGAGAAGACGCTGGGAAACTGCTTTGTTCTCCAGATTATTATATCTGTAATACTTACAGCCGTTCTGCTGGTCTGGAACAGAGATTTTCTTATGGCATTCGGAGCCAGCGAAAATACGGTCGAATACGGCGTCAGCTATATGAATATTTATGCTCTGGGAACAATCTTTGTAGAGATTACCCTTGGTATGAATGCATTTATTACAGCTCAGGGATTTGCAAAGACGGGAATGCTTTCCGTCCTGATCGGTGCGGTAGCAAATATCATCCTGGACCCGATCTTTATCTTCGGCCTAAATATGGATGTGCGAGGAGCTGCACTTGCTACGATTATTTCACAGGCACTTTCCTGTATCTGGGTAGTCGCTTTCCTGTGCGGGAAGAAGACATTCCTGAAGATAAAGAAGAGAAATCTGGGTCTGACACCTAAGATCATACTTCCCTGCCTGGCGCTTGGGGCTGCCACGTTTATTATGCAGGCCAGCGAGAGTGTAATTTCCGTATGCTTTAACAGTTCTCTGCAAAATTACGGGGGAGATATTGCAGTCGGAGCTATGACAATCCTTACAAGTGTAATGCAGTTTGCAATGCTGCCTCTCCAGGGACTGGGGCAGGGAGCACAGCCCATCATCAGCTACTGTTATGGCGCGGGAGATCCCGGAAGGGTGCGGGCTGCTTTTAAACTTCTGCTTAAAGTCAGCCTTGGATATTCGGTTTTGTTGTGGCTTTTAGTTATGCTGCTGCCGGGAGGATTTGCAGCGATGTTTACCTCTGACGGACAGTTGATGGAATACACGAAGACAGCTCTCCGTATTTATATGGGATCTATGTTCCTCTTTGGTATACAGATGGCGTGCCAGATGACCTTTAACGCGCTCGGGAAGGCAGCAGAATCCATTATCGTTGCAGTTATGCGGAAGTTTATCCTTCTGATACCATTGATTTATATTATGCCGCATATGATCCGGTCAAACCAGGCAATGGCTGTATATATGGCGGAACCCATTGCCGATCTGCTGGCAGTGACATTTACGGCAATCCTGTTTGCAGTTCAGTTTAAGAAAACACTGAAAAATATAGATAAAGCGTAAGAAAGCTGCAGAAGGGTCAAAATCAGTGGTATAGTATCCGGAAATCTGCTATAATGAGAAAAGCTGTGAAAGCAGCAGCAGGGTGGATTTCCACTATCCGCTTTATACAACACAGAAAGTCAGGAGGATTAGAGTAATGAAAAACCCGGTTCTTGTTATAATGGCAGCAGGTATGGGAAGCAGATACGGCGGTCTCAAGCAGATCGATCCTGTAGACAAAGAAGGACACATTATCATGGATTTTTCTATCTATGATGCTAAGCAGGCTGGATTTGAGAAAGTTGTATTCATTATTAAAAAAGAAAATGAAAATGATTTCAGAGAGGCGATCGGCGACCGGATCGAGGAGTCGATGGAAGTTGCATATGCCTATCAGGACATCAACAATATCCCGGCAGATTTTTCTGTCCCGGAGGGACGTGTGAAACCATGGGGGACAGCCCATGCAGTTCTGAGTGCGATCGATGAGATTGACGGGCCGTTTGCGGTGATCAATGCAGACGATTATTACGGACAGCACGCCTTCAAAGTGATCTATGAGTATCTTACCACTCATGAGGATGACGATAAATACCGCTATACAATGGTGGGTTACCGGCTGAAAAATACAGTGACGGACAACGGCTATGTTTCCCGCGGCGTCTGTGAACTGAATGAGAATAAAGAGCTTGTCAGTGTGACCGAGCGTACGAGGATTGAGAAGAGAGACGGTGGCATTGCATACTCTGAAGACGGCGGAGAAACATGGAACGCTATAGACGGCGATACACTCGTTTCTATGAATATGTGGGGATTTACCTACAGTATGCTTGACGAAATTAAAAAGGGATTTCCGGGATTCCTTGAAAAAGGTCTGAAAGAAAATCCTCTGAAATGCGAGTATTATCTCCCGGCAGTAGTGAGCAGTCTTCTGGCTGAGAATAAAGCAGCCGTAGCTGTGCTGGAGTCGGAAGATAAATGGTACGGTGTGACTTATAAAGAAGATAAGCCTGTTGTGGTGGCTGCGATTCAGTCTCTCAAGGACGCCGGACTCTATCCTGAAAAATTATGGTAATTCATGCAACATTTTTACCAAAAGATGATTTAAAAGTATAAAGAAATATTCCGCGGCTTGTGTTATACTTGGCACGTAAACAGGAAAACATAATTTGCAGTCTTATCTTAAGGAGGAAACGACCATGTCTATTTTAGTAACCGGAGGAGCCGGATTTATCGGAAGCCATACTTGTGTGGAACTTTTAAATGCGGGCTATGATGTAGTTGTAGCAGATAATCTGTACAATGCTTCAGAGAAAGCTCTGGACAGAGTAAAACAGATTACAGGAAAGGACCTGAAATTTTATAAGGCAGATATCCGTGACAGAGAGGCAATGAATGAGATCTTCGAGAAGGAAGAAATTGAATCTGTGATCCATTTCGCCGGACTTAAGGCGGTTGGAGAGTCTGTACAGAAACCTCTGGAATATTACGAAAACAATATAGGCGGAACAATCACACTCTGCGATGTTATGAGAAACCACGGTGTAAAGAACATCATCTTCAGCTCTTCCGCAACAGTATACGGCGACCCGGCATTTATCCCGATCACAGAGGAATGCCCGAAGGGAACCTGTACAAATCCATACGGATGGACGAAGTGGATGCTGGAGCAGATTCTGACTGACCTGCACACAGCAGATCCGGAGTGGAACGTTGTCCTCCTGAGATATTTCAACCCGATCGGAGCCCACAAGAGCGGACTGATCGGCGAGGATCCGAAAGGTATCCCGAACAACCTGATGCCATATATCACACAGGTAGCCATCGGAAAACTGAAATGCCTTGGCGTATTCGGCAATGATTATGATACACCGGACGGAACAGGGGTACGCGACTACATCCACGTAGTAGATCTTGCCATCGGACACGTGCGTGCAGTTGAGAAACTGAAAGAAAAAGCAGGCGTATCTGTCTACAATCTTGGAACAGGCAACGGATATTCGGTTCTTGATATGGTCAAGGCATTTGAGAAAGCCTGCGGCAAGGAGATCCCGTACGAGATCAAACCGCGCCGCGCCGGCGATATCGCTACCTGCTACTGTGATGCAACAAAAGCGAAAAACGAGCTGAACTGGGTGGCAGAGCGCGGTCTTGACGAGATGTGCGAGGATTCATGGAGATGGCAGAGTCAGAACCCGAACGGATATAACGATTAATAATGAAACGCAATGTAGATATAAAAGAGATATCCGACGGCAGACTCTATTCCTCCGGGGATATGGTGAAAGCGGACTGCCATGACTGTAAAGGATGCTCGGACTGCTGCCGGGGAATGGGAAGTTCGATCATCCTTGATCCGATGGACATCTGGCGGTTTCACAGAGGAATCAAAAAGCATTTTTCAGCATTGCTGGAAGAGAATTATATCGAGCTGGGAGTTGTGGACGGCATAATCCTGCCCAATTTGAAAATGGATGCCGGGAGAGACGCCTGCCCGTTTCTTGATAATGCGGGCAGGTGTTCGGTACACAGACACAGACCGGGACTCTGCCGCCTGTTTCCTCTTGGAAGATATTACGAGGAGAGCGGATTTAAGTATTTCATTCAGATTCATGAGTGCCCGAAAAAAGACCGGGGAAAAGTCAAGATCAAAAAGTGGCTTGGCATCCCGAATCTGAAAGCCTACGAGAGTTATATCATGGAGTGGCATGACTTTTTAAGTGAATGTGAGGGTGCACTGGAAACATTAAATGATGATAATACAAGAATCCTGACACTCTATGTACTCCGCAGATTTTATGAGACATCCTACATATCTCAGGATGAAAACGGATTTTATGATGAGTTCCGTACAAGGATGACCGAGGTAAGAGAAAAACTGGGCATGGAGCCTCTGTAAGAGAGTCCGGAACACAGGATCAGGGTTTCCTCAGCCTCGCCTTCCATCCCAGAAGCAGCGCAGAGTTTATAATGACCAGTACGGAACCGGCATTATGCACCAGCGCGCCTACGACCGGATTCAAAATACCGGTTATAGCAAGGATGATTGCCACAAAATTCAAAGTCATAGAAAATGTAAGGTTCAGGCGGATTGTCGTCATCATCCTTTTGGAAAGCCGGAGCAGATGGGGGAGTTCCCGGATGTCATCGTTTACCAGAGCGATATCTGCTGCGTCTACGGCAATGTCGCTTCCGATCTTGCCCATGGCGATGCCCACGCAGGCTTTTTTTAGCGCCGGGGCATCATTGATGCCGTCTCCGATCATACAGACGGGCTGATTCTGCTGTTCATAGGAATCAATCCAGTTCAATTTGTCTTCAGGCAGGCAGTCAGCGTGCATTTCACTGATATGGAGCTGTCGGGCGATATGTCCGGCAGCATTTTTATGGTCTCCCGTCAGAAGAACAGGAGTCACCCCGCAGGCTTTTACAGCGTCTATAGTATCCGCCGCATTCTGGCGCAGTGTGTCGGAAAGAGCGATAAAACCGGCGCTTTTTTTGTCTATTGCAAGGTAGATAACAGTGCAGCCTCTCTCGAGAAAGACCTCAGCCTTTCCGATCATTTCCTCTGTGAGAGAAATATCGTTCTCGGCAAATAGTTCCGGATTCCCGGCGAGAACTCTGCGGCCGCCTGTCAAAGCCTGCACACCTCTTCCCGGCAGCATTTTAAAGTCTTCCGGAGCGGCCGGCGTTTTTTTCATTTCTTCTTTATAGGAACGGACAATGGATTTCCCGAGGGGATGTTCGGAATTGAGTTCTGCACTGACTGCATATGCATACAGATCTCTCCATGACAGATCTTTCAGGCAACTTACTACAGCGGTCACCTGCGGTGTGCCATAGGTGAGTGTCCCTGTCTTATCAAATGTGATTTTTTTTACAGCCGCCAGTCGTTCCAGCGCGTCCCCCTCGCGGACAAGAAAACCGTGTTTTGTGGCGTTCCCGATCGCCGCCATGATGGCAGTGGGGGTGGCAAGCACAAGGGCGCATGGACAGAACACGACAAGAATTGTCACTGCACGAATGATCTCACCGGAAATCAGCCATGTAAGCACCGCGGAAGTCAGCGCGATTACTACAATCCATGTAGCCCACCGGTCTGCAAGACTTACGATTTTTGCCTTGCCTGCATCAGCTGACTGTACAAGACGGATCATCCTCTGAATTGAACTATCCTCCCCGACTTTTGACGCCCGCATCTCAAAAGCGCCGAACTGGTTCACAGTGCCGCTGGATACTTCATCTCCGGGGCTTTTGTCTACGGGAAGAGATTCCCCCGTCATGACTGCCTGATTGACAGACGTTTCGCCGGAAGTGATCACTCCGTCAACAGGGATGGCCTCTCCGGGGAGGACGCGCAGTATATCACCTACCTGAACATTTTCTGCGGGGATAACTTCTTCAGATGTGCCCGAGATTTTCCGGGCAGTACGGGGCGTCAGATGGACCAGTTTTTCGATCCCCGCGCGGGCCCTTGCCACGGTCAGATCCTCCAAGAGCGCTCCCAGCTGCATAATAAATGCGACTTCACCGGCGGCAAAGTCCTCTCCGATGATAACGGAAGCAATAAGAGCGATGGAGACGAGAACATCCGCCTTAATATCAAAAGCCGTAACAAGTCCGATGAGTGCCTCCATGATGATCGGTACTCCGCACAGGATAATAGCAATCCAGGCCATATCAAATGAAAAGGGAGAGTATCCGAAGATACTGAACAGAAGGGCGGCTCCGGATAGAAACAGAAAAGTAATATCCCGCTTTACTCCGCCCCATTCCATAATTTCTTCGAGTTTCTTTATCATAATAGCAGATCTCCTTGCAGATAACGATTCATACCCATGTGGGTATGGGTATATAATATACCTATAGGGGTATAGGTTGTCAACGAAATAAAAGAAAAACACACAAAAGATGAGAAAAATTCTCGAATACTTTTGTGCGCCTGTATTTGCTCCGGACAGGATGCATATATGCGAGTATACAGCACCCCGTGCAGAACAGGTGAGTATGTTTGGTTTATTTCATATTTGCAAATCGCTCTACTGCTTTGGTAAAGTTTGCAATTGTCTGATCAACGTCTCCGTGCTCAATACCATCCCGGACACAATGGTTGATGTGTCCTTCAAGGACGATCTGTCCCACTTTATGCAGGGCGGATTTTGCCGCGTTTATCTGCGAAAGGATATCTTCACAGGGAATATCTTCGTCGATCATCCGGTCGATTGCCTGCACCTGTCCGATGATTTTTTTCAGACGTCGGTGCAGATTGTCAGAATCCATACACTGTTTCATAGTCAGTCCTCCTTGATTGTTTTCTGTTATTATCGAATAAGCACGGATTTTTGTCAACTTTATCCCTGGGGCAAACAGTTCAGCCGCGTTATTCGTAAAGCCGCGCTGGTGTGCTTATTGTGGCTGTACCGTATCTTTGCTCATAAACAGACGCCGACAGACGGCTGAATTGAAAAAATTAAAACATATGTTGTCAAATTATTAACAATGTGATATGATAGAAAAAGCGAAATCTGATTAATGAAGCAAGGAGTCACAAACCGATGTAGAATGATGTTTTGAAAATAAACAAAGATTAGAGCTACAAAGACAGTGGTCCGATTTTATTAATCATGATTTCTTTTTTATTTTCAGAAAAAATTAAAAAAGAAAGGCAGAGGAGAAACTATGAGCAGCAAAATTACTATCATCGGCGCGGGAAGTGTCGGAGCTACAATTGCGTACAAACTTTCCTATGAGGACTTCGCATCCGAGATCGTTATGATCGACATTAACAAAGACAAGGTAGAAGGCGAAGTTATGGATATCGAGCAGGGAACCTGCTTCAGAAGCCCGATCTCCATCGTTGCAGGCGATTATGAGGATGCGAAAGGATCCGATATCGTTATCATTACATCCGGTATCGCACGTAAGCCCGGCCAGACAAGAATCGAGCTTGCACAGACAAACGTTAATATCATCAAATCTATTACGCCGGAGATTGTAAAAGCAGCACCGGATGCAAAATATATCATCGTAAGCAATCCGGTTGACGTTCTGACTTATGTATTTACAAAGATCTCAGGACTTCCGGAGAATCAGATCATCGGATCAGGAACACTTCTGGATACAGCACGTCTCCGCTACGGACTGTCCAGACATTTCAAAGTGGCACAGAAGAATATTCATGCATATGTATACGGCGAGCACGGCGATTCTTCCTTCGTTCCGTGGTCAGGAGCTAACATTGCAAGTATGCCGATCGACGACTACTACAAAGAAATGAAAGCCCTTGGCGCAGATCTTGAAGAGCTTGACAAACCGGGAATGGAAGAATATGTGCACAAATCAGGCGGACAGGTTATCGCTAAGAAAGGGGCTACATTCTATGCAGTAGCTGTTTCTGTTGTTGAGCTGTGTAACCTGGTGCTCGCAGCTTCCGACTCTGTCGCAACTGTATCTTCTATGATGCACGGAGAGTACGGTGTTGACGACGTATGCTTAAGTGTTCTTTCACTTGTCGGCCCGAACGGAGTGCAGGGCAAGGTTCCGATGCACCTGACAGACGAAGAGATCGAAAAACTTCAGGCAAGCGCAAACAAGCTGAAAGAAGTAATCGCTCAGTTAGATATCTAAAGGAGGTAAACACTATGAAATACAGCTATTTCCCCGGCTGTACTCTGAAGAACAAGGCAGTGGATCTGGATCACTATGCCAGAGTGTCCGCAGAGGCTTTGGGCTTCGAGCTGGAAGAGATCAGCGAGTGGCAGTGCTGCGGCGGCGTGTATCCGCTCGGCACGGACGAAATTGCTACCAAGCTGGCTTCTGTACGTGCACTGAATGATGCAAAAGAGCACGGACAGGATCTGGTCACAGTCTGTTCGGCCTGCCATCATGTGATCAAAAGGGTAAATGATGACATGAAAAATGTCGATGATATCCGCACAAGGGCGAACAACTATATGAAACTCGACGAGCCCTACGCCGGAGAGACGACAGTACTTCATTATCTTGAGGTGCTCCGCGACCGCGTGGGATTTGACGAGCTGAAGAAAAAAGTCGTAAAACCGCTTACAGGTAAAAAGATTGGAGCCTACTACGGCTGTCTTCTTCTCCGTCCGGGCAAACTGATGGCGTTCGATAATCCGGAAAATCCGACGATCATGGAGGACTTTATCCGTGCCATCGGCGCAGAGCCTGTGATCTATCCGTACAGAAATGAGTGCTGCGGCGGATACATATCACTGAAAGAAGAAGATATGTCCAAGAATATGTGCCGCAAGATCGAAGAAAGCGCAGCAGGATTCGGCGCTGATATGCTGATTACAGCCTGTCCGCTGTGTATGTATAACCTGAACAAGAACAATGGCGGCAATCTGCCGGTTTACTACTTTACAGAACTTCTGGCAGAGGCGCTGGGACTTAAAGAGGAGGTGGATGAGCAGTGAAAACAGAACACAGTCGCGCAGAGATGATCAAAGAGATCAGCGGCGTGAATCCGCTGAAATGCATGAAATGCGGTAAATGTTCCGCTTCCTGCCCTTCCTACAACGAAATGGATATCAAACCGCACCAGTTCGTTTCTTACGTGATCAATGAGGACATAGAATCTCTGGTTAAATCAAAATCACTCTGGAAATGTCTCTCCTGCTTTGCCTGCGTAGAGAGATGTCCGCGCGATGTAAAGCCGGGCAAGCTGATCGACGCTGCAAGACAGATCGTTGTGCGTGAGAGAGGCCAGAACTATCTGCTGGCGGACGAGATCCCGGAACTTGTAGATCCCGATACACCGCAGCAGCTTCTCGTAAGTGCACTCAGAAGATACAGGAGGTGATAACAGGTGCAGAGGATAGGAGTATTTGTCTGCCACTGCGGATCCAATATCGCAGCCACGGTAGACGTAAAGAAAGTCGCTGAGATGGCGCTCCACGAGCCGGGAGTTGTCCACGCCGAGGACTATCAGTATATGTGTTCCGAGGCAGGACAGGAGAAGATCCAGAAAGCCATCAAAGAGAAACATCTGACCGGACTTGTCGTCTGTTCATGTTCTCCGCGTATGCATGAGACGACATTCAGAAACGCAGCGGAGAGAGCGGGACTTAACCCGTATATGGTAGAGATCGCAAATATCCGTGAGCACTGTTCATGGATTCACAAAGATATTGAGGAAGCGACAGAAAAAGCTGTCATCCTGATGCGTGCGGCAGTAGCGAAAGTAAATCTGGACGCACCGCTTAAGCCGGGCGAGAGCCGTGTTACAAAGAGAGCGCTCGTAATCGGCGGAGGTATTGCAGGTATCCAGACAGCGCTTGACATTGCAGAGGCGGGATATCCGGTTGATATTGTTGAGAAGACACCGAGTATCGGCGGAAGAATGTCACAGCTTGACAAGACATTCCCGACACTGGACTGTTCGTCATGTATTCTGACGCCGAAGATGGGAGAAGTGAACGCACATCCGCTCATCAATATCTATACATACAGTGAAGTAGAGAGCGTATCCGGTTTCGTTGGGGATTTCACAGTTGAGATCCGTAAAAAAGCAAGAAGCGTGGATATGAATAAATGTACAGGCTGCGGTGTATGTCAGGAAAAATGCCCGAGCAAGAAGACACCGAGCGAGTTCAACCGCGGTTTAAGTACGAGAAGTGCGATTTACACACCGTTCGCACAGGCAGTTCCGAACGTTCCGGTTATCGACCGTGATGCCTGCATCAAGTTCAAGACCGGAAAATGTGGTATCTGCTCAAAAGTGTGCCAGGCAGGCGCTATCGACTACGATCAGATCGATGAGATCGTAACAGAGAAATACGGAGCTATCGTTGTGGCAACAGGCTTCGATATGATCAAACTTGACAAATATGATGAGTATGCATACAGCCAGAGCAAGGATGTCATCACATCTCTCGAGCTGGAGCGTATCATGAACGCAGCAGGACCGACAGGCGGACATCTGGAGCGTCTCTCTGACGGAAAAGCTCCGAAGGAAATGGTATTTATCCAGTGCGTTGGAAGCCGCTGCGCAGACGACAGAGGAAAGAGCTACTGTTCCAAGGTCTGCTGTATGTACACAGCAAAACATGCAATGCTTATCCGCGATAAGTATCCGGATACAAATGTAACTGTTTTCTATATTGATGTGAGAACACCGGGCAAGAACTTCGATGAGTTCTACCGCAGAGCCGTAGAAGACTACGGGGTAAACTACATCAAGGGACAAGTCGGAAAAGTCATTCCGCAGCCCAACGGAAAGCTGCTCGTTCAGGGCGCTGACCTTCTGGATAACAAACAGATCTTAAAAGAGGCAGATATGGTTGTTCTTGCAGCAGCGATCGAGCCGAACCCGGATGTAAGAAAGATCGCTACTATGCTGACAGCAAGTATCGATACGAACAACTTCCTCACAGAGGCCCATGCAAAACTTCGTCCGGTAGAGTCACCGACAGCCGGCATCTTCCTTTCCGGTGTATGTCAGGGACCGAAAGATATCCCGGAGACTGTATCTCAGGCAGGAGCGGCTGCTGTGAAGGCAATCGGACTTCTTGCCAAAGATAAACTGCTGACCAATCCTTGTACGGCACATTCTGATGAACTCCTGTGTAACGGATGTTCCCAGTGTGCAAATGTGTGCCCGTATGGAGCGATCACCTACGAAGATAAAGAGGTGAATGATCACGGAGTCCGTGAGACAAGACGTATTGCAGTTGTAAACGATGCGCTTTGTCAGGGATGCGGTGCTTGTACCGTAACGTGTCCGTCCGGAGCAATGGACCTGCAGGGATTCTCGAACAGACAGATTCTAGCGGAGGTAGATGCGATATGTCGATAGAAAAGAATGAAGAATTCAGACCAAAGATCGTGGCGTTCTGCTGCAACTGGTGCAGCTACGCCGGAGCGGATCTCGCGGGAAGCAGCCGTATGACCTACTCGGCGGACGTCAAGATCATCCGCGTTCCCTGCTCCTGCCGTGTCAATCCGATGTTCATCTTAAGAGCGTTTGAAAGGGGAGCGGACGGTGTTATCATGTGCGGATGCCATCCGGGAGACTGCCATTATACTTCCGGTAACTTCTACGCAAGAAGACGTATGACACTTCTCTTCTCCATGCTTGATTACATCGGAGTGGAAAACGGCCGTACCCGCGTGGAGTGGGTATCAGCCGCAGAGGGTGCGAAGTTCTCACAGACAATGCATGAGTTTGTGGACAAGATCACATCCCTCGGCAAAAACGTAAGATTGGAGGATTTAAGATGCAGGAATTAATCAACCGCGCAAAAGAGCTTCTGGCCGACGGAACCGTGGCAAGAGTGCTCGGATGGAAAGCCGGGGACCTGCCTTACAATCCGGAACCGGCTTACTTTGAGAAAGAAGAAGACTTTGCGGATTTCGTGTACAACGGATTCTGCGGAGCAAACTTGAGCAAATATATGATCGAGGCTTCCAAACTGGAAGGTAAGACGCTTGTATGCTTAAAACCATGTGATACATACAGCTTCCAGGAGCTGATGAAAGAGCACCGTGTGGACAGAGACAAAGCGTATATCATCGGTGTGGGATGCAAAGGAAAGCTTGACATCGAGAAGATCAAAGCTATGGGGATCAAAGGTATCAAGAGCATCTCCGGTGCAGAGATCGAAGACGAAGCAGAGACACTTACGATCGATACGATCTATGGAGAGAAGAGCTGTGCGTACACAGACGCTATGCTTGAGCGATGCCATGTATGCAAGGGCAAAGACCACATGGTATTTGACGAGATCATCGGCGAGTCCAAAGAGACAAAAGACGCAGACAGATTTGCGGAAGTAGAAAAGATTGAGGCTATGAGCCCGGAAGAGAAATTTGCATTCTTCCAGAAAGAACTGAGCAAATGTATCCGCTGCAATGCCTGCCGTAATGTATGCCCGGCCTGCAGCTGCCGCAAATGTGTGTTTGACAGCAACAAGTTTGACAGCGCACAGAAGGCGAATGTAGATTCCTTTGAGGAAAAGATGTTCCACATCATCCGCGCATTCCATGTAGCGGGAAGATGTACGGACTGCGGCGAGTGCAGCAGAGTCTGTCCGCAGGGGATCCGGCTTCACCTGTTCAACCGGAAATTTATCAAAGATATCAACGAGCTCTATGGAGAATATCAGGCGGGTGCTGACCTTGAGCCGAGAACTCCGCTGAAGACGCAGAGCCGGGAATTGTGGCAGAAAGGGGATAATGTATGTATAAGATAGCGAAAGAAAATCTGACGGCATTATTTCAGAAAATTGCCGCAGAACAGGAATTATATCTTCCGGTAAGAAACGAAGGCCAGGTAAACTTTGCCGCATGGTCTGAGGATGCCCAGGTTGATATCGATACGTTAAAAACAGTAAAATCTCCGAAAGATGCTTTCTTCCCGCAGAGTGAGACACTCTATACCTGTGTCAGGGACGGAAAGAAGATCAATATTGAGCCGGAAGCGCTGAAAGAGCAGGATTTTGTCGTATTCGGAATGAAGGCCTGCGACGTGAGAGGCGTGGAGGTGCTGGACAAAGTATTTCTTGTGGATCCGCTTGATACATTCTATGCGGCCAGAAGAGACCACGGCACGATCGTTGCTCTTGCCTGCCATGAGCCGGAGGAAACCTGCTTCTGTAAGGTGTTCGGCATTGATGCGGCAGAACCGGCTGCAGATGTTGCTACATGGATGATCGGAGAGGATCTGTATTGGAAAGCACTTACAGAAAAAGGCGAGGCACTTACGAAAGCTGTTGCCGACCTGCTCACGGAGGATGCAGACGCAGACGAGACTGTTGAGAAAGAAAAAGAAGCGATCCGCGGAATTGTGGAGCAGCTTCCGTACACGCATCTCTCTCTCGAGGGGTGGAACGGAGACGTGCTTATGGAGAAATTTGAGGATCCGCTCTGGGACGAACTGTACAAACCGTGTCTTGCGTGCGGCACCTGTACGTTTGTCTGCCCGACCTGTCAGTGTTATGACATCAAGGATTATGATACAGGGAAGAACGGCGTGCAGAGATACCGCTGCTGGGATTCCTGTATGTACTCGGATTTCACGATGATGGCACACGGTAATAACCGTAAATCACAGAAAGAGAGATTCCGCCAGAGATTCATGCATAAGCTGGTATACTTCCCGGCCAACAACGACGGTATGTATTCCTGCGTGGGATGCGGAAGATGCGTGGAGAAATGTCCGGAATCCTTAAATATCGTAAAAGTTATCAAGGCATTTGCAAAACAGGGAGGTGAAAAGTAATGAGTGAATGTACGTGTCACAAAAACTATACACTGGATACCCTGATCCCGAAAGTAGGCGTGATCACTGACATCCGCGAGGAGACGCCGGATGTGAAAACATTCCGTGTCAATGCTCCGGAGGGCGGCAAACTTTTTGAGCATATGCCGGGACAGTGTGCAATGCTCTGCGCACCGGGAATCAGCGAAGGTATGTTTTCGATTACTTCTTCGCCGACCAACAAAGAATATCAGGAATTCAGCATCAAGAAATGCGGAGTGCTCACAGATTATCTTCACAGTCTTGAAGTGGGCGACGAGATCACGGTCAGAGGTCCGTACGGCAATCATTTCCCGGTAGAGGACAAACTAAAAGGAAAAGACCTGCTGTTTATCGCCGGAGGTATCGGACTTGCGCCGCTGCGTTCTGTTATCAATTATGTGCTGGACAACCGTGACGACTACGGCACAGTAGATATCGTCTATGGTTCCCGTTCCGCCGACGATCTGGTTCAGTTAAAAGAAATCCAGGAAGTATGGATGAACGCTCCGGACGTACACGTCCACCTGACAATTGACCGTGAGCAGGAAGGCTGGGACGGCCATGTCGGATTTGTGCCGAATTACGTGAAGGAACTGGGATTCGATGTAAACAAGACAGCACTGATCTGCGGACCTCCGATCATGATCAAGTTTACTCTGGCCGGCCTTGAGGAGCTCGAACATCGGTTCAAAATATGTATGTAAAGACGGTCCGGTATTTCGGTGCGATGAAATCGATGAGATGCCGAATGAATACTAGGGAAAGGAAGAAATATCATGGAAAATATGGTAAATGTATATTTTTTCGGTAAGAAATACAGTGTGCCGGCTGACCTGACGATCATGACAGCCATGGAATACGCGGGCTATACACTGAAAAGAGGATGCGGCTGCCGTCACGGCTTCTGCGGTGCCTGTGCGACAATTTACAGGATCAAAGGCAAAAATGAGCTGAAGACCTGCCTTGCCTGTCAGACCCAGGTAGAAGAGGGAATGTATGTGGCAACTGTTCCGTTCTTCCCGACAGACAAGAGAACTTATGACATTGAAGATATCAAACCGGAGCAGAGAATTATGATGGATCTTTATCCGGAAATTTACAGCTGCATCGGCTGTAACGCCTGCACAAAGGCCTGCACACAGGATCTGAACGTAATGCAGTATATTGCGTATGCGCAGCGCGGCGAGTTTGAGAAATGTGCGGAAGAGTCATTTGACTGTATCGGATGCGGATGCTGCTCCGTGAGATGTCCGGCAGAGATCTCCCACCCGATGGTAGGAGTACTGGCAAGAAGACTTACAGGCAAATACATTGCACCGGAGTCCAAACACCTTACAAAACGTGTGGAAGAGATCCATCACGGTGATTATGACGGAACTTTACAACAACAGAGAGATTGAGAAATAAGGAGGGAAGATCATGTTTACACCGGAAATGATGGAATCCGTAAAAAAAGTGGAGGCCACCAGAGCACAGCGTCTGGGTGTAGAGCCGAGACGAATGACGGCGGATGAGAAAGATGCTCTCCTTAAGGAGTTCCATCCTGATTACAGGGAAGAAGCATTTGCAGAGATCAAAGTAGGACCGAACAAAGGACAGAAGGCGCCGAAGGAGCTGGTTCATCTGCTCCACTCCAACAGCCGTCTGCTCACAGATAAGGTTGATATTAACAAAGTAGACTATGACGTTGACGTACTCGTTATCGGCGGCGGCGGCGCAGGTGCGTCTGCAGCCATCGAGGCAAATGAGGCGGGAGCCAATGTCATGATCGTGACAAAACTCCGTATCGGCGATGCCAACACGATGATGGCAGAGGGCGGTATCCAGGCTGCCGACAAAGAGAATGATTCTCCTGTACAGCATTATCTGGATGCATTCGGAGGCGGACACTTTGCCGCAAGACCGGAACTCTTAAGACGTCTTGTTATGGAAGCGCCGGATGCGATCAAATGGCTCAATGAGCTGGGTGTTATGTTTGATAAGGATGAGACAGGCCGTATGATCACAACACACGGCGGCGGAACATCCAGAAAGAGAATGCACGCCTGCAAGGATTACTCCGGAGCTGAGATCATGCGTACACTCCGCGATGAAGTATTAAACCGCCAGATCCCGGTTGCTGAGTTCACTGTAGCAGTAGAACTGATCAGAGATGACAGAGGCCAGGTGGCAGGAGCGGTTCTTCAGAACCTGGAGACAGAAGATTACCTTGTTGCAAAGGCTAAGACGGTTATCATCGCTACAGGCGGTGCGGGACGTATGCATTATCAGGGATTCCCGACTTCAAACCACTATGGCGCTACAGCAGACGGTCTGATCCTCGGATACCGTATGGGAGCTCCGCTCCTGTATCAGGACACGATCCAGTATCACCCGACAGGAGTTGCATTCCCGTCCCAGATTTTCGGCGCACTCGTAACAGAGAAAGTACGTTCCGTAGGTGCACAGCTTGTAAACGTGGACGGTGAGGCGTTCATGCATCCGCTGGAGACACGTGACGTGGCTGCATCAGGCATTATCCGCGAGTGTACAGCGCGCGGCAAGGGCGTGAACACACCGCTTGGAAGCGGCGTATGGCTTGATACTCCGATGATCGAGATGATCGGCGGACCGGGAACGATCGAGAAACGGATCCCGGCGATGCTCCGTATGTACATGAAATATGATATCGATATGAGAAAACTTCCGATTCTTGTATACCCGACACTGCACTACCAGAACGGCGGACTTGAGATCGGCGGAGACGGATTTACAAAAGTAATCGACAACCTGCTTGTAGCAGGAGAGGCTGTCGGCGGTATTCATGGAAGAAACCGTCTGATGGGCAACTCGCTTCTGGATATCATCGTATTTGGACGCAATGCAGGTAAGGCTGCCGCTGCGAAAGCGAAGAATGTAGAGCTGGGTAATATGAATCTGGATCACATTCAGGCATACGCTGAGGAGTTAAAAAAGGCAGGAATTGACACCGGTGATGTATCCCCGCTCCTTCTTCCGAAGTATGCAAGACATGAGAGATAGGAAAGGGAGAGAAAATGTTTTTAGTTAACTGGTTTCAGGAAAGTGTAATGGGGGAAACCCTGATGGTCTTATTCCTTGTAGCCACCATCGGCTATCTTGTGGGAAGCATTACGATCAAAGGGGTCGAGCTGGGGACGGCAGGCGTGCTGCTTGTCGCCCTGGTATTCGGTCATTTCCTCGGACATGATGAAGCTCTGGTCGAAGGCCTGGGAATGTTTCAGGATCTGGGACTTATCTGTTTTGTTACGTCTGTCGGCTTTATTGCCGGACCGAAGTTCTTCCGTAACTTTAAGATCAATGCGAAATCTTATATTCTGCTCGGATTTATCATCATTGCGATC
>CAJFGR010000019.1 GCA_904377845.1 uncultured Ruminococcus sp. | reverse complement strand
TTTGCCTGTCCGTTCTTTCTGAGGAACTCAACAGCTGCGTCCATATCGCCATTTGTCTCTGTAAGGGCTTTCTTGCAGTCCATCATTCCTGCGCCTGTCATTTCTCTTAATTCTTTTACCATTCCTGCTGTGATTGCCATGATAAATTCCTCCATTAAATCAAGATATTACTCTTCTACTGCCTCTTCTGCTTCCTCAGCAGCCTCTGCTTCATAGTACTCTTCCTCTGTGTCAGCAGCCGCTCCCTGGTTCGCCTCGATAACAGCGTCAGCCATCTTGGAAACGATCAGTTTCACTGCTCTGATGGCATCGTCGTTACCCGGGATTACGTAGTCAAGCTCTTCCGGATCACAGTTTGTATCGCAGATACCGATCAGTGTGATTCCCAGTGTGTGTGCTTCCTGTACGCAGATTCTCTCTTTCTTCGGGTCAACTACAAAGATTGCATCCGGCAGTCTCTTCATCTCTTTGATACCGCCAAGGTTCTTCTCGAGTTTAGCCCACTCTTTTTTCAGAGCGATAACTTCTTTCTTCGGAAGTACGTCGAATGTTCCGTCTTCTGACATAGCCTCGATCTCTTTGAGACGTTTTACACGGCTCTGGATTGTCTTGAAGTTTGTGAGCATACCGCCCAGCCATCTCTCATTTACATAGAACATACCGCAGCGCTCTGCCTCTGCTTTAATTGCATCCTGAGCCTGTTTCTTTGTTCCTACGAAAAGGATTGTGCCGCCCTCTGCAGCGATGTCAGAAACGGCTTTATATGCGTCATCAACCATTCCTACAGATTTCTGCAGATCGATGATGTAAATACCATTTCTCTTCTTCTTGTCTGGTGTCCGAAGTGTACACCTGCTTCTAAAAGCTGTTTCATTGAAATAACACTCATGTTTCTTTCCTCCATTTGGTTTTTGATCTTCCGTATGTTTTGTTCCCTGAGACCGTCCCGTTATCCGGTTTTGGCACCGTCAGAGAAATCCGCATACGTGTTTTTTTGCAACATTCGTAGTATATCACAGATAAATATGCATTGCAAGAAGTTTTTCCCCACAGTTCAGAGTTCCTGATATACCACTTTTCCATTCTTCTGCTCCGATTTCATAAGGGAGGCCCTCTTTACTGTCATGACCGCTTTGTCCAGACGCACCTGATACGGTTTCTTTGCAGATACTTTCCGGATCAGCGTGATATGGGGAACGAAGCTGCTCCTGTCATATGGGATGCCTTCTTCATCCAGAGCAGCCCTCAGCGCCTTTACATAGGTTTTCAGCTTCTGGTTGCCTTTTACTCCTGCCCAGAGAATGTTTCCGAAGTTTCCTTTTTCCGACAGACTGAGCCTGAATTCCGGCATTTGAACTCTGCTGATCACTTTCTTTACTTTTTCCGGGTCATCATACTCTCCGATAAAGGCAAGTGTCATGTGCAGGTTCTGGGCCGGGACATAGTTTCCCTCCACGCCCTGCTTCTTCAGGTCATGCATACAGGTAATCAGTGCTTTCTTCATTTCATCCGAAAGCCGGATTGCAATAAACAGTCTCATATTTCTCTCTCCTCAATCTTCCGGAGCTGTCCTTTGTCAGACTCCGGCATACATATTTATAATGTCCACGACACTCCCAAGATACATACTTCCGAATAAGTTCAGATGATTCAGAAGCTGATAAAGATGATACAGATTTTTCCTCTGTGCATATCCCGCCTTGTCGACCGGATTTACTTCATTATATGCCGCATAAAATCTCTCCGGCAGACTTCCGAAGAGCTGTGTCATAGCCAGATCCGCCTCAAAATCTCCCACGTAGGCTGCCGGGTCTATAATCCAGGGCACGCCTCCCTTCCCGCATATCATATTACCGCTCCACAGGTCTCCGTGGAGCAGAGAGGGAAATCCGGGCTCCCGCAGATACAGATCAAGATGATCCAGCAGCCAGTCTGCTTTTTTTCTCACAGCAGGCTCCAAGTATTTCTCCGCCATAGTGATCTGCGGCAGTAGCCGGCATTCACGGTAAAAATCGATCCAGTTCTTTTTAGGCTGATTTTTCTGGGGAGTGGCGCCGATATAATTGTCCTCGTAAAATCCGAATCTTGCTTCGCTTCTTTCAGGATCCACATAAGAAAGGCACTCTGCCCTGTGAAGTGCGGCGAGCTGATGTCCGAAATTTTCCCAGTAAGAAGGCGTCCCGGGAGAACTTTCTATATATTCAAGCGCAAGGAATGAAATGTCCCTCTGCTCATCGGTTCCTGCCCCCAGGACTTCCGGCACCCCAACCTTATTCAAAGAGCGAAAAGCCCCCAGCCCTCTGGATTCTGTCAGGAAGAAATTCAGGTTATTGATGGAATTCGTTTTCACAAAAAGATATGTTCCGTCGGAAAGGCTCATTCTGTAAGCATTGTTGATATCGCCGCCCCGAACGCTGTCTGTTCTTATAATAAATACAGAACTTCCATAATTATCTTGTATCATTTCTTCCAGCGAGTGATACCTTCTCCGCATTCTGCTCTCGTCCATAATCCTCAGCTCCTTCTTTAATACATTCGAATCATTTTCTTTACATTCTCCACGCTCTCACCGATCTCCTTTGGTCTGCCGATCACTACTAACACAGCGCCGGCCATTTCCGCCGCCTCAGCCTTCTCCTCGAACCCGCCGGCTTTCCCGGTCTCTTTTGTGACAAAGTAGGTCGCCTTCGTCTGACGCAGAAGGGCGAGGTTCAGATCCCGCGCAAACGGTCCCTGCATAGCGAACAGATGACTTCCCTCAAAGCCGAGACGCACACTCTCCCTTACGGCAGGTTCTGTAGACAGCACTCTTGCAAAACAGCGCTCCCTGTAATTATCGATTTCCGTGTACAGATGCAGTTCCTTACTGCCTGTCGCGATCAGGATGTTTCCTGTCGTTTTTTTCAGATATTCCACTGCCTCTTGTACAGACTCTGTATATATGATCTGTTCATCCGAAGACCTGTTTTCAAACGGTCTTACGCAGCGCACATAGAATACTTTTTCTGAGTGTGTCCGAGCTTTTTCACAGGCTGATCTAATATTCTCCGTCACCTCACGCGCAAAAGGATGAGTAGCGTCTATAACCAGCCGGATATCATTTTCTTCTATAAAATGCTCCATCTCTTTTTCATCCATCCGCCCGGTAAGGATCGTAATGTTCTCAAGGTGCTCGATCAGGCTTTTTCCGTAATCCGTGGCCACACTCACATAACATTTTATAGAATGCAGGGATGCATATTCTGCCAGTTTCCTGCCTTCAGTCGTGCCTGCGAAAATCAGGATCGCAGGATTCATTCTGTCTGTGTTCATACTCTGTCTCCATATCCAGTCGTCAAATAGAAATTCTTTTGTATTTTATCATGGGAAAGGGATTTTGTAAAATTAGCTGATAATCAAAATAATTTATCAGATTTTTCTTAAAAATTTAACAAAATATTTATTTTTTTCTTTTTTTGCTTGATTTTTGTTTTTCATTCTGCTAGACTAAGCCCCATAAAGACAAAGACGTCTGATGCTGAGGCGAATGAAACGCCCTCACTGCTCAGGCGTCTTTTCTTTTTATCAAAAAGCAGTTTAACTCTTTTTTGTGACAAAGTACCCGGGGAATCATGAAAATCTGTTAGCTCTACAGGAAACGGGAGGTATTTCTATGGACACAGGAAACACAGGATTTATAATGATCTGCGCGGCGCTCGTGTTTATCATGACGCCGGGACTGGCTTTCTTCTACGGGGGACTTGTCAGGAGGAAAAATGTAGTAAACACAATGATGGCCTGCGTGGCGATCATGGGATTGTCCGTATTTATGTGGACACTTTTCGGATATTCACTTTCATTCGGCAGCGACCACGGCGGAGTAATCGGAAGCTTTGAATGGCTCGGATTAAACGGCGTGGGCTGGGATGCAGGTCCGTACTCTGACAGTATACCGCATCTTGTATATGCTGCATTCCAGATGATGTTTGCAATGATTACACCGGCGCTTATTACCGGTGCAGTTGTAGGAAGAATGAAATTTAAGGCACTGTTTGCTTTTATCGCTCTCTGGTCTGTCATCGTATATTATCCGATGGCTCATATGGTATGGGGTCAGGGCGGATTCCTCGCTTCCATCGGTTCTGTTGATTTTGCCGGCGGAAACGTTGTACATATCAGTTCCGGTGTGAGCGCACTTGTGCTCGCCATTTATCTTGGCAGAAGACGCGGCTATGAGAAAACTTCTTACCGCATTCACAATATTCCTTTCGTTGTTCTCGGAGCCGCTCTTCTGTGGTTTGGATGGTACGGGTTCAACGCCGGAAGCGCACTTGCAGCAGACGGACTTGCAGCACACGCATTTATGACAACATCTATTTCTGCTGCTACAGCACTCCTTTCATGGATGCTGATCGATACAATCAAAGACGGAAAACCGACACTTGTAGGTGCTTCTACAGGTCTGGTAGTCGGACTGGTTGCGATTACGCCTGGTGCAGGCTTCGTGCCGATCTGGGCATCCTTTATCATCGGCGCTCTTGTAAGCCCGATCTGCTACTTTATGATGAATATCATCAAACATAAACTGAAAATCGACGACGCTCTTGATGCATTCGGATGCCACGGCATCGGCGGTATCTGGGGAGGTATTGCAACCGGACTGTTCGGACAGAGTTCTATCAACTCCGTTGCTCAGTGGGATGGCCTTGTATTTGGCGAAACAAGACTCTTCGTGGCACAGATCATCAGTATTGTCGTAACGATCGCAGTTGCAGTTGTCGGATCTCTGATCTGCATTGGTATCATCCGGATCTTCACAAAACTTCGTGTTGACGAGAAGGATGAGGTGATCGGACTTGACGTTACACAGCATGGTGAGCAGGCTTATCCGTCCTTCAACGGTTTTGACTAAACCGGATCATGCTATATAATAATGAAAGGATAGGAGGAGCATATTATGTTAATTAAAGTAGAAGCAATCGTCAGGGAAGAAAAATTCGAGGACGTTAAAGAAGCCCTCAATAATATAGAAGTCAACGGTATCACAGTATCTCAGGTAATGGGATGCGGAGCTCAGCGCGGATACAAAGAAGTTGTCCGTGGATCAGAAGTTGACGTTGTCCTTCAGCCGAAGGTCAAATTCGAAATTGTCGTATCTTCCGAAGACTGGGAGAAAAAAGTAGTATCTGCCATTCAGGAAGCCGCATATACCGGCGAAATGGGCGACGGAAAAATCTTCAGCTATGAGATCAGAAACGCTATGAAGATCCGTACCAAGGAAACCGGATACGACGCGCTGCAGTCGCAGCTTGACTAAGGGCTTAATTAAGCCAATATATATACATACATTCTTAACAACCTTCACAAAAGAGCCGGCGGATGACTGATCCGCCGCTCTTTTATTCTCTTAATACATTTTTGATATTGGCTATTATATTACGGATCCTCCCTTCACTCTATATGCTCTAGCATATCATACCAGTCTTCAGTATCTTTTTCTTCCCGACTGTTTGCATAAACTGTCATACCGATCTCCAGCCGTATTTCCAGCACAGGGGTGCAGTCTTTGTACAAAAACATCATACATTTCCCGGTTTCCTTTCCGCGGAAATATCCTATATTCACTTTATCCGTACTTCCACCATTTGTCCTCACATAATCATCCTCCGGCAGTGCATCAGACAGATTTACCGACCGAATTTCATCATCCCGGAATTCGCAGTCATATCCGGCCGCTTCTATGCGATAAATACCGTCTGCTTCTGCCAGAACCACTTCCGCATTTTCCAGTGAAGCTATACTGCTGACCGACCATATAACGATGGCAGGGACAAAGATAATGAGCACTGCATAAAAAAGTTTTATAGCTATTTTCACTCCGGGGCGTCCGAAATTGAATGAATAATTCATGCTGTTCATCCGGTCCTGCACGAGAATATGCCGGTCATTCGGATTATTATACCAACCGGATTTCCAATACTCGTCATCGTCCGTATAGTATGCTTCCTGATCTGACTGGAGAAGTGTTTTTCTTTTCCCAACAGATAATGCGACCGGGATCAGAAGCGCTGCCGCTGCGCCGGCCATCAAGATCGAATAGACAACATACACCCATAAAGGCAGATCCGGCCCTGCGATATAGTATCCCGCAGCCATTGTTATCCATGCTGCTCCGTTTATCCATGAAGCATATATCAGCCCGGACGTCCATGCACGCTTTGTCAGGCGGTTCACAGCGAAATTGATCTCCGGGTTCTCACTGTACACCCGGTTGGCCTGCACTGCAATTCCGATGTGAAGCGCCAAAAACAACACGCATATGCCTGCTCCTGCTCCGTACATCCACCACATCACTCCAATCTCCGCCGGATCCAGTGCAAACTTTTGGCCTGTCCTTATGATGAGGATCGCAGTAACTGCTGTCAGGGCGATGACCGGCAGATGCCACTTCCAGTCAACAGCCAGTTTTCCTGCCGCAGCAGAAACAGCAGTGTCAATCCGAACCATTCTCCGGGTGCTTTCATTCACCCATCCTCTTCTGATCTTCAGTCTGTACATCTTCCGATGGGGAATAATGATCAGATAATATAACCCGCCGGTGTATTCTGCCACCCAGATTGTCCATGCAATGATAAATATAAGGAAATCCCACAAACACAGAAAACAGACCAGTATACTGAGCGTCAGATTAACAGTCTGAAATTTCTTCCATCTCTTTCCATATCCGGTACAGAGGTTCTCCACCTCCGGATCACTGACATACTCTGGAGGAATATGTACTCCGAGCAGCATACCCTCCCTGTATTCCCGCCGGTCTCCATAGGAAAACCAGCAGATCGGCACAATCATCAGATCACAAAGAAGAAATACAAAAAAGAGAATCAGATTCATAATGTTCCTCCGCTTTCTGCCGGGCAGTAATTTCCCGGACTCATACTTTCAAACATTTCTTCACATATTTTCATAAACTCATCTTTTCTCATGCCCTTCAGACATGCCTCTGCCGACAGAAGCTCCAGTTCGGCAGCCAGTTTCTCCCTGAAAATTCCGTCTTCCTGTCGTACCGGACAGACGATAGCTCCCTTTCTTCTGTTAATTTCAATAAAACCTTCTGCTTTCAGAATCTGATATGCCTTATTGACCGTCATATTGTTAATCCCTGCATCCAAAGCCATCTGCCTGACAGATGGAAGGGATTCTCCGGCTTTCAATTCTCCTTTTCCGATGCCCGTAACAATCTGGTTACGCAGTTGTACATAAATAGGAATGTCACTGCTCATGTTCAGAGATATAATCATTTCCTCACCCTTTTCATTTGAACACATATAGCATATAGTCTCTGCCCTTTTAATAATGTTGCCCGGCAAATGTCTGCTCGTGCAATTACGTCAGCCACTTGCCGGGTTTAACGCACATAAGTATCATCTGTATTAATAATTATAATACAGATGATACTTATGTCAATACTTTCTCCATATAATTTCAGCATACGATACAACTTCTAAAATGTAATCTCCGACGGGCACTTCACAAGTGCCGCAGTCATACCCTCTCGTACACACTTGCCCTGTATCAGATTTCCGGCACTGCAGCTAAGCCGTGCCGCCCGCTCGCACACATTGTCCACGCCGGTCACTTTCTTCACAAATTCTGATGAAGCCGTGACATCCAATACATTGCTCAGTTCTTCCACAGTGTATGTTTCAAACGGAATGCGGTACTTTTCGCAAAGATATAAAAGAGCCTGCTCATTTTTCTTCAAGTCTATACTGGCTATGCTTTTCACCTGCCTGATATCCAGCCCGTTCGCAGCAAGGATTTCCAGAAAGCCTTTTTCCAGAGCAGCTTCCTCTATCCCTTTCCTGCATCCGATTCCGGCCGTAATATTCCGGGACAAAAGCACCAGTGTACATCCTTCCCGTTCCGGTTCCTGTACTTCGCTATGTCTGCTCTGCACATATCGTTCTGAACCTCCTGCTATCATAATCCGATAAGAATACTGTTCTGCCTCTTCTAAAGACTCACAAAGGACAATTTCCTCCGGAAGCGTTCCCATGATACTTACAGACGAATCTTCTATATATAATGCAGCCTTTTCTCCGTTCAGCAGTCCTGCCGATATTTTCTTGACAGCCTCCCGGTCCGTAATTACCAGTCCGTTCTTTTTGGCGAACACATCTACGGCAAATTTACCCTGCACATCTGTGGCCGTGGTGTGGACCGGAACTGCCCCGATCATATCCGCGACTTCATCCGCCAGAGCGGCCGCGCCTCCCATATGGCCGGAAAGCAAGGGAATTACATATTGTCCTTTCTCGTCAATCACCAGCACCGGGGAATCTGTGTATTTATCTTTCACCGACGGAGCGATATACCGGACAGCAATCCCTGCAGCTCCGATAAAAACATATGCTGACTGCCCCCATCTGCTGCCGATCAGGGCTGCTTTATCAGCAGGAAGAGGCAGGATGCCTTCCCCCGCGTACTTTTCCGGTGCATAGCCGATGCACGCATCCGCACCTGCATCCGGCTGAATTATTTTTCTCAACTTTTCACATAGTTGTCTGTTCAGTTCTGTGCCTGTACAAGTAAAGCTTAGAATGACTACACCTGTTTTTTTTAAACTATTACTGTTCATCATGCTGTCCTCTTCCCTGAATCTTCTGCTATGCTGCACATCGTTAACGTTCATTCCGCTTTACAGCCGCAGACCCTTAATATCCTTAATTCTGGACAATATCGTATTGCAGGTACACTCGACCACCCCCGGCAGCTTGTCCATTGTGTTACAAATCAGCTTCTCCATCTCTTCATTGGACGAGGCCACTGCATGAACGTGGAGTCTGCTCTTTCCGGTCACACGGTAAATCTGTGTAACCGTATCATTCTTTTCCAGAATCTTTGCTACTTCTGCCAATGTATCGGGCTTTGTCTCGATCTCAAAATAACAGGAAACCGCGCCGCTTATCTTCTGGGGATTAATAATTGTCGTATATTCTTCAATGATTCCTTTCTGCTCAAGCGCCTGCACACGCATTTTGACAGCCACCCGGGAGATGCCGACCTGCTGCCCGATCTCCGAGTACGAGATTCTTGCATTCTGGATCAGCAGATTCACGATCTTCAGGTCCAACTCATCCAGTCCGTCCATAAACATGAGAAATGCCTCCTTTTTGCTTCACGGGTCTAATCTGTCTGTAATTATACTATGTGTCAAAAATATGAGTCAATATTGACATTCTATCAACCGGGAATTATCATATATTACGAATGTTAATCATATACTTACGAAAGGAAAGATGTGGGGTTTGAAATGGAAAATGAACTGACACATGGTCCTGTCATGAAAACGATGCTGCGCTTTGCCATTCCTATGATACTCGGCGATCTGCTGCAGCAGTGCTACAACATTGCGGATACTCTGATCGTCGGACGGTTTCTCGGGGCAGACGCCCTCGCAGCGGTGGGTTCGGCCTTTTCTCTGATGACATTTTTAACTTCAATCCTGCTGGGTCTTGCCATGGGCAGCGGGACTGTATTCTCCATCCGGTTCGGCCAGAAAGACGAAACCGCGCTCAAAGAAGGAATTCTGGCGTCCTTCGTTCTTCTCGGAGTCGTAACGGTTGTGCTAAATATTCTCGTCTTTGCGGGCATTGACTGGATCATCTGGTTTCTTCGCACGCCGGATGAGCTGACCGGATTAATGAAGGATTACCTGATCGTAATATTTGCCGGACTAATCGGAATCTTCCTGTATAACTTTTTTGCCTCTCTCCTGCGCTCTCTCGGGAACTCCGTTGTTCCCCTCGCATTTCTGGCAGTGTCTGCGGGATTGAACATCGCGCTCGACCTTTTATTCGTGGCTGTACTGAACCGCGGTGTGGCAGGAGCTGCCGAGGCAACCGTCATCTCCCAGTATGTATCGGGAATCGGAATTGCGGTTTATACGCGCATAAGATTTCCCGGTCTGCTCTGCATAAACGGCAAAGTCCGTCTGCGCAGATCCCGCATAAAAGAGATCACGAACTTCTCCGCCCTCACCTGTATGCAGCAGTCAATCATGAACCTCGGCATCCTCGCAGTTCAGGGGTTGGTCAACAGCTTCGGCACCACGATCATGGCCGCGTTTGCAGCAGCGGTAAAGATCGATGCGTTTGCCTATCTTCCGGTACAGGATTTCGGAAATGCATTTTCTATCTTTATCGCACAGAATTACGGCGCAGGAAGATCGGACCGGATTAAAAAAGGCATCCGGACGGCAGTCATAACGTCCGTCGCTTTCAGTCTTATCATCTCGCTGCTCGCCTTCGTATTTGCCGGCCCGCTGATGTCACTGTTTATTGATGCGGGTGAGACCGCTGTTATATCCGAAGGCGTCCGTTATCTGCGCATCGAAGGCGCTTTCTATGCACTGATCGGGATCCTCTTCCTGCTCTACGGACTGTACCGTGCGCTGGGAAAGCCGTGTATGTCCGTCATCCTGACGCTCATGTCTCTCGGCACCCGGGTAGCTCTTGCATACGCTCTGTCCGCTCTCCCCGTCTTCGGAGTCGTCGGAATCTGGTGGTCTGTTCCCATTGGATGGTTCCTCGCGGATGCACTGGGAATCGGATATTATATCATAAAACACAAAAAGCTGGTCCCATAGGCCGGCTTTTTGCGTAAAATACCAGAGAAATTTATCAACGTTCCTGCTGTCGGTTTATCTCACCAGCAGCCAGTTAGCCCGGAACGGGCGCATCAGGTTCCAGTATCTGGCGCCCGACAGACCAAACTCTCTGACCAGCTCCCACTTTGCTGTAATGCTCCGTACATCCTCAAACCATACGATATGTTCCATACCGTTTTTCCGGTATGTGAACCACGGACTCTGTGAGATCTTGGCATATTCAATAGACGCTCCGTTTTCTGCTGCGATCTCAACGGCCTCTACGTTTCCGATGGATCTTGCCCTGCTGATCCCTCTCTCGTAGGGCAGCGTCCAGTCATATCCGTAATTGGGGATACCGAGTATGAGCTGTCCCGGCTGAATCTGCGTCACCGCATACTCCACCACTTCCCGCACTTTATCAAGAGGCGCTACCGCCATGGGCGGACCGTAAGTATATCCCCACTCATATGTCATAAGAAATACCGCATCCGCATTCTGTCCCAGCAGGGCATAATCCACACCTTCCACAAGGATACCCCTCTGCCGGTCCGAAATTTTGGGTGCCACGGCAACAGTCACTTTATAGCCGTACTCATTCATCTTCTCCCTCACTCTTCCGGCAAACTGCGCATACTGCTCCCTGTTCTCCGGCAGGATATATTCAAAATCAATATCCACTCCTTCGTATCCTTTTTCCTGCATCGTGCCAAGCATCTGTTCAATCAGCCTATCCTGCAGTTCCTGATTTTCCATAAGAACTTTTATCAGTTGATTATTAAATGCTCCCTCCGAAGAAAGGGGAGTCAGAACCATCCACGGCTGCGCCCCGGCGCTCTTCGTCCGATCGATCATCCACTGGTCATCCTGCATCGGCGCGACAAGATTTCCCTCAAATGTAAACCCATAGGAAAACATGAGCATTTCACTCAGTGCTGTGAGCGCCTCCTCCAGTACGGGCGGCTCGATAAAGGAATAGGCATAGCCGCCGATGATCCGCCCGTCTCCAAGTCCTCCGGTCTCCCCTTCTCCCAGAAGAAGCAGCGCCTGACCGGGCACAAGTCTGTCACTGTATTTCAACTGATTATCAGCAATGATCTTTTGAACAGGGATCTGAGTCTCCTTTGAGATTTCTTCCAGTGTATCACCATTTTTCACTACATAGATCATAAAAATCACCCCCGCAGGGAAAGCATATGCTCTCCTGCGGGGGAATATGACTCTTTATGAGCAAAGAAGCGGCAAAGCCGCAACAAGCCACTCAGGCGAGACTTTATGAATGATACACAGTGAACTGCGGGCTCTACTTATGCGTACTGGCTGTTATACAGTTCTGTATAAGCTCCACTGGTTTTCATCAGTCCTCTATGGTCCCCCTGTTCCAGCACACGTCAAGAATAACCCTTATGAACGAATTGCTTACCTGCTACCAGTATCTTGAAGATCATGATATGTTACTCTTATAAATTCATCAATTTCGACAGTGATTATATCACATACATGCTTCTAATTCATAAATCACACAAGACTCTATCAAGACAGTACCATTTTCCACAAAGAGTTTAATCTCATAATTTTTTTCCGGAAATACAAGGTTAGTCATAACCAGTTCACCATCATTAATAAAAAGCTCTGTCTGCGACACATCCAGAAGTAATTTCACAGAAATTCTTTCTTTAGAGAAGTCCATTTTCCCTTTATATATGCCGGGAAACTTCTCATGTGCATTAACGCCTGAATTTCTTCGATCTACAGTACAGGTCTGTGCTTCCGGATCAAACACAATACGGAATTCTTTGCCCTCCCCTGTCCCGATCCGGATTCCAAAGCTCTCCGCTTCTATATTCTTTTTCAGGCAGCTCATATTCAGCTCTAGGCATTGCTTATCTGTGCCTAATATCCATTCCTCGCCGGATCCGATGCGCAATTCTTTGTATTCTTTCTTATTTTTACGCAATGATTCCATCTCTTTTACAGGCATCTGTTTTATGGAATAGCCAACTTCGCCTTTGCAAAGCGTCAGTTCTCTCACGCAGGACAGCTGTCCTTTAAACGGACTTGTCGGCAGATAATCACGATACTGCCAGTTATCAGCCCATGCAATCATCAGCCTTCTTCCATTCGGAACATGATTCCAGGTAACCCCCGCATAAAAATCTTTCCCATAGTCCATCCACCTTCCATTCGGCTGCTCTGCATCCGGCTGAAAAGTTGTCCCGTCAAACGAGCCTGTGAAATATTGCATCCCGGTTCCTCCCGCAGGGGATCCGTCATTTATGCTCACGGTCAACACCCATTTCTCTTTTCCGTCATCTGCCTTCATAGGGAAAAGATCAGGGCATTCCCATGTTCCGCAGCGAGCTTCATCATTTCCGGAAAAGGAAGACAGAAGGTTCCAGTGTATCAGATCCCCCGATTCATACAGCAAAACGCAATCTCCGCCGGACAAGACCATAACCCACTTATCATAACAGTAAATCACCTTGGGATCCCGAAAATCCATACGTTCACTTGTGAGGACAGGATTTCCCTGATACTTTTCCCATGTCATGCCCTCATCATAGCTGAATGCAATTCCCTGACTCTGTCTGCCCGTCCCGTGTTCACTGTACGTAAAAGCTGCTGCCAGCCTGTTATTCTCTTCATCTGCAACCACACTGCCCGACCAGATTTGTCCAATCTTATCCGGAAACAATGCCAGCGAAAGCCTTTTCCAGTGTACAAGATCTGTACTTATGGCATGTCCCCAGTGTATCTGCTCGTCTATATTATATTGATGAAACAAATGATATCTGCCCCTATAATAGACAAGCCCGTTCGGGTCATTGATAATGTATTTCTCTGCCGAAAAATGTATTTTAGGTCTGTAGCTTTCCATGTTGTCACCTCACACACGCAGGCATTCACCTAACGCGTAAGCACGATTGGTGAATGCCTGCTCCTTTCATCGATATTTTAATTTCCGCTCTTGAGGTCTGCGAAATCGGCTCTCAGCTTGTCAACCATCTGATCAAATGTATACTGACCGCTGAAATATCCCTGGATATCAGCTGCTGCCAGCGGTTCATATCCTGACGGAAATCCGCCCATAACCCATGGCATTGTCTTTCCTTCATCAATGTATCTTTTTACTTCTTTAGACAACGGATCTGTGATTTCAATGCCGTCATAATTAGTGAAAGCAGGAACGAATCCCAGTTCATCTACTACAAGCTGTTTACCCTCGTCAGACTGGAACAGCCAGTTAAGGAACTCTTTTGAAGCTTCTTTCACTTTGTCATCAGATTTACTGTTGATACACCAGTATATCGAAATTCCCGTTGCGATACAATCCTCTTTTACGCCTTTAAGCGGAATCGGAAGCATTCCCATCTTCTGCGCAACGTCTTCAGAGATATTTTTCAATTCAGGACCGATCCAGTTCCCCTGCTGAGTCACGGCAACACGTTCAATTGCAAGACCGCCTCCAACTGCTGTTGAAAAATCTACAGCATTTAACTTGGCAAGATCATCTCTGGATGAAGTATATTTTGTTATCAGATCAAGAAGATCTTTAAATTCTTCTGTATATTTCAAACCTAACTGATCGGAGTTTCTCAGTTCCGTTGCACTTGAATATTCATTTGCCAGAGGAACATTTAATGTATGAAGCCCCGGGATGTATGTATCTTTTGCGGCATATTCCTCAACTGCTTCAAGCTGCGGATATTTGTCTTTAAGTTTTCCTGAATTGATCTGATCCTGCAGATCTGCAAATGCTTTATCGATGGCATCGTAACTCGTTAAAGTTGAAGCATCGATTCCCGCCGCCTCAAAAATTTCTTTATTGTAAACAAGCCCATACCCTTCCACACTGATCGGCATGCCGTATACTTTGCCATCCAGGGTTACATCTTCGAGGCTTCCGTCAACCGCGTAATCCACCCACGGTTCATTACTCAAATCCTCTACATAATCTGTCATATTGGTAATATTATCTCCCAAAGCATAAATATCAACAGCGTTATCACTGATCAGTTTTGCTTTCAGGTTCGTATTATAATCATTTCCTGAGATGGATTCCACATTGATCGTCACATCCGGATTCTCTTCCATGTACTTATCTACCACATCCTGAAGCTGAGTAGATATCTCGGCTTTATTCTGATACAGATTTATCGTAACCTTATCAGAGGAAGAGCCGCTGCCTCCGTTGCTTCCACATCCTGCCAGCATGCCCACTGTTATTGCTGCGACTAATAAAATACTTACTGCTTTCTTTTTCATTATTGTCTCCTCCTTGATTTTATATTTTAGTATTTTACAGGTTTTCAAATAAAATCACTTTAGCCTCATACGGTTCCAGTGTGATATGTTCGCCAAACTGATATTGTTCCGTATCATTATCTGTTAAACCAGACATATTCGTAATAAGAATCCTTCCCCTCCTTTCCTGAAACTGCACCGGAACCCTGATGTCCTGAACTGATTCGGAAAAACTGCATAATACCAGAAGCTCTTCATTGCTATATTGTCTGGTATAGCAGAAGTTTTTCCCGCTGTCTGCAAACAGCGGCGTATAATCTCCATATACTATGATTGGATATTTCTTCCTCAGCCGAATCAGTCTTTTATAATAACTTAAGATGGAATCTTCATCCTCCAGCTGGCTGCTGACATTGATCTTCTTATAATTGGGATTAACAGCAAACCATACTCCATTGTTTCCAAATCCGGCAAACGGTCCGTCATTCCATTGCATTACTGTTCTTGCATTATCTCTGCTTTTTTTGCGGATGCACCGCATCATATAATCCGGGTCTTCTCCCATCATCTCTGTCCGCTGCCGGAAAGCTGTGACAGTTTCCACATCTTCGTAGTCCTCAATATGATCAAAACAGCAATTTGTCATTCCAATTTCTTCGCCCTGATAGATATAAGGCGTCCCCTGCATCATATGCAGGCATGTCCCCAGCATTTTTGCTGACCTTGACCAAAATATGCCGTCATTTCCAAATCTCGAAACTACTCTTGGCTGATCATGATTATTCCAGTACAGGCTGTTCCAAGCCACACCGTCAAGTTCTGTCTGCCAGCAGTTCATAATCTCTTTGAGCTTCGTCAGCTGAAATTTCTGATCTGACCATTTAGAATTTTTTCCGTTGTCTACATTCATATGTTCAAACGTAAAGATCATGTTCAGTTCATGTTCATTAAATCCGGCATATTTTTTCCCGTCTTCCGCTGTTGTCTCCAGTGTTTCCCCGACTGTCATAATCGGATATTTTGAAAATACATCTCGGTTCAGTTCCTTAATAAATGTATGGGCTTTCGGAATATTATGCGTATAAGGAATCATATTTCCAAAAGGTTCTCCTTCTTTTTGCTCACCGTCCGGAAAACGCTGATCCTTTGCGATCAGATTGATCACATCAAGCCGGAACCCGTCTACTCCTTTTTCCAACCACCAGAGCATCATTTTCTTTACATCTTCCCGTACTTTTGGATTTTCCCAGTTCAGATCCGGCTGCTTTTTAGCATACATATGCAAATAATATGCATCACGGGATTCACAGTATTCCCATGCTGATCCTCCGAAATAAGACCCCCAGTTGTTCGGCGGACCTCCATTTTTTCCTTTTTTCCAGATATAGTAGTCCGAATAGGGATTATCCTCGCTCTGACAGCTCTTTTGAAACCATTCATGTTCATCGGACGTATGGTTAACAACAATATCCATCATGAGCTTTAATCCTCGTTTATGTATCTGACGGATCAGTTCGTCCATATCTTTCATTGTACCGAATTCTTCCATGATATCTTTATAGTCACTGATATCATATCCGTTATCTACATTGGGCGAACGATATACCGGAGAAAGCCAGATGACATCTACCCCCAGATTCTTTAAATAATCAAGTTTCTCAATGATACCGGGGATATCTCCAATACCGTCTCCGTTGCTGTCTTTAAAACTGCGCGGATAGATCTGATAGACTACCGCTTCTTTCCACCAATCCTGTTTCATTACAACCCTCACATATCTCTTATTTTCCTGCTCCAGCAGTAATGCCTTTTACAATGTGTTTCTGGCAGCTCAGATAGAAAATAATGATAGGTATCATACACAATGCCAGAGCGGCCGTTGCCAGATCCCATTTCTTTGAATACTGTCCAAAGAATAAATAAGTACGTAACGGTAATGTCTGCATCCCGTTTTTATTGATCACAAGGGACGGGAGCAGGAAATCGTTCCATATCCACATTACATTGATTACAGCTACTGTTGCCATAATTCCTTTCAGCAGCGGCACTACGATCAAAAAGAACGTCTGGAACATATTACATCCATCAATCGTTGCGGCTTCTTCTAGTTCCGCCGGAACATTTTTGATAAATCCGTGAAACAACACGATCGACATGCTGCATCCAAAACCGACATACATAAACACCAACCCCGGGCGATTCATCAGATGCAGTTTACTCATGACGTCCACCAGCGGCAGCATCACACATTGAAACGGAATAAGAAGCGCGGATGAAAACACTAAAAACAAAATCTTACTCGATCTCATCTTATACCTCACGAGCACCCATGCCGCCATAGCAGATACAAGGAGTATCAAAAGGGTAGACAATATTGTGATCACAAGCGAGTTTACAAGGGACGGTAAAAAGTCCATCTGCTCAAATGCCTGAATATAGTTATTAAATGAAAACTTTTCCGGTAAAGCCAGTATATTAATATAAATCTCCTGAAGTGTCTTAAATGAACTGTTGACAAGGAGAAGTACCGGAGATACAAACAGAATCGCCAAAACAATTCCTGTAATCGTAAGAACGCCTTTTTGTATATGATCTTTCCTCTTCATTACGCTTCAACCTCCCGTTTCTTTGTGACTGTAAGCTGAATAATTGAAATAGCCATAACTACGATCATAAAAATAACTGCCTTTGACTGTGCCAATCCGAATCTGTTCTCACCGAATGCTGTATTATATATATTCAGCGCAAGCATCTGCGTACTGTTCACCGGTCCTCCTCCCGTCAGTGAAAGATTCTGGTCAAACAATTTAAATGAATTCGAAATGGAAAGGAATAACCCGATTGTAAAGGCCGGCATCATCAACGGAAAAATGATTGACTTCAGCTTTTTCCATCCTGTAGCCCCGTCTATCTGCGCCGCTTCGAGCACGGAATCCGGTATGTTCTGAATCTGAGCGATATAAATCATCATCATATAACCGGACAGCTGCCATGTGACCACTATGAGAAGTCCGATAAATCCGGTCTTCTGATCAGTAAGCCATCCCTGCAGCCAGGTAATATTAAAAGTGTCTCCAACTGCCTCGAATACCTGTACAAAAATGAACTGCCATGTAAATCCAAGCAGGATTCCTCCGATTAGGTTCGGCATGAAGAAGATCCCCCGAAGTAGATTTGCTCCCTTAATCTTCTGTGTAACCAACAGCGCCAGTCCGAATCCGATCACATTGATTGTGATAACTGCACATATGGAAAATAAAAATGTAAATATGAATGCCTGTCGGAACAATGGATCATCCGTCAGCGTTGTGATATAATTTTGTAGTCCGACAAATTTTTTCTCTGACCCGATCCCATTCCAGTCGGTAAATGAATATCCAATTCCCATAAGCGTTGGTATCACCTGTACAACTGTAAAGGCAAACAATGCCGGAAAAATAAATATCCAAAATCCCTTTTTCGACCTGTTCATAACTTAAAACCTCCTTCACATCTCAAGCAGTTTTCCTGTGGTTTTCACTATACCATTCTCTTATTACAATATCAATAGTTTTATATAAAACCTACTTTTTATACAATGATTTTTGCTATTTTTGTGTATATTTCACATAAAACCTAGGTAAATAAAAAATACAGAGGCAAAAATTTCTGCTTTTACCTCTGTACTTCGTATCCTTAATTATTTTTCACCGAAGATCCTTTGATCAGCGTTACAGGCTGTTTGACTTCCACCCTGCCTTCCATCCTTCCCTCAAGAACGGCAATCAACATATCTACTGCAATTCTTCCCTTTTCATTCATATTTTGTCTTACCGTGGTCAGACGGGGATAGCAGTATCTGGCAAGAGGGCTGTCGTCAAATCCCGCAATTCCCAGTTCCTCCGGTATCATTACACCCTGGCTCTGAAAGAAATGCATTGCTTCAACGGCAAACATATCTGCCAGAAAAAATAATGCGGTATTCTTATTGACAAATTTTAACATTCTATTATAATTTTTATTTCGTTCGTTTTCCGTGTCATACAGCGTGATAAAATCATTATCCCTTAGAGGATGTCCGCTCTCGCCCCACGCCTTTCTAAATCCTATCCAGCGGTCATGATCGACCCCCACATTTTTTCTCGAACATACATAAATGTTATCATACCCGCACTCCAAAAGGTATTTTGTCATCATGTAACCACCGTTTTCATCCTGAAGACCTACGTTAATAAAATCTCCCTCTTCCTTGTCTATAAGATCTATCGCGACGATAGGTTTGTTCGTCAATACTTTCAACTTCATATATTCCTGATAGCGAAACGTTATCACTATCAGGCCGTCCACATTCCAGGCAAGCGCCATATGATAAATGTCTTCTAATTTGCTTGCTGAATACAGCATCATATAATATCCTGCATTCCGCAACGACTCTTCTAATGCGCCGATTACATGACTGTAAAACATATCGGAAATTACGGTATCTTCATAATGCCGCGGGGTATGGATCACCACACCGATAATTTTTGAACTGCTGTTTTTCAGTGCGCTCAATCCCATTTTAGGCACATATTGATACTCTTTAAGTAACTCCTGTATTTTTTCCATATTTGCTTTTGATACCTTTTTAGCGTTGCCATGGATCACATTATATACAGTCGTCATACTCACGCCTGCCATCTCGGCAATTTCTTTAATCGTAATCATTTTTTACACCTACTGTCGAAATACCAATTTTCGTTTTTTTAATCTGCTGACAGACAGATTCTTAAACTCATAATTATAAATATCAATGAACATTACTCCATCACTTCTTTGGTCTTTAGCATTACTGATATCAGCTTGTGGTTTACTACACTCGGCGGTAAACACCCGTGACTGAACTTTCACCAGTAAGTTTAGTACCACATTCGGCACACAAGAGAAAAAGATGGCTAACGACAACCATCTTTTTCTCTGTTCTATGTTATAATAGAACTATACGAAAACATGATTATTATAACGATTTTTTTGAAATTAATCAATAAAAAATTAACTTCGATTTCTTCGATCTATTTATCCGGATACTTTCTAAGACACTACAGTATATTCAGCTCTGGTATCCCGTCCTCAGCAATACTGTCAAACCTCCACACATCCTCACTCCAGCCAAGAATCTCCGTATAGAATGCTCTATCTTTTGTCTGCTCTTCCGTAACCGCGAATACACGGTCCGTGTTTGTCTCATTCATATTGCTCTGGCTGTCCGAAGTCTCCATCTCGTATGCGCTGCTAGTAATACCGAGGACATCCCAGCCTGATATCCTGTTCGCATTGGCGCCGGTGCTCAGACTGACTGCGCTTTCTACAGTTGCGCTTCCGCTCTGCGGACCGCCGATGATGCCGCCGTTGCCCACCGGATCCGGGGCAGTGATGCTTACCTTTGCCGCCACTCTTCTTATGATCCCTCCGCCCTGCCATCCGGTGATCCCACCGATGCGGGCGCCCATCTGATGGCGGCTTGTGCCCTCGATGGCGCCGGTAACGATACAGTCCTCCAGGATCCTTCCGTCAAACTGGCCTGCAATGCCGCCTATGGTATTATTGGATCTGATCGAAAGATTCTCCGCCGAGATCCGCCTGATCTCGCTGTTTGAAATGGTTCCGGCAAGCCCTCCCGCCTGATTGGTATCGTTTTGGATCGTCAGGTCTTTTACCCTGACGTCTTCCACTATCGAATTCCTGATATCATTGGCAAGGGCTCCCTTCTGGGTATTTTGAGTAAGATTCGTTCCTTTGATCGTCAGGTCCGAGACAGAAGCCCCGTCCATTCTTTCAAAAAGAACTGCGTCAAGCCCGGATATGGTATGACCGTTTCCTGCCAGTTCCCCGGAAAATGTTCCGGTCACAGCAAAATCAGAAGACACCGATGAGCCAAAATCAAGGTCTGTCTCGAGTACGTACTGTTTCTTCAGAGATTCGGCAGAATCACCGATTGCAAGGAATTCCTCCACTGTGGTGATTTTCCTGTCGTCCACCGTCACGCTCATATCGCCGTACTCGTAGTATCCTTCCGTCTTGTTCTTCACAAGGGGGAGCGGCATATCCGCGCCCTCCACTTTAACATTTCCAAGTGTCACTTTCTTTGTTTTCATCGCGAAGAGCGCCTGCGCATCCCCCGCATAAGACGGAGCGGAAATCGTCAGGTCAGTCACCTGCGCATACTGCAGATCCCCGAACAGCGGATATTTCATCCCGGTCAGGCTGTGACCGTTTCCGTCCACCACACCGATAAACCTTCCCGGGATATAGCTTCCGCCGGAGGCTGCTGCATTCGTAAAATCTATATCCTGTTCCAGCCTGTAATACCCATATGGATTCTGTGCGGCATACCGGATCAGTTCTTCTGCGGATGTGACCGGTATCACCGCGGGGCTCTCATAAATACCGCCGGTGCTGAAGTCTCCCGTTACACGCTTGACCATACCGTAGATCATCCGTTTTGTTTCAAAGCTCTGGTTCGTATTCCCATTCGCTGTATCTGCCTCAAATGCTGCCTTAAACTGCGCAATAACCGCGTCTTTATCAAAATACGGGATCTGATCCAGCTTCTGCGCCACATCGCGGTAACGGTTCAATTTATAATCCCTCCATGTGATATTCGGATCACCGGTAATCTTGCGCAGTGCATCCAGATCATTTTCACTGAGTGCGGATATATATACCTGATATCCCTTTTCATAACCTGCAAGAGCAAGCATCTCCTGCCCCAGCCGCTTGAATGAATGGGTGTCCGGAGAGCCGCTGTCATTGTGCGACTGGTACCAGTTCATCGTGTAAAATGACTCGAATCCATAACTTCCGTCTGTAGCCGTTCCTACCTTTTCCGGATAAGAGAATGCGTTCCGGATGGAGATCTTATGATCCCACAATGCTTCCATGCTGTTCAGGTTCATGGCGCCGATCTCCTCCGCCGTAAGCTTTTTATAGGTTGTGCTCATAGATGCATTTCCGCCTGCGGTATGCTCCGCCTGTACAGCCACCGCCGCCTGCTGCTGCGGTGTCAGCTCAAAGAATGCCTGGGCCGCCAGATAATCCAGCACATATCCCGTCTCAAACATTTTCTTATAGTAGCTGTGGACTTTCTCCGCGGAGTTGATCCGTTCATAGCTGAAATTATTGGTCATCTCTGTGCCTATATCCATCTTTTTAGAGATGTTAAACACCATGATGCCATCCCGCATCTCCTGCGCGATATTTCCGTCCGCATGTGCTTCGCCGCCGGTTCCGATTCTTCTTCCGGCTCCGCCGTAAAAATATTTTCCGTCCTGATTGTGAGCCGTTTCATGACTGAACGTAAAGAACGTATAATCATCCGTCCCGAGAGCCGGGCTCCACATCCAGATCACAATTGTGCCGTCCGCCACCGCCGCGCTTCCGTTCAGGGCGCTCAGCATATCGACCGATTCATATACCCATTTCATAACCGGATCGCGAGTCACCCCTTTTTCCTGTGCTCCTGCCGCTGCCGCCGGGCTCTCCGGGAAGGAAAGTCTTGTATCAAACTGCAGATTTACAAAACTGTTCAGCTGCTCCGCTGAATTACTCATCCACTGCGATGATACTCCGTAGAATATGCCCATCTTTCCGGCATACTCCTCCGCGATGGCGCGGACTCTCTCCCGCTCCTGCCCGTCTTTCTTCAGATACGTCTCGTACCGGTTCATACTTCCAATCACGATCTGAGAAGGCACCGAGATCAGATACATATCCTCCTGCGGGGCGGTCAGGACAGGCAGAACAATATTTTTTCTGCTTTCGGGCAGACCTTTCAGATTGTCCCAGATCCGATATCGGATCCTGCCCTCATCGCCGGCCGCATTCTGCTCTACTAAGATACCGCCGAATGTATCCGCAAACCATGCATTTGCATCCTCATAACCGGCAATGCTTTTTGAGAAGCCTCCCAGAAATTCCATAAAATCTTTTCCGGTGATATTTTTCAGTACATTGTTATAAAATGTTACCGTCTGTTTCGTTGCCCTCCAGTCCGATGAAGCATTGAGAAGCTGCTCTGTAAGCTCAGAAGCATTGATATCCTCCGACAGTACTTCCTTTCCGAAAAACATCAGATCGCTCAATACTACGCCATCGTAATCGATGTGATACCATTTATCATAATAATTGTATGAGTACAGATAGCGTTTCAGCTCTTCCTCATCTTTCATGCGTTCTTCTGTCAGCGCCTTCACAGCCGGGTGTGCGCAATAGGACGGATACCGCTCCTGAGAAGTGAACAGATCCGCCAGCACACGCTCCAGTTTTCCCTTTACACTCTCATTATAATAGTCCGTATACAGCCGGCTCTCATCCTCCTGCGTGATTCCGGCTATTTCTGTATTATAGTCATACGCAGAAGCCAGCGCCGTCAGACCGGATAGGACACTCTCATTGAAAGCCGCCGCATAATTATGGAACTGATAAGGGAACTGCTGCCCTTCGATTCCGTAAGACGCCACGATATTTCCCACTAATTTTGCTTCAGTAAGGGAATATTCCTGCCTCGTATCATCTTCAAATACAACCCGCACTTTGACAGCTCTGTCTGTGCTTTCCCTGTGGATTCCCGCCACATACGCCCCCTGCTCATCAAGGGGAAGTACATATTTGATCTTTTTAACTGCAAGGGCATCTGATGCGGACAGCCCGTTTCCATATTCCACCCACAGCGCGGTGTCTGCGAACGGCATGATTTCCGCCATATTGGCATAAGCCGTCTCTCTCTCTGCCTGATAGTCTTCGTGGTCTTTCACTTCACTATAGGAAGGGATTCCGTAACTGTTGTCCTCGACAGGAGAATCTGAAAGTATCGGAAGCTTCTTAAGGGCAAGCCCATCCAGATCCCAGACTTTTCCGTCAAACCCGAGGATATCCTCATAAAATGTCCGATCAAAAACCGCATCTGTTTCTTTTACATTGTTTCCATTGGCTTCTGTCACATTTGTTGAACTGCCGGAACCGGAATACTCATATACTTCTTTCACGCCGTTCAGAACGTCGAATCCTGCAATCCGGTAGCCCGCTCCTGTGCTCATACTCAGACTGTACTCAATCACCGGACTTCCCGTATTCGGTCCGCCGATAATGCCTCCGTTTCCTTTTTTCGCCGGAGCAATGATCTCCGCATTCGTATAACAGCGGCTGATCTTTCCTCCTCCGTGCCAGCCGGTGATTCCTCCTGTTCTGGCTCCAAGGCTGGGGTGGTCGTAAGTTCCCTGCACCTTGCCTGTAACATAGCAGTCTTCGATAAGAGCTCCCGCCTCCGTCCTGCCAACGATTCCGCCGACCGCCACCAGTCCTCTTAACGAAACATTGACAGAGGCACTTCTGCGTATCGTCGAGTCCGAAAGTTTACCCGCAAAAGCTCCCATCTCATCCACACTGTTTGACACTGACGAATCTACAATGAAAACATTTTCCACAATGGACTGTCTCTGGATAAAATTGGCAAGGATTCCGCTTCTCTGTGCAGTGACCGCCGCATCCTCGATCACAAGGTCATGGATATGCGCCCCGCTCAGCGTGCCGAATAATGAAGTCGGCAGGTTCCGTATCCGAAAGCCGTTTCCATCCAGCTCCCCGGTAAATGTGCCTGCGACCGCAGGCGCGTCCGCAGAAATCCCCGAAGCGTCCAGATCCTCCGTAAGCTCAAATGTTCCCTTCGAATCAGCGGCCATCTTATCAAACAGCTCCTGAGCGCTCTTGATCAGAGGATGCTCACCTTCTTTATCTCTGTAAGCGACCGGAAAAGCATACTCTTCTATGCGATTTCCGTCAGCATCATACCGGATCACATCCGCCTGATCGATCACCGCCGAAACTGTTCCGCTTTTCTCCTGTCTGAACTCCGAAATCCCCGTATAAAGATCCGGCAGACTCTCCATCCCGATCACTGCAAAGTAATTCTCCGGATCTTTCGGAAGCCCTTTTGTAATATCCAGTATGTCTATTTCTTCTGTCTTTCCGTCTCCGCTATAATACAGAGTTGTATCTGTGACATCCTTCAGCTCAATGGCCTCCTGTATCTCCTCCTCCGGGTCTGAAGGCTTCTCAGGTTCTGACGGCCCTGATGGGTTCTCAGATTCCGGCGGATTTTCTATCCTATGGACGAGAAGCGCCAAGTCAGTCACTGTAAGCTGCCCATCATCATTGATATCCGCCGGTTCCTGTGCGTCCTGCTCGAGAAGCTGCAGTTCGATCAGATGCCTCTGAATCAGTTCCACATCTGTATAATCTATATTCCCGTTTCCGTCTACATCGCCCTTTTCTGCTGCCGCCTCCGTTCGGACGCCCGCCGATACGGCAAGCACACTGCAGAGGATCAGCCCGGCAAGTAACTTAGGGCCATTCTTATTCTGTTTTTTCTTTCTTGTCCTGGTAATTAGGATTCCTCCCAATATCGATAGAGAAACCAGCAGCATCATAATAAAAAAGATTATCCCGACGTCAGTGTTACCTGTCTGTATACTCTGCTTTTCCTCGGACTGCTGTTCCGAAGGCAGCTCCGCTGAATCCTCACGATCTGCATCCGCTCCATCCAGTGTCTCCTCCGAATTTTCTTCCGGGATTTCCGTCTCTTTATCCGAATCCTCCGGCGTTTCATCCGGGTCTTCCAGCACGCCCTCCCCGCCGCCGTTCTCCGGCTGTTCATCTGAATTCACTGTCATTTGAAATTCAGTATCCTTCAGGAAAATATCTTCTTTTCCTTCAGATACGGAGATGCCCTTTAGCAGAATTGTCGTCTCTTTTATTTCAGCCTGGGCCTTTGCTGTCAGCGTCAGCCGGAACGCGTCTTCGTTCTTCACGCTCCCGCTTTTATTGATCACTGCAAACTGCCCGTTATCGGCATTATACTGAAGCTGTTCCCAGCCGGACAATGTCTCAAAATCCGGCTCCTCCACAGCCTCAAATATATCTGGATCGTATTCAATAGTTGCTTTCAGCGCGTAGATTCCCTCCTGAATATCATCATAGCCGGCAAGCGAAAATGTAAGTGTAATTTTCTCTCCGGGCGCCGCTTCTGTCGTCCCGGAGGACACCTGTATTTTCGGAATGTCCGCTCCGAATACATCCGCGCCTTTTAATAAGAGTCCGCACACCAGTACCGCTGCCAGCAAGGCTCTTACTTTTCTCATTCTCTGTTTCAGTCCTTTCTGCTTTACGTTATCCGGACTGATTGTATCGGTTTTCATTTTTGTGTACAATATGATATTATTGGAAATAAATCCGTAATCAACCAATTCAGAACAATGGAGGAAATACTATGTTTCGTGAAATGCGCAGAAAAAAGCAGAAATTATCAAAAGAAGAATGTGAACGTATCTTATATGATGGAACATCAGGAGTTCTGGCTCTCCACGGGGATGACGGTTACCCCTACACAGTGCCCATAAGCTATGTCTACGACGGAGAGAAACTCTGGTTCCACAGTGCAAAAAGCGGTCATAAAATCGATGCTGTACTAAAAAATGACAAAGCTTCATTCTGTGTCATCGACCAGGACCAGATCGTACCGGAAGAATATACCACATACTTCCGCAGCGTTATCGCCTTTGGCAGGATACATATTGCAGAAGATGACACGGAGAAACGCTCCGCTATCGAAAAACTGGCGCTTAAATATTCACCTGATGACACAGACGAAAACCGGGAGAAAGCCATCGAAAGGGAGTGGAAGCCGCTGTGTATGCTGGAGATGGAGATAGAACATCTGTCAGGGAAACAGGCGATAGAGCTGGAACGTGTGAAAAGCAAATTTCAGCCTTTTTGATCAAACCGGAAGCAAAACCAAAATGCAGGAATTTTATGTAGAATATACCTTGCATTTTTCTGACAGGTCTGCTAGAAAGACTTTGTAAAAATAATAGCAGCGGCTGTTACTGGTAATGCAGGCAAGACCAAGATCAACAAGGAACATTCTATAGTAGTCTATAAGTGTACCTTTTGTCTTGGTCTTTTTTATTACCTGGCCGGAAAAGGAGGAAAACTTATGGATTACAAAGCTTTGGCTGGCGAGATTATCCGTCTGATCGGAGGCACGGAAAACATCCGTCAGCTCACCCACTGTGCCATACGTCTTAGATTTGAATTCTATGACAAGGGTAAGGTAGACACAAAAAAATCGAATCACTCTCAGGGGTAATCAGCGTTGTTGACAAAGGAGGACAGTTCCAGATCGTTATCGGTAATGAAGTACAGACTGTTTTCCGTGCAATCAAGGCTGAGATGAAAGACACTCCCGACCAGCAGCATGAAGAGAGCGATGGAGAAAAGCCCGGCATCGTCAGCCGGATCATCAGTGTGATCTCAACTACATTCACCCCTGTGATCCCCGCGCTGATCGGCGGTGGTATGATCAAGGCAGTACTCTCCATACTCGTACTATTTAATCTGGTCAACGAATCAAGCTCTACATACACGATTATCACTTTCATATCGGACGCACCGTTCTACTTCATGCCCGTGCTGCTTGCATACGGCGCAGCAATGAAGTTCAAGTGCAGCCCTATCATGGCAATGACCATGGCCTGCGCGCTTCTGCATCCGACCTGGACCGGTATCGTATCTGCCGGAGAAGCCGTAACATTCTTCGGCATTCCGGTCGTTCTTGTAGATTACGCCTCGTCCGTCATACCGATCATATTGAGCGTATGGATCATGTCTTATGTGGAAAGACTGGCTGAGAAATACTCCCCGTCTGTCATTAAGTTTTTCCTGAAACCTCTGATCACCATGTTTATCTCGATCCCGATCGCACTTCTGCTCGTAGGACCTCTTGGCAATCTGCTCAACGATATCGTACAGGCAGGCGCTGACTTCCTCAACGCCCGTGTAAGCTGGCTCATCCCGATGCTGATGGGAGTATTCCAGCCCTTCCTTACGCTGACGGGTACTGCATGGGCCATGACACCGATCGCTACCAGCCAGATCTCGGCTCTCGGTTACGAAGTAGTAAACGGCCCCGGTATGCTGGCTTCCAATATTGCACAGGGCGGCGCAACACTTGCCGTTGCTGTCAAGGCAAAAAACAAGGAACTTAAACAGCTCGCATCATCTTCCGGATTTACCGCTGTAATGGGTATTACAGAGCCATGTCTCTACGGAGTTCTGCTGAAATTGAAACGTCCATTCGTTGCATCCATGATCGGCGGTGCCGTAGGCGGTATCTATGCCGGAATTTCCGGACTGGTCAGATACTCTTTTGTATCACCGGGTCTGACTGCTATTCCCGCATTTATCGGCGAAAATCCTATGAACGTGGTACACGCTGTCATAACGATCATCATCTCCTTCGCCGCCGGATTTGCTGCAGCATGGATTCTGGGATTTAAGGAAGACGATACGCCAGACAGTGTAGAAAAAGCAGAAGAAAAAACAGATACAGCGGAAGGCAGCGTACCCGGAGCAGAAGCCAAGGCGGGCTGCACAGACGAAACACTGGCTGCCCCCGTCTCCGGACGCGCCGCTCTTCTCTCTGAAGTAAACGATGATGTATTCTCCCAGGAAATACTTGGAAAAGGGGCCGCAATCTTCCCCGAAGAAGGGAAAGTATATGCTCCTGCCGACGGAACTCTGACCGTATTCTTCGACACCGGGCACGCCATCGGTATGCAGACAGCAAACGGCGCGGAGATTCTGATCCATGTGGGGATCGACACCGTAAACCTTCAGGGCAGATACTTTACTCCGAAAGCAAAAGCAGGGGATTTTGTAAGGGCCGGACAGCTTCTGCTCGAATTTGACCTCGAAGCGATCAGAAACGAGGGGTATGACACTGTCATTCCGGTTATCGTGACCAACACTGCGGACTACGGGACAATAGAACCCGCGGGCACCGGAGTCATAAAAACCGGGGACAATTTTCTTAAACTTTCACATATGTAAAGGAGGCAAAATCATGCTGTACCAGAAACTGAAACCATTCCCGGAAGGATTTCTCTGGGGCGCATCTACTTCCGCCTATCAGGTTGAAGGCGCGGTAAACGAGGATGGCAAGAGCCCGTCTATCATTGATATGTACGAGCATCCGGAAGGTGTCGCTGATTTTTCTGTTGCCAGCGATTACTACCACAGATACAGGGAAGATATCGCCCTGTTTGCTGAGCTTGGTCTCAAAGCCTACCGTTTCTCGATCGCATGGACAAGAATCCTCCCTGAAGGGACCGGGAAAGTAAACGAAAAAGGGCTTGATTTTTACAGGAATGTGATTGCAGAGTGCCTGAAATACAATATCCAGCCGGTCGTGACCATATACCATTGCGATCTCCCATACTGCCTCGAAGAAAAGGGCGGGTGGCTGAACCGGGAGACAATCGATGCTTTTGTTGAATACGCTGATGTTCTGTTTAAGAACTTTGGGGATTCCGTAAAATACTGGCTGACGATCAACGAACAGAATACCATGATCCTGCATCCCGGCGCCATCGGCCTTCCAAAAGGCGGGAAGGTGCCCTCGACAAAGGAACTGTATCAGCAGAACCATCATATGATGCTGGCCCAGGCACGTGTCATAAAAAAGTTCCATGAAATGGTGCCCCACGGCTGCATCGGACCGGCTCTGAATCTCACCGCCATGAATTATTATTCCACCGCCACCATCGCTGCCAGCAGAGGAGATGCATCCGATGTGGCGGCGCGTGCCGGAGATCAGCAAATCATGCTCGGCGAACAGGGAGTCTATCGCCCGGCGGACAACCCATATGTCGGAAAGACAGAGTACGGCTGGGTCGTAGATCCGGTGGGATTCCGGTATACGCTGAGAAAAGTCTATGAGAGATACCACCTTCCGATCCTGATCACGGAAAACGGGATCGGTGCGCCCGATAAACTGGAGCCGGACGGAACCGTACATGATTCCTACCGCATTGAATTTATAGATAAACATCTGCACCAGATGCGTCTTGCCATCACAGACGGCGTGGAGATGCTCATAAAAAAAATTCTGAATAATAATCTGCTGCTGGTAAAGGGTGACGATAATAAAGAGATGATAGCCATGGGGAAGGGACTGCGTTTTTCATACAGCGTGGGGGATGTCCTCGAGGAAAAGGATGTAGAAAAAATCTATATGCTCAAAAATGAAAAGAATACGCGCAACTATATCCGTCTCCTTGAGGATGCTCCCGCTGAATCCGCAGCGCAGAACGGTATGCTCATGGTCAAGATGCTCAAGGACATCTTCAGAATCGTACAGTTGTACTACGGATATCAGATCAATGAGGACAGTATCAATTATTCCCGCTTTGTCATACATATGCAGTTCTTCCTGCAGCGTCTTCTGGAAGATAAGATGCTTAAAGAGGAAGGCACATCCATATATGATTCTGTAATAGCAGAAGACGCGAGGGCAGTCGGATGCGTAGAACAAATCCGTAAATACATCCGGAATCTGCTCGGGAAAGAAATCACCCTCGAAGAACAGATTTACCTGATTGTCCACATCTCACTTCTCCTGAGCAGGTCATATTTCTCCGGTATATCACTTAAATCCACCCACAGCACCTGCTTGGAATGGGGTGCGCTCTCCTGCTCTTCGCCGTCCTCGTTGAGAATCCGTTTTACTTTCACTTCCACATTCCGCCCGTCCGGCTTCATGATCTCAATGGTCTCGCCCACAGAAAACTTATTTCTCTGCTCGATCCTGCACAGTCCGTCTTTTGTCTCCCCTACGATGCCAAGATAAGTATATTCTTTATTATATGTGTTGCTGTTATAAATCTGCGAGTTCTCATCCGGTTTTCCGAAGAAGAACCCTGTGGTGAACTGCCGGTAGGTGCAATTGGAGATCTGATCCAGATACCAGGGCATATTTTTACGGTACAACTCCGGATCTTTCTGATAGTCGTCAATCGCTTTCCGGTATGTCCGAGCCACTGTAGCCACGTAAAGCGCAGTCTTCATCCTTCCTTCGATCTTGAAGCTGTCGATTCCTGCGTCGATGAGCTCCGGGATATATTCGATCATACACAGGTCTTTGGAATTGAAGATATAGGTACCTCTTTCATTTTCGTAAACCGGCATATATTCTCCCGGTCTTGTTTCCTCCACTACCGCATATTTCCAGCGGCACGGATGAGTGCAGGCCCCCCTGTTGGCGTCACGTCCGGTGAAATAATTGCTCAAAAGACATCTGCCGGAATAGGAAATGCACATCGCGCCATGGACAAAGGTCTCTATCTCCAGATTTTCCGGAATATTCGCCCGGAGTTCTTTAATCTCTTTCATTGAGAGTTCCCGGGCGGATACCACACGGCTTGCCCCCTGACGGTACCAGAAGTTATAGGTTCCGTAATTGGTATTATTTGCCTGTGTGCTGATATGACGCTCGATCTCCGGGCAGACTTCCTTCGCGATATCAAACACCCCCGGGTCTGCTATGATAAGCGCATCCGGCTTTATTTCCTTTAACTCCTTAAAATACTCCCTCACCCCCGGCAGATCATCGTTGTGGGCGAGGATATTAGCTGTCACATATACTTTCACACCGCGCTCATGCGCAAATGCGATTCCCTCTGCCATATCCTCCATGGAGAAGTTCTTTGCTTTGGCGCGCAGACCGAAGGCCTCTCCGCCGATGTATACTGCATCCGCACCGAAGATCACGGCTGTTTTTAATACTTCCAGACTGCTCGCCGGAATCAGTAATTCAGGATGTCTGCTCATTTTTCATATCCTTTCCTTTTTAATACTCACTGCAACACCGTCTCCCAGAGGGATGATCGAAGTCGTGAGCTCATCATTGTGTTTCAGTTCATAAAGGTATTCTCTCATACGGGCATGGATCGTCCGGTTTCTGCGCTCGACAGCAAACCTTGATTCGATCACATCTCCGTCCTGCATTACATTATCAGAGACAAGGCAGCCCCCGGGCGGCAGGAGCCGGAGTATATCCGGAAGATAATGGATGTACTGTCCTTTTGCGGCATCCATAAAGATAAAGTCATAGGGCCCTTTCAGTTTCTTCAGGACTTCAGCGGCATCACCTTCAATGAGATCGATCTGCTCTTCTTTCCCCGCACGGCGGAAATTCTCCCGGGCAATGGGAATTCTCTTCTCATAATTTTCAATTGTCGTAATCCGGCATTCTTCCGGCACATATTCACTCATCAGCAGTGCAGAAAATCCCACGGCAGCGCCAACCTCCAGCACACGTGCAGGCTTTTTCAGCATCAAAAGAATTTTAAGGAAGCTCTGCATCTCTCTTCGTATGATCGGTACGTCTGCTGCTCTTGCCTCGCTCTCTATCTTCTCCAGTATTTCACTGTTCTTCGTGTCCAGCGAATTAATAAATGTAACAATGCGCTCATCTACTATCATAAATTCTTACCCTTATCCGACACAGATGCACAGAGAACATCCCCTGTGCATCTGATTTGTTTCCATATTTGTTTGTGCAGCATACAGATTTGCCGCATACCTCTGCATGATCCGTCTCTGCACCTGATCCGGCACTAGACGTCCACATCCATGATGATCGGAATTACCATCGGTCTTCTCTTGGTTTTCTTCCAGATGTAATCATTCATCGCATCACGGATCGTAAGCTTGATCTTGTTCCAGTCCGTATGGCGGCCGCTCAAACATTTATCAAGCGCATCCGACACTGCTTTTCTCGCATCTTCCATGAGCTGTTCTGATTCTCTGACATATACAAAACCACGTGACACAATGTCCGGCCCTGCAAGCAGGCGGTTTGTTCTGCGCTCCAGGGTAAGAACCACAATGATAATTCCGTCCTCTGCCAGATGCTGGCGGTCTCTGAGCACGATATTTCCCACATCGCCGACTCCCAGGCCGTCCACGAGTACAGCGCCTGTGTGTACCTTGTCCACAACTTTTGCAGACTCGTCATCGAGTTCAAGCACATCGCCTGACTGGATAATAAAAACATTTTCTTTCGGTATACCGAGAGATTTTGCCACCTGGGCGTTTGCTTTCAGATGCCGGTACTCACCGTGCACCGGAATCGCATATTTCGGTTTTACGAGAGAATAGATCAGTTTCAGTTCTTCCTGACAGGCATGGCCCGATACATGAGTATCCTGGAAGATTACCTCCGCGCCCTTTGCAGAAAGCTCGTTGATCACACGAGATACAGATTTCTCATTTCCAGGGATAGGATTGGAACTGAAGATAATCGTATCATTCGGCTGAATCGTAACCTTGCGGTGTACATCCGCAGCCATTCTTGAAAGTGCCGCCATGGATTCTCCCTGGCTGCCCGTTGTAATAAGCACCATCTTTTCCGGCGGGTAGTTTTTCATCTCATCAATCTCGATCAGCGTGTTGTCCGGCACATTCAAATATCCAAGCTCAGACGCAGTAGAGATAATATTTACCATACTCCGTCCTTCCACAACAACTTTTCTTCTGTATTTGTATGCTGAGTTGATAATCTGCTGCACACGGTCTACATTCGATGCAAATGTGGCGATGATCAGTCTTGTGTTCTGATGCTCTGCAAAAATGTGGTCAAACGTAATTCCCACAGTGCGCTCGGACTGGGTAAATCCTTTTCTCTCTGCATTGGTACTGTCGGACATCAGTGCGAGTACACCCTTCTTTCCGATCTCAGCAAATCTCTGGAGATCGATTGCATCGCCGAATACCGGAGTGTAATCTACTTTAAAATCTCCTGTATGAACAACAACTCCCGCAGGCGAATAGATCGCCAGGGCAGACGCATCCTGGATACTGTGGTTTGTTTTAATAAATTCGATCCGGAATTTGCCCAGATTGATGGACTGCCCATGCTGAACCACTTTGCGCCTTGTGCTGCGCAGAAGATTATGTTCCTTTAATTTATTTTCAATAATACCCATCGTAAGTTTCGTAGTGTAAATCGGCAGATTGATCTCTTTGAGCACATAGGGCAGCGCCCCGATATGATCCTCATGGCCATGGGTGATAACAAACCCTTTTACCTTGGACGCATTATCCTTCAGGTAAGTCACATCCGGGATCACAAGATCAATTCCCAGCATATCATCTTCCGGGAAGGCCAGGCCGCAGTCCACTACAACAATACTGTCCTCATACTCAAAGGCAGTAATGTTCATACCGATCTGTTCCAGTCCACCGAGCGGTATGATACGCAATTTTCCTTTTTTTTCTTTTTTCAAAAAATAAGCACCTCCATTATGATTTATGTATCACATTACTTCCGGGCGCCAAAAGAACAGCAGTGTGCTCAGGCTGCTTTCTCAAAAGACAGTTATTTCTCTTTTTCCATGCATTCCCTGCATAAGCCGTAGAACTTCAGTTCATGATCCAGGACATGAAATCCTGTGATTTTCTCGATATGATGCTCCAGGTCATCCAGAAGGTCATCCGTGAAAGGAATTACCTTATTACACTTTCTGCATATCAGATGATGATGGTTATGCTGTGTGTCCCCTCTTAACAGGTGGCCGATCTCATACCGCACACATCCGTCATCCAGATTGATCCTGTCCACAAGCTGCATATCCCACAGAAGCTGCAGTGTACGGTATACCGTTGCCAGTCCGATCTCAGGATAATCCCTTGACACCAGATCATAGATTTCTTCTGCAGTCATATGCACGCCGCTGTTCTGCTCAAGCACTGAGAGAACCAGGATACGCTGATGCGTAACTTTCAATCCCTTTTCCTTCAGTCTCTGTTTGAGCAGTTCCTCTGTTTTTTTCTGCTGTTCCATCCGCGTTCTTTCGTCTCCCCGCAGTAAATAGATCTATTGTAAAGGCTGTAAATGCCTTACATTTCTATATTCACATCCTCCAGCAGTTCTTCAAAAACTTTTGAAACTGCCAGAAGTTCTGTCTCGTCCTCAACAATCTCATAGACACAGTCTCCCTCGCCTCTTCGGTCTGTCTCTTTCAGAATCAGGCACTCTGCATCATCTTCTTCGGAATCTGTAACGAGTATGTACACGCTTCCGTTGATCATAGTCTCTTCAAGAACGAAAAATTCATCTTCCCCATTTCCGTCTGCGAAAGCAAATCTTACTTTTTCCATAAAAAATGCCCCCTTATCATCATTCTCCTGCCTGCTGTTCTCCTGCCGCTTCCCCTGTACCTGCTTTCATATACAGATGGTCAAGATACCCCTGCAGGATAAAAACTGCCGCGATCTGATCGATATGTTTCTTGCGGTTCTCTCTTCTGACTCCGCTTTCGATCAAAGTCCTCTCTGCCTCCACAGTAGTAAGTCTCTCATCCCACATAATGACCTCAAGACCTGTCCGCCTGTGAAGCATATCTTTAAACTCAAGTGACTTTTCCGCGCGCTCCCCGATATCATTGTTCATATGTTTCGGAAATCCGAGAACAATCTTCTCTACCCCGTATTTCCCGATTAATTCTTCAATACGGGCGCAGGTTCTTCTCAGCTTGTTTTCCTCTTTACGGCTGATTGTCTCTATGGCCTGGGCCGTAATCCCCAGCGGATCGCTTATCGCCACTCCCACAGTTTTTGTGCCATAGTCAAGTCCCATAATCCTCATAACAGATTATTCCCATGAGTTGTGTTCAATATACGCTTTTAAAAGCTCTTCAACCAGTTCGTCCCTCTCGACTTTCATAACAAGACTTCTCGCTCCGTTATAGCTGGTAATGTAAGTAGGATCACCTGACATAATATATCCGACAATCTGGTTGACCGGGTTGTATCCTTTTTCTTTCAGAGCCTTGAACACGATCTCGAGAATATCTTTTGCTGAGATCTGCGGACCCGGCTCTACCTGAAAGAATTGTGTATTGCTAAGATCACTCATCGTATCTTCCTCCTTCTCAGTATTCTCAAATTACATAAAATCCCTATTTACAATTCTAATATAATCACCGTCAAAATTCAACGTATAATTTGTGAATCGTTTTCAATTTGCACTTTTACAATACAATTTTTTAGATTTTCACTGCTTTTCACTGCAATTTTTATATACTCTTTTGTATGACCTGTCTGAACTTTTTCCCCATTGATCAGTGCGTCTTCCTCCACCAGAACATCCACTGTCTTCCCGATGAATTTCTGCTCATAGGCTTTTCTTTTTCTCCTGTCCAGCTCGATCATTTCTGCACTTCTTGCTGTTTTTACCTGCTCGTCAATCTGCCCGTCCATACGGGCTGCCTTTGTGCCCTCGCGCTTTGAATATTTGAAAATATGCGTTTCGTAAAAATCAATCTTGTCTACAAATGCAAGCGACTGACGGAATTCTTCTTCCGTCTCGCCCGGAAAGCCTACGATCACGTCGGTTGTAAGAGCAGGATCATTAAAATATTTCCGGAGAATACAGCATTTTTCATAATACTCCGCACTTGTATAGCGCCGGTTCATCCGCTTCAGCGTAGCATCGCTTCCGCTCTGGAGCGACAGATGGAAATGAGGGCAGATTTTCGGGAGTCTGCTCAATTCTGATGCAAAATCTTCCGTAATAATTCCCGGTTCCAGCGAACCAAGGCGAATTCTTACAATGTCTTCAATCTCATGTACCGCACGGATCAGATCCAGAAGATGTCTCTCTCCGTCAAAATCAATCCCGTAAGAACTCAGATGGATTCCTGTCAGCACGATCTCCTTATACCCATTGGCTGCGAGACTCTTCACTTCGCTTACAACATCCGTCTGTTCTCTGCTTCGAACTCTTCCTCTTGCATAAGGAATAATACAATATGTGCAGAACTGGTTGCATCCGTCCTGAACTTTAATATATGCTCTCGTATGATCACCGGGTTTTGTCAGATGCAGTTTTTCATACTCATGTGTCTGACTGATATCTTCAATTTCTGCAACGGCCGGATATGCTTTCTCTGCACAGTCTGTCCCTGCCTTTTCAGCTTTTCTTTTTAAATCATATTCCTCAAGTATCTTTATCAGATCCTTTTTGTGATTATTTCCCAGCACAATATCAATACACGGATCGACTTCTTTACCGTCCTGTGCCTGTACATAACACCCTGCCGCCACCACGACAGCATCCGGATTCATCTTTCTTGCCCGATGAAGCATCTGCCGGGACTTCCTGTCCGCAATGTTGGTCACTGTGCACGTATTTATAATATAGATATCTGCTCCTTCTCTGAAAGGAACAACCTCATATCCTGCATTTTCAAGCATCTCCTGCATTGCTTCTGTCTCATACGCATTTACTTTACAGCCAAGGTTGTGCAGCGCTGCTTTTTTCATAATTATTTACCTCTTTTTTCCTCTTGTTTCTTGACTTTTCCCAGTGCATCTCGTAGAATATACATGAGGCGGAGAGCCTTACTTTATTGTATGATTCAAGGAGGGACTATTGTAAACGAGATCACAAAGTATGACAATGACTTTGATTTAGTATCCGGAAGATATGTTATAGATGCCAAATCAATCATGGGAATCTTCAGTCTGGATCTCTCTAAACCGATTGACCTCAACATTCACGCTGACGGCAATGTAGATGACATTCTCGCAGCTCTGGACGCTTACATCATCAAATAATTGAATTATGGTACATAAAAAGCTGTCTCATTACGAGGCAGCTTTTTTGCTGTCCCATTACTCTCCGTATGACACGGAAACCACTTCCGCTGTCTCAATCGCCGTCTGCATCAGCTCATCTATCTTCTCTTCCAGATTCAGCTCTGATTTTGCAATCCGATCCACATTCGGCTTAGTCACAGGGTGTTTTGCCACAAAAATCGTACAGCAGTCCTCGTAGGGCAGAATTGAAGTCTCATACGTATCTATTTTTTCCGATATCTCCACAATCTCTTTCTTATCGAAACCGATCAGCGGCCTGTAGACCGGAAGTGTACACACCGCATTTGTCGCCGCAAGACTCTGCATCGTCTGGCTTGCCACCTGACCGATACTTTCCCCGGTAATAAGTCCGAGACAGCCGTCTTTCTTCGCGAAATGCTCTGCTATGCGCATCATATATCTGCGCATGATAATTGTCAGCTCGTCATGCGGACACTTTTCGTAAATATAAAGCTGGATATCCGTAAAATTCACAATATGAAGCTTTATCGGCCCTGCATATGCCGATACCAGTTTTGCAAGATCAACCACTTTTTCTTTGGCACGCTCGCTCGTATACGGCGGGGCATGGAAATAAACCGCTTCGATCTCCACACCTCTCTTGGCTATCATATATCCCGCTACCGGACTGTCGATTCCACCTGATAAAAGCAGCATGGCGCTTCCATTTGTCCCCACCGGCATACCTCCCGGTCCGGGAATAATCTCCGAGTAGATATAGACTTCCTCACGGATCTCCACATTCAGTCTGACATCGGGTTTATGAACGTCCACTCTCATCTCCGGATATGCGTTGAGAACCGCCTCGCCCAATTCGCAGTTAATCTCCATGGAATTCATAGGATACCGCTTGTTGGCGCGTCTGGCTTCAACCTTGAATGTCTTGTCGCCTTCAGGATACATCTGTCCTACATAAGCGACAATATCCTTTTTCAGTTCTTCGATTTCTCTGACCGGTTTTCTGACAACAGGACAGATCCCTACGATTCCGAATACTTTTCTGAGACTGTCTACAGTCTCCTCGTAATCGTATTCTCCTTCGCAGTCTACATACACCCTGCCGTGGCATTTGTGTACAATAAACTCTCCTTCTACGTCCTTCAGCGCATATCTGATCTGGCGCACAAGGGCGTCCTCGAACATATAGCGATTCTTTCCCTTGATTCCGATCTCACCGTACTTGATCAAAAATGAATGAAATCTCATATTTCTCTCCTTTGCTGACGCACGCCGCCGAACGCGGCGTCTCTTCAGTGCCGTGTATATCTTCTAAGCATCGGTATACAATTATATAGTGTTTCCAGTGTATAGTCAATTTCTTCTTTCGTAGTGAACTCGGACATACTGAACCGCAGTGTTGCATCCAGATATTCCCTCGCAGCTCCGATTCCTTTAAGCACGCCGCTTACCGCCGGATGATTTGACGAACACGCCGAGCCCGATGACACATAGATTCCTTTGTCTTCAAGTGTGTGAAGAAGCACTTCACTGCGCACGCCCGCCACTCCGAGGCTGATAATGTGGGGTGCGCTTCCCTCATCGGTAAAGCCGTGTATCGTAGTATTCTCAATTTTTGAGACTCCCTCGATAAAGCGGGCTTTTAACTCTCTCATAAGAGCTGTCTTCATCTCCAGGTCCTGATAAATCATCTTCGAAGCAAGCCCCAGCCCCGCAATTCCGGGTACATTCTCCGTACCGGAGCGGATATTCTTCTGCTGTTCTCCTCCGAACACAATAGGCCTGATCTTTACTTTGCTGTCAATATAGAGAAATCCGATTCCTTTCGGACCGTGAATCTTATGTCCGCTCGCTGTCAGAAGATCTATCCCCATCCGTTTCGGCAAGATCCTGTATTTGCCGTATCCCTGCACAGCATCCGTATGGAACAGGATCGAAGACTTATAGTTCTTAACGATCCGGGCAGCTTCCTGAACCGGCTGCACCGTTCCCACCTCATTGTTTACATACATAATCGACACGAGGATTGTCTCAGGACAGAGTGCTTCCTTTAATGCCTCGAGTTTGACTCTCCCGTTCGCATCCACCGGAAGGTAGGTTACGCGGAATCCCTCTTCCTCTTCGAGATAACGCATTGTATTTAAGATAGCAGGATGCTCGATCGAAGATGTGATGAGATGATTTCCGTTTCTCCGGTTAGCTCTTGCACAGCCGATCAGGGCAAGATTGTCACTCTCTGTGCCTCCGGATGTAAAAAAGATCTCTTTTGCATTCACTTTCAGAAGTTTTGCAATCGTCTCCTTCGACTCCCGGATATAATGTTCCGCCTGTACGCCTTTTCGATGCATCGAGGACGGATTTCCGTAATCCCGGCACATCACTTTATATACTAACTCCCCTACTTCCGGATAGCACATGGTTGTAGCGGAATTGTCAAGATAAACTTCCATTTGCTTTCTTCCTTTTACATATTTCTTACTTATAAATTATGATTTCTGCTCTCCAGATGATACATGAGAATCGAAAGGACCGCCATTCCCGCCGTCTCAGTGCGCAGAATTCGCTTTCCCAATGTAATCGGCTCCGCTCCGGATTCTTTTGCCCGATTTACTTCATCCTCCTCAAATCCGCCTTCCGGCCCGATAAAGATGCCCACTGACTGTCCTGGCATAATATTGCCGATTAGCTGCGCAGATCTCTTCATCCCTTCCTCCAGCTCATAGGGGATCAGTACTACATCAAGTGCGGACGCCGCCTCAAGAGCCTCTGTAAAGCTCCGCACCCGTCCGATTTCAGGGATAAGGCTTCTTCCCGACTGCTCCGCTGCCCCTTTTGCAATGGCCTGCCACCGCTGCTGTCTTTTCTGCGCTTTCTTATCATCCAGTTTTACAATTGAACGCTTCGCCGCAAAAGGGATCACACTGTACGCGCCCAGCTCTACTGCTTTCTGCACAATCAGATCCATCTTGTCACCTTTGGGCAGGCCCTGAAAAAGAACGATCTTTGAAGGGAGCTCTGTATCCGGATCCAGTTCTCTGAGAATATCGAGAACTGCCGTTTTCTCCTCATAAGCACTGATACAGCACAGGTACACAGCACCGTTTCCGTCACTGACGCGCACATCTTCACCCGGCTTCATGCGCAGGACATTTCTGATATGATTTACATCCGGGCCTGTCAGATAGATTCTGCCGTCTCTGATCCAGGACGGCTCTGCAAAAAACTGCTGCATATTTCCTCTCTCCTGTCAGTTTTTCCTTGCAGTCACACAGACCCATTCACCCTGATATGTCACATCAAGGACTTCAAGTCCTGCAGCTTTTACCGCATCGACCACGGTCTGTTCTTTATCATCAATAATACCGCTCGTAATATAGACGCCGCCGGTCTTTAACTGATTTACGACCACAGGCGTAAGCTGTACCAGCACATCCGCGAGAATATTTGCAGCGACAATATCATAACATTCATATCCGACCTTATCCTGCACCGACTTATCATCTATAATATTTCCGATCATCACTTCATACTGATCCCTTGATATGCCGTTTACTTCCATATTTTCATAAGTTGCCTCTATGGCACAGGGATCAAGGTCTGTTCCCACAGAGTAGGCCGCCCCGAATTTAAGCGCCAGCATCCCCAGAATCCCGCTTCCGCATCCCACATCCAGAATCCGTGTATTCTCTGTCACATACTTGCGGATCTGCCGGATACAGAGCTGGGTCGTCTCATGCATACCTGTTCCGAAAGCCGTACCTGGATCTATGTGGATCAACATCTTATCCTTATCCTCCGGTCTGACATCCTCCCATGACGGAATGATTAGTATGTCATCCACATAAAACTGGTGAAAATACTGTTTCCAGTTATTTACCCAGTCCACATCCTCTGTCTCAGATTCTTCAATCCGGCATTCTCCCACATTCAGATAAGAAGACATTTCTTCAAGCTCCTGTCTGATCCGGGACAGGACTTTCTCTTTATCCTCCTCCGGCTCCAGATAAAAGTTCAGATATGCGACTCCGTCATCCTCCTCTATGTCCGGCAGGATATCCACGAACATCTGCTCTTTATCTGACTGTGTCAGAGGGATCTTATCTTCGATCTCCACACCCTGGATGCCGAGATCCATCAGCATACTGCTGACAATATCCTCCGCCTCAGTCGTTGTCTTTAATCGAAATTTATTCCATTTCATCGTTCTTTTCTCCTTTCTGGAACCAGAGATTCAGGTCTACATTTGCATTGATACCCGGCACTGAGCCGGACTCACTGTACTGCCATATCTGATAGTCATACGGGCACTGCGGAATCTCATGATAATCCGCATACCAGAAATCATACCCCGAAAGCTCCGACATATCAAGCGTAAACGCCATCCATTTCATATTAGAATAAATCATGGGATCATACCCTGCGGCCTCAACTGTATCGCAGAATACCTTGCAGTAATTTGTAAACTCCTGTTTTGTATTATTGTCCGTGCGGGCAGTATCCCACTTAATTTCCTCTGTGTCATAGACAACAGGCCCCGTAATCTTATAAGGTTTGATCTGATCCAGGACAAATTCTGCTTCTTCCACAGCTTCCGCTGCGCTGACCGCCTGAGAAAAAAAGTATACTCCCACATCAAGTCCCGCGTCAATCGCTCCTTTAATGTTGTTTTCATACATGGCATCGAGGACAAGCTCTCCTGTCGCACCGTAAGCGCGGTATCCAAGACGGATAATGACAAATTCCACACCGCTCTCTCTTACCTGTTTCCAGTCAATCTCTTCACCCTGAAATTCAGAGACATCGATTCCCATCCGTGCGGTCACGCCATTCTCAACATCGTGGTAGCTTTTATATCCCGTTGTTTCATCTGTCTGCAGGCAGTCAAAATCATATGTGCACTGCGGCACATTTTCCAGAAGAGGCGCCTCGTACTCATTGCCCTCCACATCCTGGAACGTATATACTTCGCCTGCGTCTGTCATATGGATATTCTCTCCGCCTTCTGCCATAGCCGTTTCGTCCCGGACGGCACATCCCCCCAGAAGAAGTGTCAGAGCCAGAAAAGCCGGACACAGTTTTCTTTTATTCATCTTCAGCCCCCTGCTTCAATTTCTGTGTCTCCGTCTCCATCTTATCACCGGTTCGTATAATGCCACCCTTAAGCACTCTGGCAAAAACGCCCTCTCTGGGCATAATGCAGTCTCCCATCTTCTGAAATATCTGACATCCGTGATGACACTCTTTCCCGATCTGAGTCATCTCAAGGACTACATCCCCGCAGTAAAGCCTGGTTCCCACAGGCAGGGAACTAAAATCGATTCCCTCCACCACAAGATTCTCTCCGAAAGCGCCGTCCTCCACTTCTGCTCCTCTTTCTCTGAACTCGCAGATCTTATCGTAGGAAAGCAGGCTTACCTGACGATGCCAGTTTCCTGCGTGGGCGTCCCCTTTGATTCCGTAGTTCTCCACAAACACTGCTTCAGATACATTTGTTTTCTGTGTTCCTCTGGCCGGGCTTGTGCAGACCGCAATAACTTTACCCATATTTTGTTTATCCTCCGATCTGAGACATATCCCGCGTCTCAAGTTTCTCTTCATATTTGGCAGACTCATCCTTCAGTGCCCTATCCGGATCCGCACAGTTTCGGGAGAACTGATGGCAGGCCGGCTTTTCACAGATTGATTTTCTCATCGTCTGCCGGATCACTTCATCATCCGCCCCGCTTCTGAGCAGTTCCTTAAGATCTGCGCCGCAGTCATACTGCAGGCAGAGTTTCAGCCGGCCTTCCGAAGTAAGCCGGACACGGCTGCATAAACTGCAGAACTGATGTGTCACGGCATCTATAAAACCGATTTTTCCTCTGAATCCCGGGAATCTCACATAGACTGCCGGTCCGTTTCCGTATCTTCCGGTACAGGGCACGGCTTCACCGAATTTCTTCCTGAGTTCATCATATATCTCTTGTCCGCTCATCCCGGAAAAATTCTTTCCCAGTCCTATAGGCATCATCTCAATAAAGCGGACATCCATCTCCCTGTCCACAGCCATTGCAGCCAGCTGTACATATATTTCCCGCGGCATTTCTTTCAGGGGAACACAGTTAACCTTTACCTTAAGAGAAGGATATGCAAGTGCGGCATCCAAACCGCCAAGTGCTTCCTGCAGTTCTCCTCTGCGTGTAATTCTCCGGTACTGTCCCGGATCAAGTGTATCAATACTGATGTTCACCGCGTCCAGTCCGTTAGAAACCATTTCTTTTATATGTTCCTTTAAAAGGATACCATTTGTAGTCAGGGTAACCTGCTCAACTCCCGATATCTTCTTCAGCATTCCGACGAGTTCAGGAAGACCGCGCCTTACAAGAGGCTCTCCTCCTGTCAGCTTTATCCTGCTGATTCCCAGCTGTGCTCCGATGCGGCATATCCGTGCAATCTCATCATAAGAGAGAATGTCTTTATGACTGACACAGGGGATCCCCTCTTCGGGCATACAGTATATACATCGAAGATTGCACCGATCCGTCACAGATACTCTCATATAATTGATCTCTCTGCCAAACTGATCTTTCATCCGGCGCACTCTCCGTCCCGGCCGGTCAGAATCGCCAGCCCGTGATCCAGTGCAGGAAGAACAGCTTCAAGATTTTCCCGGACTGCTTTCGGACTTCCCGGTAGATTGATAATCAACGTCTGTCCCCGGATAACGGATGCTCCGCGGCTGAGCATGGCGCGCGGTGTTATTTTAAGCGAAGCAAGGCGCATTGCCTCGGCGATTCCCGGCACATTTCGTCCGGCTATCTCCATGGTAGCCTCCGGCGTACAATCTCTGGGGGAAAATCCGGTACCGCCTGTTGTAAATACTATATCCATCTTCTCTTCATCACACAGCCTGCAAAGACAATCTTTTATTTTCTGTTTATCATCAGGCAGCAATATTTTTTTCTCTATAATATATCCTTTTTCTGTGAGTATTTCACAGAGAAGAGGACCGCTTTTGTCCTCGCGCTCCCCTCTGTATCCGCTGTCGCTCAAAGTCACTACTGCAGCTTTCCATCTGTATTCCGACATAATATCATCTCCGTCCGGTTAAAGTATGTTTAGTTCTCTCTGTACAGTTTCACTCTTTTCATCCGGTATATTTACCTTGCGGGAATGAAGATCATTGTATACATTTCCGCTTTTTCCGCCTGTCTTCTGTACGAGATAAATCTCACCAATCTCCATCGTCTTATCCATGGCCTTGCACATATCGTAAATCGTAAGAAGAGCCACGCTCACTCCTGTCAGAGCCTCCATCTCTACCCCGGTCTTTCCTGTAACTTTCACAGTGCAGTCACAGTAAACGGCGCACTCGTCCTCATCCATTTCAAAGTTGATTCTGCAGTTTGTAAGCGGCAGAATATGGCACATCGGTATCAGTTCTGAGGTTTTCTTGGCTGCCATGATTCCCGCCGTGGCGGCAACGCCAAGCACATCTCCCTTACTGACAGTTCCTTCTTTTATCGCGTGAAACACTTCTCTGTTCACAGTAATTTTTCCTGTAGCCGCAGCTTTTCTTACAGTCTCCGTTTTTGCCGTCACGTCGACCATGACAGCTTTGCCGTTTTCGTCAAAATGTGTGAATCCCATGACGTTTATTTCCTCCTGTACACGCAATATTCCCTCATACGCCCTCCACTTTAAAATGGATTTTGAATGTATTCTAACATACTTTCAGGGCAGATACCATCCTCAATTTTCACTGTACGCCTTGCGCTCCATCTCGCTGTAGGGCGTCCGCCCTTCCCACGCGCAGGCTGCTCTCCCGCCGTCCGATCAGACCTCAGCTCGATTCCGCGCTTCGCGCTCCATCTCGCTGTAGGGCGTCCGCCCTATGCATAAAAAGATAACGCTCCCCATCAGCAAGCAAGCTTGCATGGGAAGCGCCATCTTTTATGCGCAGGTCTGATCTGTTGATTCAAATTGACTGTTATACAGGTCGGCGTAGAAGCCGTTTCTGGCGAGCAGGTCCTCGTGGGTTCCCTGTTCGACGATGTCGCCGTCTTTCATGACGAGGATCAGATCAGCATCGCGGATCGTTGAGAGCCGGTGAGCTATGATAAAGCTTGTTCTGCCTTTCATCAGGCTGTCCATGGCTTTCTGGATCAGCACTTCTGTCCTTGTGTCAACGGAGCTGGTGGCTTCATCGAGGATCAGGATCTTCGGATCTGCCAGAATTGCACGGGCGATCGTAAGAAGCTGTTTCTGTCCCTGTGAGACATTGCTTGCCTCTTCGTTGAGTTCCATGTTATAACCGCCCGGCAGTGTCTGTACAAAACGGTGTACATGGGCCGCCTTTGCCGCCTGGATTACTTCCTCGTCTGTAGCATCAAGCCTTCCGTAACGCAGGTTCTCCATGATCGTTCCGTGGAAAAGCCATGTGTCCTGAAGCACCATGCCGAACATCTTTCTCAGGTCGTTCCGGTTAAAGTCTCTGATATCGTGTCCGTCGATCTTGATCGCACCGCTGTTTACATCATAGAAACGCATGAGCAGTTTGATCATTGTCGTCTTTCCGGCACCTGTCGGACCTACGATAGCGATCTTCTGTCCTTCTTCTACATTTGCAGAGAAGTCATTGATGATGATCTTATCCGGATTGTAACCGAAGTGTACATGGTCGAATTCTACTCTTCCCTTTAACCCTTCTGTGGAAACCGGATTCTCCACGGTCTGAACTTCCTCATCTTCCTCGAGGAACTCAAAGACTCTCTCCGAAGCCGCAGCGGTGAGCTGCAGCATATTGGTGACCTGTGCCACCTGCTGGATCGGCTGGGTGAAGTTTCTCACATACTGGATAAATGACTGGATATCTCCTACTTCGATCACATTGCGGATCGCAAGAAATCCTCCGAGGATCGCCACTCCGACATAGCCGAGATTTCCGATAAACTGCATCACCGGCATCATCATTCCGGAGAAGAACTGTGATTTCCATGCGGAATCATAGAGTTTTCCGTTCGTCTCATTAAACGTTTTTATCACATCTTCTTCCTTATTAAAGGCTTTGATAATGTTATGACCGCTGTAGATCTCCTCCACCTGTCCGTTAACATTTCCCAGATACTCCTGCTGCCCGCGGAAGTATTTCTGGGAATGACTCATCACAAACGAGATCAGGATCAGGGAGACCGGAAGGATCAGGATCGCGATCAGCGTCATAAGCGGGCTGATAGAGAGCATCATGATCAGCACACCTATCAATGTAGTAACGGATGTGATCATCTGTGTGGCACTCTGGTTCAAGCTCTGTCCGAGCGTATCCACATCGTTCGTCACACGGGAGAGAACCTCTCCTACCGGTTTCGTGTCAAAGTAGTTCATCGGCATACGGTTGATCTTCTCAGAGATTTCTTTTCTCAGCCGGTAAGTTGTTTTCTGAGATACCCCGGTCATGATAATTCCCTGGATAAATGTACAGAGTGCACTGATCACATACAGTCCCAGCGTGAGAAGGAGGATCTGTCCTACCTTTCCAAAATCAATGCCTGCCCCGCCTGACACCTTGCTCACAAGGCCGTTGAAAATCTCCGTAGTCGCTTTTCCGAGAATCTTAGGGCCGGCTATATTAAAGATCGTCCCGCAGATAGCAAATATTGCCACGAACAGCATATGGAATTTAAAAGCGCTCATATACCGGATCAGCTTTTTGATTGTTCCTTTAAAATCTTTTGCTTTCTCTCCTGCCGCATTACGGCCGTGCATTCTAGGCATGTACCGGCACCTCCTTTCCATTGTCCGCAGTCTGCTGACCGCTGTTGTTTTCTGAAGATCCGCTTTCTGCTTTCTCCTGTCCTGCTTTCAGTTCGGATTCGGAGAGCTGGGAAGCAGCGATCTGCTGATATACCTCACAGGTCTTCAGAAGCTCCTGATGGGTTCCCATACCCGCGATCTTCCCGTCATCAAGCACAATAATCTGTTCCGCATTGAGGATCGTACTGATCCTCTGTGCCACGATCAGCACTGTACTGTTCTTTGTCCTCTTTTTCAGGGCTTTTCTCAGAGTAACGTCTGTCTTAAAGTCCAGTGCGGAGAAACTGTCGTCGAATATAAACACTTCCGGATGCTTTGCAATTGCACGGGCAATGGAAAGCCTCTGCTTCTGTCCGCCCGAAACATTGGAGCCGCCCTGTGCAATAGGACTCTTATATCCATCCGGTTTCTGGTCGATAAACTCTGTTGCCTGAGCGATCTCAGCTGCCTCGACCATTTCCTCTTCGCCGCCTTCCGGATTACCAAACATAATATTGGAGGCAATGTCTCCCGAGAAAAGTATGCCTTTCTGCGGAACGTATCCGAGTTTCTCTCTCAGTTCATGCTGAGATACATTGCGGATATCCACGCCGTCAAGAGTAATGCTTCCCTCCGTCACGTCATAGAAACGGGGGATCAGATTGACAAGTGTAGATTTACCGCTTCCGGTACTTCCGATAATAGCTGTCGTCTCTCCCGGGCGCGCCGTAAATGAAATATCGTGGATCACGTTTTCATCAGCACCGGGATAGCGGAAGGATACATGGTCAAACTTAAGCAGCCCTTTCTCATTTCCGGAAAATTTCTCCGGCTGATCCGGATCAAGGATCGCAGTCTGGCTGTCAAGCACTTCCTGCACACGGTCTGCAGCAACCGCCGCCCTCGGCAGCATAATGGAGAGCATACAGAGCATCAGGAATCCCATGATGATCTGCATTGTATACTGGATGAACGCCATCATATCTCCGACCTGCATTTCACCGTTATCGATCCCATGGGCGCCGTTCCACATAATAAGTACGGAAATTCCATTCATAACAAGCATCATGACCGGCATCATAAATGTCATGGCGCGGTTTACAAAAAGGTTTGTTCTCGTCAGGTCGCGGTTTGCTTTATCAAAACGCTCTTCCTCATATTTCTGCGTGCTGAAGGCCCGGATGACCGACAGACCCGTCAGGATCTCTCTCATGACCAGATTGACCTTGTCTACCAGAGTCTGCATGATCCTGAACTTCGGTATGGCAACAAGGAACAGCACGAGAATAACCAGACCGATCAGCACAACAGCCAATCCTATGATCCAGGACATGGACACATTCGTCTGGAATACCTGAATGATACCGCCGATGGCAAGGATCGGTGCATAAAGCACAATCCTGAGCAGCATAACGATAATAAGCTGGATCTGCTGGATATCGTTTGTGCTTCTCGTAATAAGCGACGCTGTGGAGAAATGGTCAAACTCGTTGTTAGAGAATCCTACAACCTTGTGGAACACTCTGCCTCTCAGATCGCGTCCTGTGGCAGCTCCCACGCGGGACGCCATAAAGCCTACCAGAATGCTTGCCGCCATTCCAAGGAATGCAAGACCCGCCATCTTTCCACCTGTGGTCAGGAGATAATGGATCTGTATATCATCCATATCCATTCCGAGGTTTTCATAGGCCGTTCCCACATAGCTGATTGCCGCCTGATCAAGAATCGTATCCGGCAAATCTCCCATCTGCTCTTCCATAGCGTCCAGCATCGCTTCTCTCTGATCCGCCGGCATCATCTGCAGGATATCAAACACAGTCATGTCGTCTGTCACCATTTCTGCCGGAAGAGACGCTTTCAGCTGCTCCTCGATCTGAGCTGTCATATCACTGCCGGATTCAAAACCTGCGGTCATCATCATAGGATATGCCAGGATATCCTCCAGAGTGCTGATATCTTCATCTGAAATATCATCCTTCAAAACATAAGCTTCTACATCATAAGTACTGTCGTCCTCTTCATATGCATCAAGTACTGTATTCTGATCCTCGGACGGTACGAACAGCAGCAGACGGCTCATTTCATCCGCCGATATCGCCTCCGGCACCTGTTCCTCGACTCCGCCCTGCTGGATACCCACATTAACGATATCCGAAGTGTAGGCCGGAAGGGAAAGGTCGCAGTACGCCTGTATGAACAGCACGATAATGATAGCGATTAGAGTCTTCCAGTGCTCTGCCGCGTATTTAAATAAGTTCTTCATTGTCTGTCTTTCCTTTCATTTATTTTGCCTTGAACTATTTATTTCTCATTCAGGTTATCCCTGATCTGAAAAAGCAGACGCTTGAAAAGCATGATCTCCTCTCTTGTCATCCCCCGGAACATAAGCTCTTCCATCTGCTCCGCCACTGTATAAACCCCTTTAATACAGGATTTTCCTTTTTCCGTCAGTGTCAGCCGCATTATCCGCTGATCTGCCGGATCGGGATGCCGCGTCAGATATCCGTCTCTCTCCATCTTCTGTATGGAAGAAGTGATAGACGGCGGCGTTACATTTAACCGGGCAGCCAGCTCTTTCTGAGACATGGAATCGCTGCGGTGAAGGGTAAACAGGATTCCTGCCTGGCTCTTATTCAGGTCGAATTCCTGATACATTCCCTTCGCACGGTTCATCATCTTGTGCATCAACATACCCATCAGGCCGAATGCCGGTATATCCTTTTCTTCACACTGCATACCATACTCCTTTCCGCATTTGTAATTAGTTAGTTAACTAAACGATATTCTAGTACTATTACACAAAATGGTCAAGGATAAGTTGTATGCTTTCACAGTTTTTTTATACTTTATTCACAAAGTTTTACATTGATACTGTTCATCTTCTTTTTTAAATCGGATAGGGTAGGTCCTTTCCCCATATCCGATCAACGTAATGCCTCGCGCAGCTCACGGCTAAGCCGTTCGCTGTCCGCTTGCCGGGCTTATCGCGCAAAATATCCCGGCGCCGTATTCCGACGCCGGGATATTTCCATTTTCTTTTTTATTTTCAGAATTCATCTGTCATTGTGTCTGCGCACACCCGGAGTTCTCTCTGTGTATCTGTCTGGCAGAGACAAACGCTCCCACTGAGCAAAGGATCATAAACACAGATAAAGCAGCAAGAAAATAAAATGCATAGCTGCTCCCCTCTCTGGTGGCTGCTGCCATATCAGACGATGCCGCCTGTGCGGATGCGACGATCGTCGATACAACGGACGTTCCCACTGCTCCGGCCAGCTGCTGCAGTGTATTGATCACTGCGTTTCCGTCCGGATTTTTCTCCGGAGCAAGATGGCTCAGACCGTTGGTCATGCTGTTTCCCACTGAAAATCCCTGTCCCAGAGCAAAAAACAGATAAAATATAATCGCCGGCACGGCAGCAAGACTTCCCGAAAAAACACTGAAGCAGAACAGAGCCCCGATAATGCAGACATTGCCGAACAGAATCGGCCTTTGGGCTCCGAACCGGTCAAGGAACCGGCCGCTCACCGGTGAGAGTACTGCACCTGCAAGACATCCCGGGAGCAGAGCGATAAAGATCATCCGCCATCCGAAATTATTCACGATCAGCCCTCCAAGAGACGGTCCCACTGCCGGAGCCATCGCCGTGATCAGAGAAGCGATTCCCATCATAAGTCCAGCCGCTCTTCCGGCACCTGTTCCAGAACAATATTAAACATAAGCGGCAATGCAATTCCGGTTCCGATCCCCTGAATCAGCCTTCCGGCCAGAAGCAGGGAAAACACCGGAGCTGCTGCTGCCATCACAGTTCCGATTATAAACAGACAGATTGCAGTGACAAAGAGTGATTTTGTCGTAAAACGTTTCTTCAGATACGAAGATGCCGGAATAATGCAGGCAAGGACAAGCAGATATCCGGTGGTGATCCACTGCACGGTCGCAGTATCGATATTAAATTCTTTCATCAATGTAGGAAAAGTAACATTCATTGCCGTTTCCACCACCACCCCGGAAAACGACATGATTCCCGCAGCGACAATGGAAAGGATCAGTTTTGCATCAATCTTTTTCTCTATTGTATTCATTCTGAAATTTCCTCCATCCTGCTTGTACGCATAATCTTGTATACACGGCTGATCGTACGGGCTGCCGTCTCCAGATCTTCCTGATCAATGTCCGAAAACCTTTCCGCCAGCCAGTTCTGATATTTTTCCACATAGAACCCGTAATACTGCCGGCCGAGGTCTGTCAGGCTTATCCTGACGACTCTTCTGTCCGCACCGTCCTGAAGTTTCACAACCGCGCCAAAACCTTCCAGTTCTCTTATCAGTTTTGTGATACTGGGCCGGGTCACGTTCAGAAAGTCACTGATATCACTTACTTTTACCGACTGCCCGGCCGCTTCCATCTGCCAGATGACGTCAAGAACCTGAATATGCCTCGGAGTCATCCCTTTAGGAAGCTCTGGCATCAGCTCCGTTATGCGCTTTGCTTCATGGCAGGCGCCAAGGAAATTTTTTACTGCTGTTATATCCACAATATCACCTCTTACTTTTTCTCAATTTAATTACTATAAGTAATTATCTATAATAATTATATTCAGAATCGTAAGAATGTCAACTGTGTATTTCAATACATAAACTGTTCCGCCAGTGTTGCATTTTTTACAAGTTTCTGATAGGTCGGGGAGACTTTCATCAATTCCTCATGGGTACCGGACGCCTCAACCTTTCCGGCATCGATCACCACAATCTTATTCACGTGCTCCACCGACTTCAGCCTGTGCGAGATGATGATAACAGTTTTTCCCGCGATCAGCTGGTTTAAGCTGTCCTGAATCTTCTTTTCATTCTCCACGTCCAGCGCGGCCGCGATCTCATCCAGGATCACGATCGGAGCGTCCTTGAGAAATGCCCTGGCGATCGACAGCCGCTGCCGCTCACCGCCGGACAGAGTGATCCCGTTCTCCCCGATCTTCGTGTCATAGCCCTCCGGAAGATTCAAGATAAACTCGTCACAGCCGGCAAGCCGCGCCGCTTCTTTCACCTGAGCGTCTGACGCATTCTTATCTCCCAGCCTGATATTTTCCATTACAGAAGTATTGAACAGGGTCACATCCTGAAATACGATGGAAACCTTTTTAAACAGTGAGTTCGTGGATATCCCTTTTATGTCTTTTCCGTCAATTTTGATTGCTCCGCCGTCATAATCATACAGACGTGAGATCAGTCTCAGAATGCTCGTCTTTCCGCATCCGCTGACACCTACAAGAGCTGTCACTTCATCCTGCTTTGCCTCAAAGGTCACGCCGTTTAACACAGGTGTGTCTTCGTTGTAAGCAAAGGTAACATCCTGCAGGGAGATATCGCAGCTGTTGATCTCTGTGTCTTTACCCTCCTGTACATCAGCATTGCGGATCGCGTTGATCCGCTCAATGCGCGCATCCAGATGGTAGAGTTCCGATACATTTTCACTGATCGTATCCACAGCCTCCTTGATCTTTAGTGCCGCGATGATATATGCTGTGAGGACCAGTATGTTTATCTCTCCGTTTATCATCATATTGATACCGACGATGATCACCAGCGCCAGAGACAGCTGCATGACAATATTCGATGAGAGGAGTGGAATTGCTGAGGTGATCTCGCTGAGAAGATGCAGTTTCTCGCTTCCCTCCATCTGGGCATTGAGCCCGGAACGCAGTGTCTTATTCAAACCGAAGCTCCGGATCTCCTGGGCATTTTCGATTGCCTCCTGAAAACTCTCGGAATTCTTCCGAAGCTGGAGATAGTACTTTTTGCTCATCCGGATCTGCACCCGTTTCGACAGCGCGATCAGTCCGTAGCCCAAAGCGATCGGCACAATCACGATCAGCCCCAGCTTCCAGTTATATCCGATCAGCATGACGGCAAGAAGCGGAAAATAGAAGAAAAATGCAACAAACTTCGGAATTGAATGGCTCATGGCGTGTTCGACGGCTTCCACATCTGACATAATCGTCTGTGTCAGATCCGACATATCATGCCGGGAGAAATACGAAAGTGGAAGCCGGTTCAGCCGGTCTGCGATTTCGATCCTCAAGTTTGCGCTCTCCCGGTACGTAGTGTTGTACATACTGTCATATTCGATAAACATGAGTATAAGGATCACCACGAGGATCACGATAGACAAAACAATATAGAATGCCGCCGGCCGGTGATGGCCGAGGACAAAATCATCGATCACCAGCAGGAGCAGGCACGCCGGAGCATAGGCAGACAGCGAGACAAGAAACGACGCCAGGATTGCTTTCATCGTGTCCCCTGCCCCCTGCGGCGTCAGTGCAAACCGTTTTTCCAGCCATTTACGCATGTTCCCTCACCCTCCATTCATTCGCCTGCGCATACAAGTTCTGGAAGAATCTGTAGCGCGAATCTTCTGCCATCAGTTCCTTATCGTTTCCTCGTTCGATCACCTCTCCGTCCTCAATGACAAGAATCTCATCCACATTGCGGACACTGGTCAGACGGTGGGCGATCATAATGACCGTCTTATCCTTCATGAGCTCTGCAAAAGCTTTCTGCAGTTCATGCTCGTTTTCCGGATCTACGGCAGCGCTTGCCTCGTCCATGATAACGATCTTTGCGTCTTTCAAGATGGCTCTTGCAATTCCGATGCGCTGTTTTTCACCTCCGGACAGATAGACGCCCTTTGAGCCGATCATCGTATTTCCCCGATCCTTAAACTTATTCAGTATGCTCTCACACCCTGCTCTTCTGAACGCCTCCATCACCTTCTCCCGTCCGGCGTTCCGGTCTGCAAGAGCTACATTTTCATACAGGGTTGTTTTAAACAGCTTTACATCCTGAAATACAAACGCGATATTTTCCAGAATCGCCTTTTCACTGTATTCTTCCAGCGGATAACCGCCGATCTTGACCGCGCCCTTATCCACCTTGTAAAACCCGGAGATCAGCTTGGCAATCGTAGATTTTCCGCTGCCGCTTGCTCCCACCAGAGCGTAGCTGCGGTTCTGCTTTAATGTAAAACTGACGTCCTTAAGCACCGCCTTCTCCCCGTAACCAAAGGTCACATGGTCAAATTGAATATCATAGTTTTTAAAAGACTCGCGGGTGCCGTGCTGCAGGGCGTCTTTATGCATTTCCTCATACATATTCTCCAGTTTATCTACCGCCATGCCGCCGTTAAAAGAATACATGACCACATACATGACTTTCATGATCGTGGAGAACATTACTCCAGATAGCAGCATCAGCATCAGAAGCTCCAGCGCCGTCTCCGGGCCATGGATAAATATCCCCGAAAGCAGGAAAATAAACGGAACGAGGATCGCAGTAATCGCAAACATGAGCCACTGGAGCAGCACCCACGGCACCTTACAGCTCATAGAATAATTCAGAGCAAATTTCGCATAATCCCTGATTGCCTCATACAAAGCCTTAAATGAGCGCGCGTCCGCATTGAAGATCTTTACGACCTGAATGCCTCGGACATATTCCACAGACTCCGCACTCAGGCGCTCCAGAGCCTGCTGGTAATATTTCATAAACTGTGTCTCTCCGGACATACCGGCGTAAAGCAGAACAGCCGCTACTGTCAGGATCGTCAGGCAGATTCCCACCCGCAGGCTGACAATATAACCCACGATCAGAAGCAGAAACGGCTTTGCCAGAGCGTTCGCAATATCCGGAAGAAGATGCGCCACGATCGTATGTGTCTGTGAGGCATTGTCATCAATAATCTTACGGATCCTGCCGCTGGAGTTCAGATCAAAGAAACGGAAACTTGCGCCGGCAAGCCCGTCAATCCCCCGTTTCCTTAAGTTGGTCTCCAGACGGAATCCCAGCACATGAGATGCGAGCACGCCGATAAAATAGACGGCATTTCCGCCAATCAGCAGTCCGAAGATGATCCATGCGTAGAAAACACTGCCCGAGAAATCTTCTTCAACAATCAGCCGGTCAAAAAATACATAGAGATAATAATATGCGCCGACTACTGCAAACGTAGACAGAACCGACAAAACAACGGATACATAGATCAGATATCGTTTCTCCGGCACATAGGCAAACAGCTTACTGTAAACCTTAAACATATCTTCCCACCCTTCCTGTAAAACAGATATTATAGATATGTCATAACCATACTCCCTGCGAAAAACATCAGGTTAGTTACAACTAACCTGATTGTAATATGTGACTTTTCTGTCGTCAAGTTTCTTCCGCTCTATTAATATTTTAATGAGAAAAAAAGAACAATTATGCCAGCCCGATCAGACCGCCTTTTTCCTCATACCCCGTATCCCACAGATCTTTGAGCTGAAATGTATATGACTCGCCGTATGTCGCGACCGTGATCCACAATCCGTCTTTTCGTTCCTCATATCCATAGCACAAAAACCAGTGCCACACAAAATCTTTGTAGTATGCCTTCCTGTGTCTCAGCATGAGATAAGGCACGGGATACTCTTTGTTAATCTGCTGTCTGATAAAACGTTCCGCTGTCAAAAAATCTTCTGTCCCGGACAGTTCTCTCATCTTAAGGCTGTTCTCCCCGATATCTTTCAGGTAATTTCCAAAGCCTTCCGTGAACATCCAGAGCTTATTAACTCCGTTCACTCTTGGTCTGAGATAGGGCTTCATCTTCATGGAAAAGTCGATGTAGTCCTGCTTTGTCAGCGCATGGACATTGTATGGATACAAATGTGTCATGCCGCGGCGCAGCGCCAGATAGATGCAGCAGTCGCAGGCCGTTGCCGCAGCGCATCCGCCGATGTACATAACTACATTTTTGAACCATTCCTGGTTTCCGCCGACTGCCCCGTCTATTGAAAAATAGTCTAAAATTTTCTTCATTCTTTCAATCACCTGTTTCACTTATTCTATTATATGACAGAAATCACTTATTCTTCTGATGCCATCGGATCAGTATTCCGATATAAACAGCAAATGCCAGCAGCGGGATGATGAGCGCTTCTGCATTTTCTTCCCATGCATACACTCCTCCCGCAATGATCACCAGAAGGAAGCACACATTGACTATGCGGTAAGTCCTGCGGACACGATTATATCTGTCTTCCGGCATATCTGACGGGATGTAATCTTCAGGATGTTTCATCTCACAGTGAATGCTGATCCCGTATCTTCCGGATCTCCGGTATGCAGCGTACTCAATCCCGTCTATCGTAAATTCCGGAGTCATACCCTCCTTTGTGACCACAAGATTCAAACCATTTTCGTCTGCATATTTGCATAGTTCCATCGTAAACTCCTCCGGCGTACCGCACATCGTGTCAGGATGAAATCCAAAGGAGCGTTTCGTTTCCGCCAGAGCCGCCTTTTTATAAGCTTCTTTAATTCCCATATACTTTCCCCACCCTTCCCGTTTTTCTTTGTCTATTATAAAGGTTATACACTGTATAAGGTCAATACATTATGCGAAAATAACTGTTTTTATTGTACATATTTTCTCCGGGCGATATAATGATAAGGTGAATGATGAAAGGAGAGAATTACAGATGAAAGTACGTATGGCAGAAGAAAGAGACATCCCACGGATCCACGACCTGCTCTCGCAGGTAGCGCTCGTACATCACAAAGGGCGGCCCGACCTGTTTAAGTATGGGCAGAGGAAATATACGGATGACCAGTTAAAGGAAATCCTGCACGATAAACAGAGGCCTATCTTTGCCGCTGTAGATGAAGACGACTGTCTGCAGGGATATGCATTCTGCATTTTCCAGCAGCATTTAGATGATAATATACTGACCGATATCAAGACACTGTACATCGACGATCTCTGTGTAGACGAGACAAAACGCGGCATACATATCGGTAAGACAATCTATGAAGCAGTCCTTGATTTTGCGAGGGAGCAGGGGTGTTATAATGTAACGCTGAATGTATGGAGCTGCAATGAGAACGCAATGAAGTTTTATGAGAAATGCGGTCTGAAGCCCCAGAAAGTGGGTATGGAAGTTATTCTTGATACTGCAAAGCAGCAGGAGCTGACATTATACACATCAAATTAAATGAAATACCGACGAAACGGGACTCTTTATATACTGTCCAACGCCTCTTCGGTATTTTTATTTACTATTCTTCCGTCAGATCAGACGCTTCTTCATCCGCCAAGCTGCTCTTCCGGCTGATCGTCCTGACATTAATCCCGTTCACCTCAATATGGTCGTCCACCGGGATCACAAGGCACTGCCGGCCATCGATGATTCTTGTCTCGATCAGGTCTGCGCGATCCGGATTAACTTTGATGATTACATCCGGCGTCTCGATATTGAACTTCTTAGTCTCTGCGATATTGGAAGCGAGAAGTGAAGCTTTCTCACCTGCATTTTCCTCAAAATTGCGGTCAAAATTCTCCATTTTCTCTGCATCCACACCGCTTTTTTCGAAGACTTTCTTCATCTCCGTCATGTCAAGGGCAAGCGGCTCCGGTTCTTCCTTATGTTCCTCGATCAGATCATTCAGCGTCTCATGGATATTGCGCACTGTCTCGTAATCTCCATCCTCTCCCAGAGTATCTTCAATGATCATCTGGAATGTTTCCTTCTGATCATCCGCAGACATGGGCATTTTTGCCCCTAAAAGCTGATCGATCATCTCCGGCTGCAGATCCGCTGATTTTTTTGTATAGTAGAGCACACTGTGCAGATCAGTCCCGCGGTCATTAAATGCCGGGAACAGGAAGCCTTTATCCGGCATATCCACGATCCAGTCCCTTATCCGGTCCTCGATCCGATTGTCCTCCGCATTATAACAGAGCCCGGCCTTGGACAGCGACACCGGACAGATGCTCATGAGCAGATATTCATATACTTCATCTGAAGCGTCAAACATTTCCAGATCATCCGAGGTCCTGCCCGGGATATCATACATCGCATGGATCAGGATAATATAATAATTCTCCGCATACTCATATGTAGCGATTACCTTATCGTAAAATTCTTCCAGAAGCATATCATCTTCCAGCTTGCTGTTGCGCAGTTTCAGCAGGAACTCCTGCGTTCCGCCCGGCATCTCCGCGTCAAGGGGGAATTCCATATTCAACATATTTTTCCCTACAGTTCCCGAAAGCGTCTTTTTAAATATATCGAAATATTTGAAAGCCTCTTCTTCAGGGAGCGAAAGAAACGCTTCCTTTGACTCCATTTTCTTATTCTTCTCGTGATCCACATAACATCCGCATATGCGCGTGATCGCACAGTTTGCGGGAGTAAACTGCTTGCGGATCTCAAGTATTTCTTTCTTATTCATATCTGTACTCCTCTCTTGCCTTCTTCATTGCCTGCCGCACTTTCTGCGCAAATCTCTATTATCATACCTCACTTGCAGATCGAAGTCAAAGTTTACTGTCTGTATGCAGTATCCTGTTTGCGTTTTCAATCCGCTCTTTCGTGGGAGGCTCGATTCCTGCCAGCGGATACTCATATCCGAGCTCTTTCCACTTATATTCTCCAAACGTATGATAGGGGAGCACTTCTACCTTCTGTACATTTTTCAATGTACTGATAAAGGCATATAATTTCTCAAGATATTCATCATTATCATTTCTTTCCGGAACCAGAACATGACGGATCCATATCGGCTTCCCGATATCAGACAGATAACGCGCCATATCCAGAATATTCTGATTGGTGCGGCCTGTCAGGATCTTGTGCTGCTCGTCGTCGATATGTTTGATATCAACAAGCAGCAGATCCGTGTACTTCATCAGCTCATTAAACTTGCTGAAAAAAGGCTCCTCCTTTGTAAACGGCGCCCCGCTTGTATCGATCGTCGTGTTGATGCCCTTTTCCTTAGCCTTTCTGAAAAGCTCGATCATAAAATCCATCTGCATAAGAGGCTCGCCGCCGCTTACCGTGATCCCGCCGCCGTCTTTCCAGTAGGATTTATAGCGCATCGCCTGAGCAAGAAGCTCATCCGTGCTTCTCTGCTCTCCCACCTGCATATTCCAGGTATCCGGATTATGGCAGAACTGACAGCGCATCGGACATCCGGCGACAAAAATAACGAAACGCACGCCCGGTCCGTCGACCGAACCGAAACTTTCGGTTGAATGAATATAACCGTTCATATATCTCCTTTCGGGGACGTAGTAAAATTCGGTTTGTCTACGTCCCGAATTAAAAAAAGCCCCGTCCCCTTTCTGATTTTATCATGTCCCCCCCTCGTGAAAATAACCAAAACCATCGACAAACTACATGATTAAACCGTTTGCCTTTTGTGTATTTTTTCAGAGGGGACAGGCCGATTCTCAAAAAGGGACAGGGTAAATCCTAATCGGGGACGTAGTGAAATCCGATTTTACTACGTCCCCGAATATTATTCGCAATCCGCTTACGCTTCTTGCTCATAAGTCCACGCCTGCTACCGCAGGCAGTCGACTGGAACCTACGTTTTACATTCTATCGTGGCAGGTTCTTGCGATTACGTCAAGCTGCTGCTCTCTTGTCAGGTCGATGAACTTAACAGCGTATCCTGATACACGGATCGTGAAGTTTGCATACTCTTCTTTCTCCGGATGCTCCATTGCATCGATCAGTTTCTCTGTACCGAATACGTTCACGTTCAGGTGATGTGCTCCCTGATCGAAGTATCCGTCCATTACATGGACAAGGTTGTTCTTGCGCTCGTCATCGTCGTGTCCCAGTGCTCCCGGGCTGATTGTCTGTGTATTTGAGATTCCGTCAAGTGCCTGCTCGTACGGCAGTTTTGCCACAGAGTTCAGAGAAGCAAGAAGGCCGTTCTTCTCTGCGCCGTAAGACGGGTTAGCTCCCGGTGCCAGCGGCTCGCCTGCTTTTCTTCCGTCCGGAAGAGATCCTGTAGCCTTACCATATACCACGTTGGACGTGATCGTAAGGATGGATGTAGTCGGCTCGGAGTTTCTGTATGTGTGGCACTTTTTCAGCTTGCTCATGAATGTGCGGAGCAGCCATACTGCGATTTCATCTGCGCGGTCGTCGTCATTTCCGTATCTCGGGAAATCACCCTCAACCTCAAAGTCTGTTGCCACGCCGTCCTCGTCACGGATTACTTTTACCTTTGCGTATTTGATCGCGCTTAAGGAGTCAACTACGTGTGAAAATCCTGCGATACCTGTAGCAAATGTACGTCTTACATTTGTGTCGATAAGTGCCATCTCAGCAGCCTCATAGTAGTACTTGTCATGCATATAGTGGATCATATTCAGTGTATCTACATACAGCTTGGACAGCCACTCCATCATCTGATCATATTTCTCCATAACCTCGTCATAGTCAAGGTACTCGGATGTGATCGGTCTGTACAGCGGAGATACCTGCTGTTTTGTCTTCTCGTCAACGCCGCCGTTGATCGCGTACAGAAGGCATTTTGCAAGGTTCGCACGAGCTCCGAAGAACTGGATCTCCTTACCTGTCTCTGTTGCGGATACGCAGCAGCAGATAGAGTAATCGTCGCCCCATACCGGACGCATTACATCGTCGTTCTCATACTGGATGGAACTTGTCTTAACAGAAATATAAGCTGCATATTTCTTGAAGTTCTCCGGCAGGTGTGATGAATACAGCACTGTCAGGTTCGGCTCCGGTGACGGTCCCATGTTCTCCAGTGTGTGGAGGAAACGGTAATCGTTCTTTGTTACCATGTGGCGTCCGTCCATTCCGATTCCTGCCATCTCCAGTGTAGCCCATACCGGGTCTCCGGAGAACAGCTCGTTGTAAGACGGGATTCTTGCGAACTTCACCATTCTGAACTTCATTACCATATGGTCGATGAGCTCCTGAGCCTGCTCCTCTGTCAGGATACCTTTCTCCATATCTCTCTGGATATAAATGTCAAGGAATGTGGAAATACGTCCTACACTCATTGCTGCGCCGTTCTGAGTCTTGATCGCTGCAAGGTATCCGAAGTACAGCCACTGTACAGCCTCTTTTGCGTTTGTAGCCGGTTTGGAAATGTCATAGCCATAGGACTCTGCCATTTCTTTCATGCCGTTGAGCGCGCGGATCTGATCAGCGATCTCTTCACGGAGACGGAAATCTGTTCCCTTCATTCCATGTCTCTCATACTCAACAAAATCAGACTGTTTCTTCTCAATCAGGTAATCGATACCGTAGAGAGCCACACGACGGTAGTCGCCTACGATACGTCCTCTTCCGTATGTGTCCGGAAGTCCTGTGATGATCTTGTTGTGACGCGCTTTTTTCATTTCAGGAGTATAAATATCAAATACTGCCTGGTTGTGTGTCTTATGATATTTTGTAAAGATTTCATGCAGTTTTTCACTCGGAGTATATCCGTAAGTTGTACAAGCCTGCTCCGCCATCTTGATTCCGCCGTACGGCATGAATGCTCTCTTAAGCGGTTTATCTGTCTGAAGTCCTACAACCTGCTCCAGATCTTTCATATCTTCATTAATATATCCCGGGCCATATGCTGTCAGTCCGGAAACGACTTCTGTCTCCATATCAAGAACGCCGCCTTTTGCGCGCTCCTCTTTCTGAAGTTTGGAGAGCTCTCCCCAAAGTTTATTTGTCGCCTCTGTGGGGCCTGCAAGGAAAGACTCATCTCCATCATACTGAGTATAGTTGTGCTGAATGAAATCACGCACATTGACTTCCTCTTTCCAGAGATGTCCGCCAAAACCTTCCCACTGGTCAAAATTAGCTTTTGCCATTTTCTGAAAACCTCCTCTGAAATCTTTGAATCTCTTATTGCCAAGCGCTAGTATATCATCACAAATGTAAAAATGCAAGCTTTATTATGATAATAGTTATCATTTCTGTTCATGTATTTGATTTTATACAAAATATGGTATTTTCTCAATATATTGTATAACAATAATTATCAAAGTACTCTTTTTAGTGGATTGATACTATTTTCACATTCTGATATAATACTTGGAGAAACAGAAGCTTAAATCTGCTTCAGTTTCTATATCTTTCTCACCCAGACTTCTATGTAATTTGAAAGGCAGACTATTAATATGATAATACGAAAAACACGTCCGGATGAACTGGATTTGCTAATGAAAATGTATGAACACGCCCGCCTGTTCATGGCTGGTCACGGAAATCCCGCACAATGGGGACAGAGCTATCCAAAACGGACGCTTATCGCAGCCGATATTGATTCCGGCTGCTCCTATGTCTGTGAAGAACACGGACAAATCATTGCCACTTTTTATTACAAAAAAGGGCCTGATGATACCTATCGCAGAATTTACTGCGGCGATTGGCTGAATGAGCGCCCATACGGAGTCGTTCACCGCATTACCTCCAACGGCACGGTAAAAGGTGCGGCATCTTTCTGTCTGGACTGGGCGTTTGAACAATGCGGCAATTTAAAGATTGACACCCATAAAGACAACCGGATCATGCAGCATCTTCTTGATAAAAACGGTTTTACATACTGCGGGATCATCTACACAGATGACGGCAGCGAACGCATGGCATATCAAAAGGCGGAGTGAAATTCACTCCGCCTTTTTTCTGGCAAATCATCGTTTTTCTTTAATAATGAATCACAACCGGTGTACCCACTTCCAGCATATCATACAGAGCTGCCGCCTTATCAAGGGGCATATTAATACAGCCATGCTCTGATTCCTTCCTCACTGATCACAGGCTGCAGGCTACCTGAACCATTTCCCCCACCTCATTTTCTGCTTATTCGCCGGATACAGCTTATATTTCTATATTATAAATATAGCGAATTTATCCTCTTGAGAAACCTTCATGCCTATTTTATAATATATCATATTTTGATATGAAAAGGAGACAAAGTATGATATTAGGTTCACACGTCGGCATGAGCGGAAAAGAGATGCTCCTTGGCTCTGCTAAGGAAGCTGTGTCTTACGGAGCCGACACTTTTATGTTCTATACCGGAGCCCCGCAGAATACAAAACGCAAGGATATCAGCGAGCTGAATATCGAACCTGCATGGGAGTATATGAGGGAGCATGGGATCGACGAAATCATTGTACACGCGCCGTACATTATCAATCTGGGGAATTCTGTAAAACCGGAGACCTTCTCTCTTGCCGTGGAATTTCTCGCCAAAGAGATCGACCGAACAATCAGCTGTAAAAGCCACACTCTTATTCTCCATCCCGGCGCACACGTGGGAGCCGGGATCGATGCAGGCACCGCCCAGATTATCAAAGGCCTAAACGAAGTGCTCACCGCAGATACCGAATGCTGCATAGCGCTCGAAACCATGGCTGGAAAAGGCTCTGAGATCGGCCGCACCTTTGAGGAGCTGGCCCGGATATACGACGGCGTAACGCATAATAATAAGCTGAGAGTATGTTTTGACACCTGTCATACAAGCGACAGCGGTTACGATATCATTCATCATTTTGATGACGTCATGGAGGAATTTGACCGCATTATAGGCAAAGACCAGATTGCTGTGTTTCATATTAATGACAGCAAAAATGTTCCCGGAGCAGCAAAGGACAGACATGAAAATATCGGTTTTGGCCAGATCGGATTTGATGCGCTGAATTATATCGTCAGCCATCCCGATTTTGAAGCTATTCCGAAGATCCTTGAAACCCCGTACATTCCTTCTCCAACGGCTCCCAGAAAATCTTATGCACCTTATAAGCATGAAATCAGGATGCTGAGAAACGGCGAATTTGAGCCAGGCATGAAAGAACAGATCATTAAAGAAAACGAAAGCTCTCTCTGACATTTCCGAAAACAATCTTGACAATCCCATTTGAACAGTATATTATTGTATTATTGATATAATACAGATACAGGGACGGGGATATCCCCGTCCCTGCATGGAACTGCCTTTGGCAGTTCCGCCAAAAAAGAATACGAGGTGATCGAATGCCATGGAATCTGGATAACGACCGTCCCATCTATCTTCAATTGATGGAACGAATTCAACACGACATCATTTCCGGTGTCTATCAGCCCGGAGACAAGCTTCCCTCTGTACGCGATCTCGCTGTCGAGGCTGCTGTCAATCCGAATACAATGCAGAAAGCACTGTCTGAACTAGAACGCTGCGGGCTTGTATACTCCCAGCGCACAAGCGGCCGTTTTATAACAGACGATAAAGAAATGATAAAAGAGATGCGAAATGAACTGGCTCAGGAACACATCCGGGACTTTTTCGGACAGATGAGAAAGCTTGGGTACTCCGATGAAGATACACTGGAAATAATCAGAGACACTATTAAAAAGGGAGGTTATAATGAGACCGATTCTTGAATGCAACAGACTGACAAAAAAATACGGCAGCTTTTTCGCTCTTTCTGATCTGAATCTTTCACTGGAGCGCGGGCAGATTGTGGGACTGCTTGGGCCGAACGGAAGCGGAAAGACTACCTTAATCAAACTTGCGAACGGACTTCTCGTTCCTACGGACGGACATATAATGATCAATGGTCTTGCTCCGGGCACTGCAACAAAGAAGATCGTTTCCTATCTTCCGGACCGAAGTTATTTCAGCGACAACATGAAAGTTAAGGATATCGTTGCCTATTACTCTGATTTCTATAAGAATTTCAGCACGGAACGTGCTTCCGGAATGCTGGGCACTCTGGAAATAGACCGGAATATACGGTTCAGTGCTCTTTCAAAAGGCACGAAAGAAAAAGTTCAGCTCGTACTTGTCATGAGCCGTGACGCCGATCTTTATATACTTGACGAACCGATCGGCGGAGTAGATCCGGCGGCCAGAGATTACATTCTGCGCACAATACTTACAAACTATAACGAGAACGCCACAGTTCTGATCTCAACCCATCTGATTTCTGACATAGAAAATGTACTGGACCGGGTGATCTTTCTGCAGAACGGACGTCTGGCGCTTAATGAAACCGTGGATGAAATACGAACCAAATACGGAAAATCTGTAGATGCTTTATTCCGGGAGGTATTTAAATGTTAGGTAAACTGGTAAAATATGATTTAAAAGCAGCTGCAAAAATATTTATACTGATACACGCAGTCTATATGTTTATATGCTTTGCGGCTCGTTTTCTTTATATGGACAGCTTGAATTTTGCAGAACCGTCAGAGCCTCTGATTTTTTCGCTCATCCTCTTTATCTCTCTGATGACACTCCTTGTTTCTGCCCTTTCAATCATTACGTGGCTGCAGGTTGCTTTCCGGTTCTACCGAAACCTTTTCAGCAAAGAAGGCTATCTTTCATGGACACTTCCTGTATCCGGGCCGCAGCATCTGTGGGCAAAGATTATATCGGGTTATATACTGATGGCTGCAGATTTGATTATTATTGCAGCAGGTATCCTGTTACTCGTAACAGGCAGCAACGTGACTACAGCCTACGGTATGATTGCGGATGAACTGACAGCAGAGCTCGGCTTCTCGCTCAGTACACTTTCGCTGATTTTGTTTGCTGTATGCCTTGTAAGCTGTATCAGCTCTGTAATTATGATCTACTTTTCTGTTGTAGTAGGCCAACTGTTCCCAAGTCACAGAGTGCTCGGTGCAGTTGCCGCCTACTTTATAACAAGTTTTATCGTACAGATCATTTCCGTAATAATCATGTTTGTGCTGGGATTTTTACCCGGATACAATACCGCTTTGCTTGACGGAAAAGCAATGATGGATCATATGTTCCGGCTTCTGACCCTGTCATCAGTACTCATGCTGGTCATTACTGTCGCTCAATACATTGCATCTCATTACATTATGAAAAAGAAAATAAATCTTCAGTAAAAAGGATTACGGACTCTTCGGGGTCCGTTTTTCAGATAGAAAAGGGAGCTGCTGCAAAACAGACGATTACTCAACTGTTTTACAGCAGCTCCCTTCTTCTGTCAGCGTCTGAGCGGAGTCGAACCGCCGCACATGCCTCCGGAGGGCATTGCTCTATCCACTGAGCTACAGACGCATTCCGGCTATGAAAGGGGAACTGTACCGTTCCCCTTTACAGCCTTAATTATCCTAGCATAATTTGTACAAAATGTAAAGCACTTTATCCCGGAATTTCCTGATTCATAACAGTCATTCATCTGATATGACCAGGGATTTTCATTACCTTCTCCTGCGCTTCTCCCTCATACGTACAGCCAATAACATTGCAGCGCTTCCTGCCCCGGCCGCAGCTGCTGCCACCGACAGCGGATCTGACATATCACCTGTCCGTGGTACATTTTCCTTCCCTGAATCATTTTCTTTCTTTTCTCCGGACTGCTGCTCTGCGTCCTTTACATACAGCTGCTGCATCAAATCATCCAGATCCGCGTGCCGCCCGATCTCGATCTCATCCTGATACAGGTATTCAAATACCACAATTGTCTGCCCTGCGAACGCCGCCGCATCAAAGGCAAATTCCATCTCAATGTCCATTTTTGCTCCTGATGCCGTAAACTTCTTTTCCGCCAGCAGTACAGCTCCGTCAGCAGCACCATTTTCACGAAGCGGTTTTCCTGTCTGTTTATCCATCAGTATACCTCTGAGCATATATTCTGTGCCGGTCTGCAGGTTTTCCATACTTACTGTGTCAATTACTCTGCTTTTCTGCGGCAGAATCTCCTGTTCTCCGGTATCCGCATTTACTGCTTTTGTCTGTATAATTTTTGTACGGTCATTGTCCACTGTCAGAATTCCCGTCTCTTTTCCGTCAATTTTTCCATCTTCATCTACCGTAAATTTATAGACCGTATCATCCAGCAGATACCCCGGCACTGTCCCGGTTTCCCGGATACAATAAGTCCCCGGTTCAAGTTTTTCAACAGTTACTGTCCCGTCTTCACCCGTTGTCATAGTGATCGTATCTCCTGATTGTCCCCACATTTCAAACTTTACGCCGGGCAGATAATTTTCTGTTCCGGTCTCTTTCTTTGCAAGCAGAAGTTTAGTCGGAACATTCTCCACCTCGATATTTTCCGTGACTACAGCTGTCACCTGATCCTCCCAGCGTATCTCTGTCTCCAGCTTTCTGTCCATGCGCACGTAACCTGACGGCTGCTTTGATTCCGTCACAGTATATTTTCCCAAAAAGAGGTCTTTTGAGACTGCAATGCCTTTTTCATCCGTACGAATAGTATCTACGGTCTCCCCTTTTACAGCGCGGACCGTGCCGTCCGGAGTAGTGATATCTTCCGCCGCTTCTATAACAAACTCCGCTCCTTCCAGCAGAGATCCCGATTCAGCATCTGTCTTTGTTACCTGTATTCTGCCTTTGACCGGAACATTTGGAAACGGAATTTCAAGCGGAGAATCCCATTCATGGCTTTCTTCTATTGTAAACCGGATATCTTCGTCACAGATCAGATATCCGTCCGGCGCATGAAGTTCCCGGAAATAGTAGTCACCGGCCGGGAGCTTCTCAGGCAGAAGAAACATTCCTTTTTCATTTGTCTCAAAAATATCGTAAATCTTTTTTTCCGGATAATAAGTCGTCATGGTGACCGGCTGTTTTTCCGAATCAAGCAGCCGGAATTTCACACCTGCCACAGGAATGTTTTTTCCGGTTGTACTGTCCGTTTTTACAAGCTGCACAGGAGAAACAACTGTCGTATCTTCCAGAATATAGTATAATGTTTTTCCCTCCTCTGAAATCGTAACTTCAAAATCCTCTACCGGTTTAAGTCCGTCCGGCGTGTTTTTTTCATGCACGGTATAAGTATCATATATCAGGCCGTCATCCAGCTGAGCTGTAGAAGCATATCCGTTCTCATCCGTTGTAATCTCCACCGTCTCACCGGTTGTTTTCGATGTAATCTCAAAACATATTCCTGCAAGCGGAGTTTTCTGATCCTGTTCTTCTTCGGGATTCCGGGAAAATTTAACGATCTGGAGATCTCCTCGTATAATATCCTCAGGTATATCCGGACTGTTATAGGTCTCCACAGTCTCTGCATTTCCCTCTGACGTGATCTGTTCTACAAATACCTTTTCATTAATAAGATATCCGGCCGGCGCCTTTGTCTCCTGGATAGTCACTGTGCCGAGAGGCAGCACATTTTTTCCTGCAGAATTCCTGTAAAACGCATCCCCTGACACTTTCTGCGCATCCTGAAGCATGATCTGTCCGGAAGAGTCTGTCCTCATGACCCATGTGCGCTCTGCTTTAGCGCCTTTAAGAGCAGGGTCCTGATCATAATAACCCGCGTAGTATCTGACCGTAAATTCTGCATCTGCGAAAGAAGCAGTTCCTTCCGGTGATTTTTCCCCTGTCTGTGCATCTGTCTTTTCCAGTAAAATATTTACCGAAGCACTCTGAGGAACATCTTTTACATTTACAACAGCTGTATTACCCGAGGTCACATCTACCGTATATATTTTTTCATCCAGTGCATACCCCTTCGGAGCGGCCGATTCCTTTATATAGTATCTGCCTGCCGCGAGTTCCGCCATATCAGAAGATCCGTCCTCTTTCACGGTCAGAACAGTCAGCTGACTTTTGCAGTCCGCATCAGAGTATACGCTGTATTTTGCGCCATTCAGACTGTAACAGCTGTTTCCATCCGTCATGGATTCATTTGCTGACGTTTTTTTCAGCAGCAGTTTTCCACTATACTCTCTTTGGATCGAAAATATTCCGGAAAGCGCCTGATAGCCAATCAGATACCCCTCGCTGTCAACCGCTCCCGTAGCAGGCTGTGTCTGGGAAACAAAGTATATGCTTCCTGTTACCCTTCCTGAGGATTTATCCACAGATGTGATGGTGTATGTATAATTATATTTCATGCCGGCAACAGGAGCTGCTGCGGAATGCTGTGCACAGTCCGCATCAATATCCCCCTCCCCTGTCAGTATTCCTGTTATCCCCGTAAGCGTAACTCCGTGAACGGTATGTCCATTTCCCCCTATCACCGATTTTACCGTACAAGTTCCCGTAAACTTATCTCCCCGTTCCGGGAATGCTTCGCTTGGCTCTGCTGCCGCTCTCATAACTTTATTTCTCACATCACGGCTGTTTCCGAATCTGATATCAACTACCTTGTCGATCTCTGTCACCGTAATCTCCCGGGTAAAAACATCTGTTTCCCAGGAGGATACCGGTTCCAGTTCAATGCCGTCGGGAGTTGTTACGGCCATAGAAATCTTCTGTTTACCTGCATCCTCCGATTCCTTTTCCGAGTCTTCCGTCCGTGCAGTTACCGACACATAGCTTCCGGGTGTCAGGCTGAATGTTCTCTCTCCTTCATCAAACACTGTCTCCCCATAATCCGCATTTTTCAGCTTTACAGTTCCCTCTCCCTGTATCCGGAATGTAATATTATACGTTTCTGCCTGATTTTCCCCTGCATTCGCAGTTTTCCCCGGTGCTGCAAGCATCAGTCCGGCGCACAGGCAGGCTGTTACTTTCTTCAACCACTGTTTCATCCCATCAGCCCTCCTGTCATAAACTCGGTTCCCCGTCTCAGATAGCCGGCCTTAAGCTCATACAGGTATGCATGGTCGCTCAGAACTTCCTCATCATCCACCTGTGTTATATTTATCTCACGGATCATCTCGTCCAGTTCCGCAGCACTGATATTTCCACAGCAGGGCACAATCACAACTTCATGTACACTGCTGGGCAGCACATAGTAATCCGATCTCAGTATCCCGCCGATCATTTCCAGAATATGAGGATATGCAATGCAGGCTGCCCCGTAGCTTCTTGACTTATTCGAAAGTACATACATCCCATCCCTGGAAGCCACATTCCCTGCAAGCAGATTCTCTGCCGCGCCGGATTCTCCGGTTCCGGCATTTCCACCGAGCATTTCTTTTAAAGCGTAATTCATCGTAAAGAATTCTGCCGGAAGAAGCCGCCTGGAATTTCTTACCGAATCCACCCACAATGTGTCTTTCTCAACCTTCCACTGTTCCATATGCCGTCTGCTTACCGTCATTACAGCTGTGCCCTCGTCTGTTGCTTCAAGCAGCACATAAAATACCGCCGAAAGATCCAGAAACGGAATATGAGGCACTGTACTCAGAAAATGTCTGTTTTTCGCCGTATTGATCAATTTGAAAACAATCCTGTCTCTTACCCCTTCATAATTCAGGATTTTTTCGCAATCCCACGACTTTTCCTGTTTAATGCTCTCATAAAACATCAGTATCTCATCAACAATCTTCTCGATTGAAGTCCCGTTTTTATAGTTCTGATAGTATTCTTCCAGATAGATGGTCGGAGAAATATTAATACCCGGTGTCTCAATCATCACACCAGTACGTTCAATCCCGTTATTTTTCTCGGCCGTATAAAGACCTGCCTTAACACCTCCTGTCATTCTCTGATTCATCTGTTTCTCTACCGCGCCTGTAAATGTTCTGTAATCCATTTTTCTCCTTTCTGTAACGCGGTGCATTATAAATTAGATGAGAAAACCGGTACGATATGTACCTCATGAAAACATAAGCTCCATGAAATGCTAAAAAATTAATTGAACAATATTATGTGCTCTTGATTATAGTCGAGTCAAAGCCCAAAATCAATGGGGCACATTTCACAAAAAGAATCAGGAAATTTCTCCCTATTTCACAAAGACGAGATAAAAAAAGGATGCACTTCACAGTGCATCCTCGAATCTGAATCAGCTTTTTACAGACTGAACATACTATACTCTTGACAGATACTCGCCTGTACGTGTATCAATCTTAAGCACATCGCCTGTCTCACAGAACAGCGGTACATTGACAACTGCACCTGTCTCAACAGTAGCCGGCTTTGTAGCTCCCTGAGCTGTATCTCCTTTGAATCCGGGCTCTGTCTCTGTAATTGCCAGCTCTACGAAAAGCGGCGGCTCTACAGAAAATACATTTCCCTTGTGAGAACAGATCTTAACTGTTTCATTCTCCTTGACAAACTTGAGAGCATCCCCTACCACTTCAGAATCAAGTGCGATCTGGTCATATGTCTCAACGTCCATAAAATTGTACAGATCTCCATCTTTATAAAGATACTGCATATCTTTTCTGTCAATGTGAGCATTTTCGAACTTCTCAGTCGGACGGAATGTCTTCTCAACCACACCGCCGCTGATAATATTTTTCAGCTTTGTTCTTACAAACGCTGCTCAATTCCAAAATCTGATAAATATTTCCGTCAATCTCAACGGTAATGCCATTCTTAAAATCTCCTGCTGCGACCATTTATCTTCCTCCTTCGATTTGCGCGCCGTACCGGCACTCCATTAATTAATTTTATACTAATTTTCCTTATTTTTCAATCTTTTTTTATAGAAATGAAGAACGATCTTCTCCAGATACCTTTTTAACACAATCTGAATTTCTTCTCTGGGGTGTATCGGCTTCACGAGAATATTGTGAATTCCCGCCCTTTTTGCTCCCCACACATCCGTAAACAGCTGGTCTCCGACAAAGACTGTATTGGTTTTGTCGGTTCCCATTATCTCCATTGCCCTGACATAATTTTTTGTTGAGGGCTTATGTGCATTAAAAATATAGTTTGTACCAATGTCCTTATTGAACATTTTCACTCTCGGTTCCTGATTGTTTGAGATCAGACAGGATGAGAATCCGATATTTTCCAGCTTTCGGAACAGTTTTACTGCGCGCTCATCAGCCGGCGCCCCGTGAGGTACCAGCGTATTGTCAATATCAAAAATAACTCCCCTGTAACCTTCCTCATACAGTTTTTCGAATGGGATAACATATGTGGAGGCCACATATTCATCCGGAAAAAATCTTTCAAACATTATTCTACATCCAACCTCATGAGCTTTGTGATCAGTTCCTCACAGATCTGAAGAATCGACTTGTTGTCCGTCTGTATCACAACATCGGCCGCAGCCTCGTATTTTTCCCTGCGCTTCTCCATCAAATCCGCAATGAACTCTACATTATTATTCCCCTTAAGAAGAGGCCTGTCATTGCTGTCTTTCACCCGCTCGTAAATCGTTTCCGGGCTGGCCGTAAGAAGGACAACCCTTCCGTTTTTCTTCATTTCCACCACGTTTTCCTCGCGGAGAGCAACACCGCCTCCGCAGGATATTATGCAGCCGCTTCCGGCCTGAAGTTCTTTCAGGAGTTCTGTCTCAAGATTACGGAAATATTCTTCCCCGTAAGTCGCAAAGATATCCGGTATGCTCATTTCCTGGCGCTCGGAGATCTCCTGGTCCATCTCCACCAGCCGCATATCAAACACGGTACTCAGATAATCCGATATAGTTGACTTTCCGGCTCCCATAAAACCGATAAGAACGATATTATATGGGAACAGTTTTCTTGCCTGAATGCGTTTGCTGTTTCTCAGAATCCGGCTGAACACATCCTGAATTTCTTCCCGGTATTTATTGTCCCGAAGTTTATCATCAAGACGTTTCTGCTGCTTTTCCTCCTGTGCAGGCTGCAGAATCGGCATTCCGTATGTCTCTTTATAAGTCATGATCTTCTCTACAATACCGTTTCGCTCAACAAGTGCATCTATGATTTTATCATCACAAAGCGCCAGCTGCTCCCGGTACATTTCCAAATCGTTCATGTTCTTCCTCCACATCTGCAAAATCGACGTATACAACCATCATATTATATCAATTTTCAGATGCGATAGCAAGACTCACATTTTCTTTAAATGTCCCCCATGCATCTTCGTGTTCTACAAAATATTTCGGGCAGTTTTTTCCAGTCACATCATAGTGCCGGATCACATCCTCCGATGTAAGATTGAATTTTACACACAGCCATGCGGTAAGCTGTACGAGAGATCGATATGTCGCATCCGTAAACTTTCCGCTTTCATCCGGATGACACACCTCAATAGATACCGTATCATAATTCCTGTCATTGGATGCATAAGCCACTTCCCATGTCGGAACGCACTGTATAATCTCTCCGTCAAGTCCCACAATAAAATTACTGCTGGCAGACGTCTCATGCGAGTACTGAAGTCCGTTGAAATAATCTCTGTTTTCCTGCGCCGTACTTCCCGGATTGGCTGTATAATGGATCACAATGCCGGTAATCCCATTGCTCTGTATCCCCGGTCTCGAATAGGGATTGACGTCCAGAAGCTGCACATCCAGATCCGGCTCTGATGCATCCGCATTAATATACCCCGTGCCGAGCGACGTAAATCCCCTCACGGCAAGCACGAGAGTCAGAATTACAAGAATAATCATCCCCCATATTAAGTATCCGTTCTTCTTATGTTTTTTCATCTGTAAGCCCCGCCTTCCAATTTATGATAATAGCAGATAATTCTGTAGCGGAAGTGAACAAAATCTTATGAATTTATAAAAAAAGAACCCTGCAGAACAGGATTCTTTTTTGAATATCTGTTATTTACTCATCAACACTGTAGTTCGGAGCTTCTTTCGTAATGTGAATATCATGCGGATGGCTCTCTCTCAACGCTGCTGCAGAGATTTTGATAAATCTTCCGTTTGCCTTGAGTTCCTCAATCGTATGAGTACCGCAGTATCCCATTCCGGAACGAAGACCACCCATAAGCTGGAATACTGTATCTTCTACTGTTCCTTTATATGCTACACGGCCCTCGACGCCCTCCGGAACAAGCTTCTTGGCATTTTCCTGGAAATAGCGGTCTTTGCTTCCGTTTTCCATCGCCGAAATAGATCCCATACCGCGGTAAACCTTATATTTTCTTCCCTGGTACAGCTCAAATGTTCCCGGGCTCTCATCGCATCCTGCAAAGATGCTTCCCATCATGCAGACATTTGCTCCGGCAGCGATCGCTTTGGTCATATCTCCGGAATACTTGATTCCTCCGTCTGCAATAATCGGGATGCCATACTCCTGTGCCGCCTCATAGCAGTCCATTACCGCCGTAATCTGCGGAACACCGATACCTGCGACAACACGTGTCGTACAGATAGATCCCGGACCGATACCTACTTTAACTGCATCAACGCCTGCCTCGATGAGGGCTTTTGTTCCCTCTCCCGTGGCAACATTTCCCGCAATAACCTGAAGATCCGGATATTTCTCCTTCACCATTCTGACTGTCCGCAGAACATTTGCAGAATGTCCGTGTGCAGAGTCCATAACAACGACATCCACTTTCGCTTTCACAAGCTCCTCCACACGTTCCAGGCAGTTTGCCGTAATGCCAATCGCTGCGCCGCAGAGCAGACGTCCCTGGGAATCCTTCGCGGAAAGAGGATACTTAATCTGCTTCTCAATATCCTTGATTGTGATGAGACCTTTCAGATTTCCCTCGTCATCGACAATCGGCAGTTTCTCCTTTCTCGCTTTTGCGAGAATCTTCTTTGCCTCTTCCAGAGTAATTCCCTCTTTAGCCGTAATCAGCCCCTCGGAAGTCATGGATTCTTTAATCTTTTTTGAGAAGTCTTCTTCAAATTTCAGGTCGCGGTTCGTAATGATTCCGACAAGTTTGCGCCCTTCTGTGATCGGCACACCTGAAATGCGGAATTTTGCCATCAGATTGTTGGCATCCTCCAATGTATTCTCCGGTGAAAGGAAGAACGGATCTGTTATAACACCGTTCTCGGATCTCTTAACCTTGTCTACTTCTTCTGCCTGAGCTTCAATGGACATATTCTTATGAATAATACCGATGCCTCCCTGACGCGCCATAGCGATCGCCATACGATGCTCTGTAACAGTGTCCATTCCCGCACTCATCATCGGAATATTCAGTCTGATCTTCTTTGTAAGGTATGTTGACAGGTCTACCTCATTAGGAATCACTTCTGAATACGCCGGCACAAGCAGAACGTCATCAAATGTAATTCCTTCGCCAATAATCTTTCCCATATTTTGCTGACCTCTCTTTCTTTTGAATCCATACATAATAGGTAATTATAAATATTTAACTGATATACTAACGAAATTCAATGAAGATGTCAACCATTTTCAGCCGAAGCAGCCATGAATCAGACTTGATTTATTTTAAGCTTTATTTATAAGCGGTGCTTATGTGTCTATAAAATAGCATTTTCCGGACTGATAAAGTATCCGCCGGCAATTAATTCGAAAATAAAAGAGCGAAGAGTTGTTATCCTCTTCACTCTATATATTACGAATATGAAATTACATCATACCCATTCCTGCGCCGCCTGCCGGTGCTGCCGGCTGTGGCTCTTTAATCGTGGATACTACAGACTCTGTTGTGAGCAGTGTAGATGCAACGCTTGTTGCGTTCTGAAGAGCACTTCTTGTAACCTTTGCAGGATCAAGGATTCCGTTCTCTACCATATCTACATATTCTTCTTTGTAAGCATCAAATCCGATACCCGGCTCTGACTCTCTTACTTTATTTACAATAACTGCTCCTTCAAGGCCTGCATTTGCAGCGATCTGATACAGCGGAGCCTCCAGAGCTTTCAGAATAATTTTTGCTCCTGTCTTCTCATCGCCTTCAAGTTCATCTGTCATCTTGGCAACTTCTTTCGCAGCATGGATATATGCGGAACCGCCGCCTGCGATAATTCCTTCTTCTACTGCTGCTCTTGTAGCATTCAGAGCATCCTCCATGCGAAGTTTTGCCTCTTTCATCTCTGTCTCTGTAGCTGCACCTACACGGATAACTGCTACGCCGCCAGCGAGTTTTGCAAGTCTCTCCTGAAGTTTTTCTCTGTCGAAGTCAGATGTCGTCTCTTCGATTGCCTTTTTAATCTGAGCGATTCTGTCATTGATTGCGTTCTTGTCACCGCATCCGTCAACGATAACTGTATTTTCTTTCTGAACTTTAACGGATTTTGCACGTCCGAGCTGCTCCATTGTAGTCTCTTTCAGATCCAGTCCGAGCTCTTCGGAAATTACCTGTCCGCCTGTGAGGATTGCAATATCCTGAAGCATTTCTTTTCTTCTGTCTCCATATCCCGGTGCCTTCACTGCAACAACATTGAATGTACCACGCAGTTTGTTAACGATCAGAGTTGTCAGAGCCTCGCCCTCGATGTCCTCAGCAATGATAAGAAGTCTTGCGCCTGACTGAACGATCTGCTCAAGAAGCGGAAGGATATCCTGGATATTAGAGATCTTCTTGTCTGTGATCAGGATATACGGATCCTCGAGAACAGCTTCCATCTTCTCCATATCTGTTGCCATGTAAGCTGAAATATATCCGCGGTCGAACTGCATACCTTCTACCAGATCCAGTTCTGTCTGCATTGTCTTGGACTCTTCAATTGTGATAACGCCGTCGTTGGATACTTTCTCCATTGCATCAGCTACCATTTCACCTACAGCCTCGTCTCCTGATGAAACAGCGGCTACCCTGGCGATCTGCTCTTTGCCCTTTACCTTGCTGCTCATAGAACGGATAGCTTCTACAGCTTTATCTGTGGCTTTCTTCATACCTTTTCTCAGGACAATCGGATTAGCTCCTGCCTCAAGGTTCTTCATGCCCTCATGGACCATAGCCTGAGCGAGAACTGTAGCTGTTGTAGTACCGTCTCCGGCAACATCATTCGTCTTAGAAGCAACTTCTCTGATCAGCTGAGCTCCCATATTCTCAAATCCGTCTTCCAGCTCGATCTCTTTGGCGATTGTAACACCATCGTTTGTGATCAGCGGTGCGCCGAATGATTTATCAAGAACAACGTTTCTTCCTTTCGGTCCAAGTGTAACCTTTACTGTATCTGCCAGCTGGTTTACACCTTTTTCAAGTGCTGCTCTGGCTTCAGCTCCGTATTTAATTTCCTTTGCCATGTTAATACATCTCCTTATTTAATGTTTTTATTCTTCAACAATTGCTAAAATGTCATTCTGTTTTACGATGATATATTCTTCTCCGTCAAGTTCAACATCTGTGCCTGCATATTTGGAGTAGATTACTTTATCGCCGGTTTTTACCTGCATTACGACTTCTTTTCCATCTATATTTCCACCCGGTCCCACAGCGATAACTTCTGCTTCCTGGGGTTTTTCTTTTGCCTGTCCCGGAAGAACGATACCGGATTTTGTTGTCTCTTCTGCTTCTAACTGTTTTAAAACAATTTTGTCACCTAATGGTACTAACTTCATTGTAATTCCTCCTTGATTTTGTTTTGTTAGCACTCATTTCTTACGAGTGCTAAGCCTCATGAATATAAAATAGCACTCCGTTTTAAATTTGTCAACACAGTTTACAAGGTTTTTATATTTTCTGTAACAGTTCAGTCATCTGATATCAGGAGACGGATTTATGCTTGCATAAGAATCCGGCGACTGATATTCAGATGAGCTGAGCGCCTGTAAATGAGCAAAAAAACGTGCCCTCAGGCACGTTTCGTCATTTTTCTTCCTTCATATACATTATAAAACCCATTCTCAATTCTGAACTTTAACAGGTTTTTATCCTCCTGGCGGTATCTCTCTTTCACCACGCCTGTGCAATACAGAAGCTCTGTTCTCGTAGATATGTAACATCTGTATTTGGCATCCAGAGAAATCGTCTCCAACTTATCTTCTTTGAGTTCCAGATAGATAAAATCTTCCTCCGGATCATATTTGCGAACTCTGCACTGCCGTGTCGAATCATCAAAAATACCATCAGCAGACAGAATTTTTTCCATTCTAAGATCAACAGGATTTCCTTCGTACATATCTCAGTCCTCCAGTTTACATACGCTCTTTTTTTATCTTTTCAAGTTCAGTAAATACATAGTCGTTGAGAACCTTAATATAAGTTCCTTTCATACCTGAAGAGCGGGATTCAATCACTCCCGCACTTTCAAATTTCCGCAGGGCGTTTACAATTACAGACCTGGTAATACCGACTCTGTCGGCAATCTTGCTCGCAACCAGAATACCTTCTGTGCCCCCCAGCTCGTCAAAAATATGAATAATCGCTTCAAGCTCCGAGAAAGACAGTGTTCCGATAGCCGACTGAACAATATGTTCTTTTCTAGTCTCTTCCGCGCTCTCTTCATTTACAGAGCGAAGCATTTCAAGACCAACCACAGCGGTACCGTATTCGCTGAGAATAATATCGTCAATAGAATACACTGCATTCTGTTTATAGATAAAAAGTGTTCCGAGACGTTCTCCTGCAATATCAATCGGCGTAACGATTGCCTGATATCCCTCTACCGCTTCCGGAGAAAAGCCCAGGGTTTCCAGATTAACATTTTCTTTCGTAGAAAGAATACTCAAAAGACGCTCATTTAACATTGCATCGATATGGGATCCGACTGACTCGGTGATCAATTCATGAATTTCTTTCACGCTCGGACATTTACTTACGCCGAGAATCTTTCCTTTCCGGCTGACCACAAGAACATTCGAGTCAAGGATCTCGGTCAGAACCGCACAGATATCATTAAATACAACCTTGCTCGAATTATTGTTATGGAGCAGTTTATTAATTTTTCTTGTTTTGTCTAATAATTGTACACTCATTATTTCCTCCGCATATCTTCTGTATATCACAATTGTATATACAAATCCCGACAAATTGCTAGATAGTTCTATGTTATCACACAATTTTCAGAATAGCAATGCAATTCAATCAATCTTTCATTCTTTCTTCTTGTTCAAAGTGGTAACGTAACCGCATTTTTCATTTGCACAGACCAGTTTATTACCTTTTTCCACCATATATCCGCCGCACTCCGGACATTTTTCTCTGGACGGTTTCTGCCAGGACATAAATTCGCACTCCGGATTATTCTCACATCCGTAATACTTTCTTCCTTTCTTCGTCTTACGGATTACGACATCTTTGCCGCACACAGGACAGGGGACTCCGATTTTTTCAAGATACGGCTTTGTATTACGGCATTCCGGAAAGCCCGGACATGCAAGGAATTTTCCATGCGGGCCGTACTTGATAACCATATTTCTTCCGCACTCTTCACAGATAACATCTGTAACTTCATCCTCTATTTTAACTGTCTCAAGCTCTTTTTCGGCTTTTTGTACCGCCTCTTCGAGATCCGGATAGAAGTTGCGGATAATTTCTTTCCACGCTACTTTTCCTTCTTCTACCATATCGAGAAGACCTTCCATATTGGCAGTAAAATTCACATCCACAATGCTGGGGAAAGACTGTTTCATCATATTATTTACTACTTCCCCAATCTCGGTCAGATAAAGATTTTTCGCCTCTTTTGTCACATAACGGCGTCCCAGAATAATAGAAATTGTCGGAGCATAAGTGCTCGGGCGGCCAATTCCCAGCTCTTCCAGAGCCTTTACAAGGCTGGCCTCCGTGTAATGCGCCGGGGGCTGTGTAAAATGCTGTTTAGGATCAAGCTCCTCCTTCGTAAGGACAGAATCCATACTCAGATGGCCCACAAGCACATTACTCTCTTCCTTTTCCTCATCTGCCTCTGTGTACACAGAACGGAAACCGTCAAACAACAGCTTGGAAGCAGCGACTGTGAAACAGTACTCTCCCGCTGAAATCTTAACCGACGTCGCCTCATAACGCGCCGGATTCATGCGGCTTGCTGCAAAGCGCTTCCAAATAAGCTGATACAGCCTGAACTGGTCTCTTGTCAGGGAATCTTTAAGAGATGCCGGAGTCCGTGTTATATCAGTCGGACGGATGGCCTCGTGCGCGTCCTGTATTTTTTTATCGCCGGCGGGGCTTGCCTGTCTGGCGGCTGCATATTCTGCTCCATAATTTGCAGAAATATATTCTCTTGCAGCTACATCCGCCTCATCTGCGATTCTTGTTGAATCTGTACGCAGATAGGTGATCACACCGACCGTTCCGTCTCCCTTGATATCAATACCTTCATATAGCTGCTGGGCAATGCGCATCGTCTTCTGCGTTCCGAAATTCAGCGCTTTTGCTGCTTCCTGCTGAAGCGTACTCGTTGTAAAAGGCAGCGGTGCCTTCCGGATACGCTCCGTAGTCCTGATATCTGTGATCTTAAATTCCTCGTTTTCGATTTTGCGAAGAATCTCTTTTAATTCTTCTTCAGAGCGGATCATAATCTTTTTCTTATCTGTGCCGTAAAATCTGGCTATAAGCGGACGCTTCTCACCTTTAATTCTGAGCGCGGCATCGAGGGTCCAGTATTCTTCCGGTATAAAAGCATTGATCTCCTCTTCCCGGTCTGCCACAAGGCGAAGCGCAACAGACTGAACACGCCCCGCACTCAGTCCGCGCTTTACTTTCGCCCATAGGATCGGGCTTATCATATATCCCACCATACGGTCAAGGACACGCCTTGCCTGCTGCGCATCTACCAGATTCATATCAATGCTTCTCGGAGCTTTCAATGAAGCCTTTACCGCATTTTTCGTAATCTCATTAAATGTAATGCGCCGCATTTTCTTGTCATCAAGCTTAAGTGCAGCAGCAAGATGCCACGAAATTGCCTCTCCTTCCCGGTCAGGGTCGGTTGCCAGATATACTTTATCGGATTTTTTAACTTCCTTTCTCAGACTGGCAAGAATGTCTCCCTTGCCTCTTATCGTGATATACTTCGGCTCATAATCATGCTCAATGTCGATGCCGAGCGAACTCTTCGGAAGATCTCTTACGTGTCCCTGTGATGCCGCAACCGTATAATTGCTTCCCAGAAACTTTTTAATCGTTTTTACCTTCGCAGGTGACTCCACGATAACAAGATAATGCGCCATATATCTGACTCCCTCCATTGGCAGGTTTATGCCTTTTATTCTGATATTACATAATAATTCTTCGATATTTCCCGGACATATCCCTTTAATTCCAGAGATACCAGCATTGCAAGGACTTCATTAATTTCCAGTTTTGTTTCACTTACAATCTGATCCGGGTTCTTCGGATACAAACCGAGACAACTATACACCAATTTTTCTGCACTTTCAAGTTTTTTTTCATTTTTGACTTTCTTTTTACCGCCTCCTTCCTCTGCTTCTTTTTCTATTCCCCACTCTTCCAGAAAGGTCTCCGGAGACAACAGAACTCCGGCGCCCTGCCGGATCAGACGGTTACACCCGTCGCTCAATATGCTGTTAACCGGACCCGGCAGAGCATAGACATCCCTCCCCTGTTCAAGAGCCAGATCAACTGTTATGAGCGATCCGCTCTTCTGTCCCGCCTCCATAACAAGGATTACATCCGACAGCCCGCTTATAATCCTGTTACGCGCCGGGAAATTCATTGCCAGAGGTGCTGTTCCCGGAGGCTGTTCGCTAATAATTCCGCCACCCTGTTCCATAATATCAACATAAAGACCTATATGCTCTCTTGGATAGCAAACGTCCGCTCCGGATCCGAGCACAGCATATGTTCTGCCGCCTCCAAGCAGGGCTCCTCGATGCCCCATACCGTCAATTCCTCTTGCCATACCGCTGATGATCTCCACTCCGCGCTCGGCCAGAGCCTTTGCAAAATCAATGGCGTACTTTTCACCATAAGGCGTACAGCGCCTTGCCCCGATAACCGCCGCCTTCTTTGTATCTTTTCTCGGTATACTTCCTTTCACATAAAGCGCATACGGATAATCTTCTATCTCTCTGAGCCTTTTCGGATATTCAGCGTCATAGTACGGAAGAAACCGGATCCCCTTTTCCAGCATTTTTCTATATTCTTCGTGGAACGAAGTATTTTTCTGCGCCTGCATTATTTTATTTCTGTCATTGTCATTCAAGAACTCATATTTCTGCAGCTGTGTTTCTTCTATATAATAAATCGCTTCTGCCGTTTTCATTCGCTCTCTGAGCATAACTTTTTTCTCCGGTCGTATTCCATTTATACCCGCCATCCAGAATTCGTATTTCATTCCTATTTCCTCCAGTACTTCCTGTCTATCATACGGTATCCGAGAGCCTCGTGCAGATGCTTTTCCAGAATCTGCTCTGAGCCGTCCAAATCAGCAATTGTACGCGCCGTCTTAATAATCCTGTAGTACCCTCGCACCGACAGATCCATCTTTATAAACGCCTGCTCCATCAGCCTGCTTTCAGCTGTACCCAGCCAACAGTAACGTTTCAGTTCCTCATGTCCCAGACCTGAATTCGTTGTGATATCTGTCCCCTGATAGCGCTCCTTCTGTATCTCTCTCGCCGTGCATACCCGTTTCCTTATCTCTTCCGAGCACTCCACTCTCCTCGTTTCTGTCAGATCTTTATATCTGATTTTCGGGGCTTCTACGCACAAATCAATCCGGTCCAGAAAAGGCTGGCTGATTCTGCTTAAATACATCTGAATCTGAGCCGGTGTACAGGTGCATTTTTCCGGATCAGGATAACTCCCGCAGGGACACGGATTCATCGCCGCTACGAGCATGAAATCTGCCGGAAATGCATAATTGCCATATGTTCTGGATATACGGATACTGCGTTCTTCCAGAGGCTGACGCAGTACTTCCAATACATTTTTTCTAAACTCAGGCAGTTCATCAAGAAATAGTACGCCCTTGTGTGCAAGACTTATTTCTCCGGGTCTCGGTATTACGCCGCCACCAATCAGGGCTGCCCTTGTCGCTGTATGATGCACTTCCCTGAAAGGTCTTGTCCGTATCAAAGGCGACTCATCTTTTAAAAGCCCCAGCACGCTGTATATCTTGGTAATTTCCATGCTTTCCTTCATATCCAGCGGCGGAAGAATGCCTGCTATGCACTTTGCAGTCATTGATTTTCCGCTTCCGGGAGGCCCGATCATGAGAAGATTGTGTCCCCCTGATACTGCGATTTCAGCCGCTCTCTTTACATTTTCCTGACCTCTGAGCTCAGAAAAATCAGGGATATTTCCGTCTGTTCCCGACAAGATCCTCTCTCCGCCCGAACTCCTTCCAGGATCTGCGCATTGTACCTGTACTCCCTTTCTCAGAAAATCAACCGCTCCCTGCAGACTTTCCACGCCCACAATCTGCATTCCCTTGACCAGTGCGCCCTCTGCCGCATTCTCCATGGGGATAATACAGCGGGTAATCCCATGTTCCATCGCCTCCATCACCACCGGCAGGATTCCGGGTACTTTTCTCACCCGGCCGTTGAGGCTCAGTTCTCCGATAATCAGGCATTTTTCCATTCTTCCCGCCGGAATCTGCCCCAGTGACGCCAGGATCGACACTGCAATCGGAAGATCAAAAGATGCCCCTCGCTTTCTGAGCGTCGCCGGCGACAGATTGATTACCGTACGCTTTGCCGGATATTCATACCCGGAATTTTTAATTGCAGTGCGAACCCTTTCTCCTGCCTCTTTTACCTCCGACGACAGATATCCCACCATATGAAACACCGGAAGTCCGTTTGACACATCAGCTTCCACCCTGACAAACTCTGCTTTAATACCTTCAATAGCAGCAGACAAAACTGTATTGAAACTCATCTGCGCTCCTTTCCCGGCGCGCTCTGCACAATACAACACGCAAATACATACTGACTAAAATCTGAATTTCCCGATCGAATTGATCAGATGCCTTCCCTCAAAGGCAGGATTGCCGGGGAAAAGATTTCCCCGGGAATGTATAATTATGATATCTTATGAGTAGCCAGGTGTCAAGGATTATTCAGTCAGCAAAACGGTTTTTGCTTAAATGTCAAGTCATGATATCGTCCATCTTTTAAGTGGAAAAGCACAATCTTTCTGTTTTTTTCATAAACTATATCAAATGTGCTAAGAGGTGTCATCGTGCAGTCTTTTCCCAATCCCCTCACTCCCTCGGAAGAAAAATATTACATCCAGAAGTACACGGAGGGCGACCTCGAGGCAAAGCATATCCTGATCGAGCGAAACTTAAGGCTTGTAGCTCATGTCATCAAGAAATATCAGAATCTTGAAGAAGACCCTGAGGACCTGATCTCAATCGGAACGATCGGGCTGATCAAAGCAGTTGTGACATTTAATCCTGATAAAGGCAACCGGCTTGCCGCTTATGCATCAAGATGTGTTGAAAATGAAATTCTTATGCATCTCCGTTCCAAAAAGAAAGTCTCAAAAGAGATCTCTTTATATGAGCCAATTGGAACAGACCGGGAAGGAAACGAGATCAAACTCTATGATATCATTGAAACCGACGATGCAGACGTCCCCGAAAAAATCTATCTCAAAGAAAATATACAGAAACTCTATGAAAAAGTCGAAAACGAGCTTTCCTCAAGAGAAAAGCTCGTTTTAAAAATGCGATACGGACTATATAACGGGGAAGAATACACGCAGCGGGAAATCGCCCGGCAGATCGGAATTTCCCGCTCTTACGTCTCAAGGATAGAGAAAAGTGCGATTCAGAAACTCCGCGAACACTTCAAAGAGGAGGAATGAAAATTCCGATTTTCCGGACTGATAAAGTATCCGCCGGGAGGCAGGTATTGCTAGCGCACCCGCTTTCGCTCGGGCCGTAACGCAGCGGTACATAGGAGC
>CAJFGR010000018.1 GCA_904377845.1 uncultured Ruminococcus sp. | reverse complement strand
GATGTAAAAAACTCCTTACTCTGTCATGTAAAAAAGTCCTTACCGTGCCATGTAAAAAACTCCTTACCCTGTGACTGTAAAATCACCTTACCACGCACAGCGATGGAGGAGAAGGACAATATTATCAGGATCGGAACCTCGCCAATGACTCCGGCAGCACCTCTGGTCAAAATCTGGTCAAGAATTCAGAAAGATTATCCGGATATCCGTCTGCAGATGATCCCGTATATGAATACTCAGGAAAATGCAAGAGAGATCCTGAAGAACCTGGGAACAAATATTGATGTAGTCGGTGGAATTTTCGATGAGACAATGCTGAAACTGCGTCAGTGTCAGGGTATGGAACTTTCCAGGCAGAGGATATGCTGTGCGGTGTCAGTCAATCACCGGCTCGCAGGTAAAGAAATTCAGACAGTTCAGGATCTGTACGGAGAAAAAACAGTAACGAAATTCTGATGGCTGTGGAGAACTGGAAGGATGCCCATCCCCTGCTGAAAATCATTCCCGTGGAATGGAAATATACGATCCCTTACGGAGTATTATATTCCACGGAACCGTCGAATCTGGTAAAGCGTTTTTTAAAAGCGGTTAAAAAAGCAGTATAAAGCGCAGGGTAATAACTGCAAAACTAATGGAGACTTCTGTACGAAGTCTCTTTTTTCTATAATAGAAGCAGAAGGCATCAGAGGAGGTTTTTCAGAAGATGAATAACTTTATCTATGAAAATAGGACAAAAGTTTTTTTCGGGACGGGATGCGTGAAGGAGTTTCTGACCAGCCTGGTGAAAGACTGTGATACGGTCATGATGGCTTACGGGGAGGGGTCTGTCAAGAAGAACGGTATCTATGATGAAATCCTGAATATCCTGATAAAATCCGGAAAAAATGTAGTGGAATTTTCCGGGATCATGCCGAATCCTGTATACGGAAAAGTCATGGAAGGAGCGCGCCTGGCGAAGAACAGTGGCGTACAGCTCATTCTCGGGATCGGCGGGGCCTTTGAAAGTCTGTCCCATATTATGGAAACCTATTTCAGCGAGCCGGATGAACAGAATGTGTCCGATGAGATCGCAGAAGCACTGATGCGCAGTGTGATCCGCAATACAAGACTTGCACTTGATGATCCGGAGAATTATATGGCAAGGAGTAATCTGTTCTGGGATTCCATGCTGTCGGAGAACCGTTTGATTAAACTGGGCAAGAAATGTGATTTTACCTGTCATCTGATGGCTCATCAGCTCGGAGCCTATACGGACTGTAACCACGGACAGGCAGTGGCAGTGCTTCATCCGGCGTACTACCGCCATATTTACAGAAGCGGTTTAAAAAAGTTCGCCAGATTTGCACGAAATGTATGGGGGATCCGGCAGAATGACAAGACGGATGCAGAACTCGCCGAGGCGGGTATTGAAGCTCTTTCCGGATTTATCAGTGAGATCGGGCTTCCGAAGACGTTGAGGGAGCTGGGCGTGAAAGATCCGTCCGAACTGAAGGAAATTGCAGATTCCTGCCATTACTCTCAGGGAAGTTACCGCAGGCTGGGATCCTCGGAAATACTGGAGATATTCCGGGAATGTTACTGAGACAGTACCGATGACAGCTGGATTCGGCGGCTCCGGGGCAGAGAAAATAATAGGCTGGAAAAGTACAGGAGACTCCTGTATAATGGAGTAAGCATCGGGAAAGCAGATGGGGCATTATACAGGGCAAAAAGGAGTGCGCAGAGACAATGGCAAGATTAATGGATTTTACAACCGAGCAGCCGGACTGCTGCGAGATCGGAGATATTCTGGAAGTGGAAGAGAACAAACTCCCCACGTCCTACTGGTATATGCTTGAGCACGCATATGGAGCCAGCGGCAATTTTAAGAACCGTGAGCGGCTGAAAACCAGATCAGGAAAAGTCGTAAAGAAATGGAGCGATGACCGCTTCAAGTATCTGACATTAGAATTTGACGAATAAATCGTACTCAGTCCGCATTAGTGCGGACTGAATTCATCTTAAGAAAAACTTCATAATTTCCTTTCTAAAATATTCCAATTCATACCTTAAAATATAATAAAACTATCTTAGGAGAGGGGGAGAATGCGATAAGAGCAATCACTGTAAAAGATCTTTACAAACTCTACAGAGTCGGTGATTCTGTAGTCCGTGCGCTGGATGGAGTGAGCTTTGAAATACAAAAAGGCGAATTCTGTGCAATTGTCGGGACAAGCGGGTCGGGTAAGTCTACCCTGCTTAATATGCTGGCAGGACTGGAGAAACCGACAAAAGGGCAGGTCATTATAAACGGAAAGCATATCGAAAAGCTTGGAGAAGACGAACTTGTCCGGTTCCGCAGAGAAAATGTGGGATTTATCTTTCAGTCTTTTCACCTGATCGGAACCATGAACGCACTGGAAAATGTGGCACTGCCGCTGATGTTCCGCGGGGAGCCGCGAAGTACAAGGATGCAGAAAGCAGACAGGATGCTTTCAAAAGTAGGACTGAACGCTCACAAAAAACATATGCCCAACCAGATGTCCGGCGGACAGCAGCAGAGAGTAGGCGTGGCCAGAGCTCTGGTGGCGGATTCGGATATCATTTTTGCGGACGAACCCACAGGAAATCTTGACTCTCATACATCCGAAGAAGTGATGCGTCTTATGAGAAGAGTGGTGACAGAGCAGGGAAAGACTCTTGTTATGGTAACGCACGATGATCATCTGGCAGAGTATGCAGACCGGGTTTTCCATATTATTGACGGTAAGATTGTAAAGATTGATGTTAATACACACGATACAGCGAAAAATGAATAAGAGAGGAAGAAGTTATGAAACAGTTAAAAAGAGCGGGAGCAATGCTTCTCTGCCTGATTCTGTCTGTGTTTATGTTTTTGCCTGCGGGTGTACACGCGGAGGGATCCGCAGCGGATCAGGAAGATCAGGTGACAAAAGAATTCAGCCGGATTGTGCTCAGTGTGGGCGACGACCAGAAAACTCCGGTTTACAAAGCGGGCGAGAAGGCTGTTCTGAAAATCAATATTCTGAATAAGGGAAATACAGATGCCCGGAATGTTACGATCGCTCCGGTGATCAACAGTACGGATGACTGGCCCTTTGATATGGATCAGCTGAATTATGACAAAAGTCTCGGAACGATTGCGGCAGGCAAAAAGGCTGAAGCGGTATGGGGTGAAGGAGATGAATCACTGACCGTGAGAGATGATGTCTCCGGCAAGTCATTAAAACTTGTATTCAAGCTTACCTATGACGATGGCGATAAGGTATATGAAACCGAACGCTATGTCTTTGTAAAGACAGAAGCTAAGAAAGACACGTCGGGAAGCGGAGATAAGACTCAGGGAAATACCCAGACCGGAAATACTCCCGATAAAGATGATGGAGGGAATAAAACCGGTGGCGGAGATTCCGGAAACGATACGGCCGATCCGGGCAGCGGTTCGTCCGGCGGTGAGTTCTATGACGGCGGCATATACAACAGTGAACCTGTCTCAACAGGAGGAGGGGGAGCCGGTGACGGATCTGTTCCCCGTGTCATTGTTACGGGATTCGATACGGATCCGGGTACGGTCAAGGCAGGGAGCAACTTTAAACTTGTAATTCATCTGAAAAACACGTCTAAAAAGACAGCTGTTACAAATATGCTTTTTGACTTTCAGGCGCCTGCCGCAGGAACGGATGAAGCGGCGGAAGCACCGGCATTTCTCCCGGTATCAGGATCCAGTTCGGTCTATCTTGATAAAATACCGGCGGACGGAACAAAGGATATTTCCATAGATCTGAACAGCCGTGCAGACCTGGTTCAGAAGCCTTACAGCATTACAATGACGATGAAGTATGAGGACGGAAACGCCACACAGTTTGAAGGAGAGTCAAGCCTTGCGATCCCGGTTGCCCAGGAAGCCAGATTTGAGTTCAGTGAGATCCAGGTAATGCCCGATACGGTTGCGGTCTACGAAGAGGCAAATGTTACCTGTAACCTCTACAATCTGGGACGGGTAAAGATGTACAATGTAAAAGCAAGATTTGAGGGAGATGCTATCGAGGGTGAGGAACAGTTTGTCGGAAATCTGGAGTCCGGCGCTACGGGAACGATCGACGGTATAGTGACCGCTGTCACGGAATCCTATGATGAGTCTAACTGTAAGCTGGTCCTAACCTATGAAGATGATTCCGGCAAAGAATATTCGGTTGAGCAGCCCTTCACAATGCTGGTTACGGCAGAGATGGAACCTGCGGATATGGAGATGATGACAGATGTGCCGGAGGAGACCGGAAGTCCGGTCGGGATTATTATAGCAGTCATAGTCATTGTAGCGGCAGCGACGGCTGTTGTGACGGCTGTACTGCTGAAGCGGAGAAAGAAAAAGATCCAGTCATCGGAAGAGGAGGAGTTGATGGATGAGGTGGAGCGATTTACTGAGGATGAGCGCGGGGAGCCTTAAAAGGCGGAAACTTCGCGCATTTCTCACAATCCTCGGCGTTGTGATCGGAACTGCGTCCATTGTCGTTATGATTTCTCTGGGGCTCGGACTGCAGCAGTCGATGTACGAACAGATGGAGCTTGACGGTGGTACGACAGGACTTACCGTCACGGGAAAAACAGATGACGGCATGATGTACGGCTCCTACAGTTACAGTACGGATACAGGCGACGACGGGGAAACAGCGAAATATATTACAGATGAGACGATCCGGGAATTTAAAATGCTGGAACACGTAAAGAGTGCAGATCCTGTACTGAACTTTTCCGCTCTGGCGCTGAAGGGAAAGTATGAGGGGTATATCCAGCTTTATGGGATGACTCATGAAGCAATGGAGCGGCTGAATCCGGAACTGGAACCGGGAGGAAGGCTTCCCGATCCGGACAGTCCCGAGCTTGAGATGCTGTTCGGAAATATGGTGCTTGTGGATTTTTATGAAAAAGGAACGGGAAGCGGATACTGGGAGACGGGAGAACTTCCGGATATTGATCTCAGTAAGGACAAACTCTTTGTGATTCTGGATCAGGACAGCTATTATCAGACGCAGGAGACTGCGGATTTGGGAGCGGCTCCGGCCGACAGTGAAGGATCAGGAGGAAGAAACACAGTAAAAACGCCGAAGAAATATGTACTCGGTGTGTGCGGGGTGATTGCGGGCGGACCGGATACCTACAATGCCAATTCGTATAATGTACTGTGCGATATTTATAAATTAAGAGAATATCTTCAGAAAGAGTTCAGAGGGCGGGCCATCCCAGGACAGCCGACGACACAGAATGGAAAGCCGTACGGACAGTTTGTATATTCATCGGCATCCCTTCAGGCGGATGATATGGATCACGTAGAAGAACTGGCTCAGACGATCCGGAGTCTGGGATATGATGTATACACTAACGTGGAATACATTAACGGAATGAAGAAAACGCTCGGTATGGTGCAGGCTGTACTCGGCGGGATCGGAGCAGTCTCTCTGCTTGTTGCCGCAATCGGAATCGCAAATACAATGATGATGGCGATCTATGAGAGGACAAAGGAGATCGGCGTCATGAAAGTGATAGGCTGCAGCCTGAAAAATATCCGCCAGCTCTTTTTGCTGGAAGCCGCATTTATAGGGCTTATCGGAGGAATTGCGGGAAATGTTCTGAGCCTGATTATTTCCGGTGTGATAAATGTACTTATTCCCGGGGAAAGTCTGTGGGGGACAGAAGGAAATATTTCATACATTCCGGTCTGGCTGATGCTGGCGTCGATGGGATTTGCCGTTCTGGTAGGAATGGCGGCGGGATACTTTCCGGCGGTGCGTGCAATGAAACTCAGCCCGCTGGCTGCGATCAGGAACGAGTAGGAAGAAGAAAAGAAGTTGTGTTGCTTTTTAAAAATAAAAACAGTACAACTTCTTATTTTATGCCAAAAAACCTTCAATATCTTTATCTATATTGCGAATTGTATTGAAAGTTGTTATGTTGTATTATATATATAGTGCTGAACGGATATGGAGAACGAGGAAAGGGGGCTGATGAATGCAGAAGAAATATGAGAGGGTCGTCTCATGGGTTCAGGAGGAGATCAAAAACGGATCTTTATGCAGGGGAGATAAGCTTCCTTCGGAAAATGACCTTATGGAGCTCTTTGACGTAAGCCGGCAGACAGTCCGGCGTGCCATGGAGGAGCTGACGGAAAAAGGTGTGGTTGAGGGGCGCAGAGGAAGCGGGACTTATGTTACTGTTAATACCAGACGGTATGCAGGTAAAGAGGTCAGGATCGCAGTTATGCTGACCTACGTGGACACTTATATTTTCCCTTCAATTATAAAAGGAATCGAATCCGTACTCTCACGTGAAGGATGCACTCTCCAGATCGCCATGACGGACAATGCGGTGGAGAAAGAGCGGATGCTGCTGAAAGAGTTCATCCATACCCAGTCGGTGGACGGGATCATAGCAGAGACGGTAAAGAGCGCCCTGCCCAACCCGAATATGGAGCTTTACAGAGAAATTGAGAAGCTGGGGATACCGGTTTTGTTTGTTAATAGCTATTACAGGGAGCTGGATATCCCGCATATCAGTATGGATGACCGAAGGGCAGGATACCTTGCGGCGAAACATCTTACAGAGTGCGGGCATACCCGTATCGGCGGAATATTTAAGTCAGACGACGGGCAGGGGCATCTGCGGTACGCGGGTTATACGGACGCACTGATGGAGCAGGAAATAAAGATACGGGGTGAGCAGGTTATCTGGATCGATTCGGAAGAACTCAGGATGATGGAAGATGAGAGCGTCAAATTTTTAAAGCGGCTTAAAGGCTGTACGGCATGTGTCTGTTATAATGATGAGACTGCATACAAACTCGTAGGGATCTTCCGGAAAGCAGGACGACGGGTGCCGGATGATCTGTCTGTGGCAGGAATCGATAATTCAGGACTTGCAAAATTCTGTCCCGTGCCGCTTACGTCAGTGGAGAATCCGGTAGAAGAGTTGGGGAGAGCAGCGGCAGAACAGATCACCTGTAAGATACTCAAGAACGAAGAAATGGAGACCCGGGAATTCGCGCCAAAACTGATTATGCGCAATTCGGTGAAGGTCATCCATGAGATATAAATAAAAGGAGGATAATCATTATGCTGGAACAATTAAAGAAAGAGGTCTATGAGGCAAATATGCTTCTGCCGAAGTACAATCTTGTGACATTTACGTGGGGCAATGTAAGCGGGATCGACCGCGAGAGCGGTCTGTTTGTCATTAAGCCGAGCGGAGTGGAGTACGATAAGCTGACTCCGGATGATATGGTCGTTGTTGACCTTGACGGCAATAAAGTGGAGGGAAGATACAATCCTTCTTCAGATACACCGACCCATGTCGTGCTGTACAACCGTTTCCCGAAGATCGGGGGAGTCGTGCACACGCACTCTTCATGGGCGACAAGCTGGGCGCAGGCAGGACGGGACATTCCCTGCTATGGAACCACACACGCAGATTATATCTACGGAGAGATCCCCTGTGTGAGAAATCTCACAAAAGAGGAGATTGAAGAGGCATATGAAAAGAACACGGGTGTGCTGATCGCCGACGAGTTTGAGAGACTGGGGAAAGACTATATCGCAGTTCCTGCCGTACTCTGTAAGAATCACGGCGTATTCACATGGGGAAAAGACGCCCACGAAGCAGTGCATAATGCAGTGGTGGCAGAGGAGGTAGCCAAGATGGCGGCACGCTGCGAGTTTATTAATCCGGATGTAAAGCCTGCGCCGCAGGAACTGCAGGATAAGCACTATTACAGAAAACACGGGGCAAACGCATATTACGGACAGCCGGGAGAAAAATAAAATATTCAAAACAAGGAGGACACAAAAATGTTAAAAAGAAAAGAGTACAAGTTCTGGTTCTGCACAGGTTCACAGGATCTCTACGGAGATGAGTGCCTTACCCACGTGGCAGAGCATTCCCGCATTATTGTGGAAAAACTCAATGAGTCGGGAAATCTTCCCTACGAGGTAGTATTAAAGCCTACACTGATCACAAACGAACTGATCAGAAAGACTTTCAACGAGGCAAATATGGACGAGACGTGTGCCGGCGTCATCACATGGATGCACACATTCTCGCCGGCAAAATCATGGATCCTCGGCCTTCAGGAGTACAGAAAACCGCTACTTCACCTGCATACACAGTTTAACCGTGAAATTCCTTATGATACCATCGACATGGATTTCATGAATGAGAACCAGTCTGCACACGGCGGGCGAGAGTTCGGACATATCTTCACCCGCATGGGAATCGAGCGCAAGGTGATTGTCGGATACTGGGCCGATGAGGATGTGCAGAAGAAGATCGGTTCCTGGATGCGCACGGCGGTAGGCGTGATCGAGAGCAGCCATGTACGTGTTATGAGAGTTGCCGACAATATGAGAAATGTGGCGGTCACAGACGGAGATAAAGTAGAAGCGCAGATCAAATTCGGCTGGGAAGTGGATGCTTATCCGGTCAATGAGATCGCGGAGGCTGTAGAGGCAGTATCCGAGAGCGATGTAAAAGCACTGACAGATGAATATTATGATACATACGATATCCTGCTCGAGGGAAGAGATCCGGAAGAGTTCCGACGTCACGTGGCTGTACAGGCACAGATTGAAATCGGATTCGAGCGGTTCCTCGAGGAGAAAAATTATCAGGCAATTGTTACACATTTCGGCGATCTCGGCAGTCTGAAACAGCTCCCGGGACTTGCGATTCAGAGACTGATGCAGAAGGGCTACGGCTTCGGAGCAGAGGGAGACTGGAAGACAGCAGCTATGGTCCGTATCATGAAAATCATGACAGAAGGCATGAAAGATGCAAAGGGAACTTCCTTTATGGAAGACTATACATACAACCTGGTACCGGGCAAAGAAGGAATTCTTCAGGCTCATATGCTGGAAGTGTGCCCGACGATTTCCGACGGCCCGATCAGTATTAAAGTACAGCCCCTTTCCATGGGAGACCGCGAAGATCCGGCAAGACTGGTATTTACAGCGAAGACAGGACCGGCTGTGGCAACTTCCCTGATCGACCTGGGTGACCGTTTCCGTCTGATCATCAATGACGTGAACTGCAAGAAGACAGAGAAACCGATGCCGAAACTTCCGGTTGCGACAGCATTCTGGACACCGGAGCCGAACCTGCAGACAGGAGCGGAAGCGTGGATCCTCTGCGGCGGAGCACACCATACGGCGTTCTCCTATGACCTGACAAGCGAGCAGATGGGAGACTGGGCGGCAGCCATGGGTATTGAGGCAGTTTATATTGATAAAGATACGACGATCCGGAATCTCAAAAATGAACTGAGATGGAACGATATCGCATACAGAAAATAGCCATGTATTCATTGAAAACTTATCCGCGCCCCTGTATAATAACAGCAGAGTATTAAAATAAAACAACAGAAAAGGAGCAGGCAAATGAGTATCAGAATAGGTATTTCAGGTTATGGAAATCTCGGAAGAGGTATCGAGTGTGCGATAAAGCAGAATCCGGATATGGAACTTGCGGCAGTATTTACAAGGAGAGATCCGTCAAGAGTACAGATCCTGACAGAAGGCGTGCCGGTGTGCAGGACTGAAGACGCAGGAGAATGGAAAGACAAAATCGATGTTATGATCCTCTGCGGCGGAAGCGCTACGGATCTTCCGAAGCAGACGCCGGAATATGCGCGTATGTTCAATGTTATTGACAGCTTTGACACCCATGCAAAGATCCCGGAGCATTATGCAAATGTGGATGCGGCGGCAAAAGAAGCCGGAAAGATCGGCATCATCTCTGTCGGCTGGGATCCGGGTATGTTTTCCCTTAACAGGCTGTATGCAAATGCTATTCTTCCGGACGGTAAAGATTATACGTTCTGGGGAAAAGGTGTAAGTCAGGGGCATTCTGACGCTGTCCGCAGGATCGAAGGAGTCAAAGATGCGAAGCAGTATACGATTCCTGTAGATGCAGCGCTTGAGGCAGTGAGAAGCGGAGAAAATCCGGATCTGACGACAAGACAGAAGCATACGAGAGAGTGCTTCGTTGTTCTGGAAGAAGGGGCGGATGCAGCGAAAGTTGAAGAAGAGATCAAGACTATGCCGAACTATTTCTCGGATTATGACACGACCGTACATTTTATCAGTGAAGAAGAGTTAAAGAGAGACCACAGCGGCATTCCTCACGGAGGATTCGTTTTAAGGAGCGGCAAGACCGGATGGAATGGTGAGAACAGCCACCTGATCGAATACAGTCTGAAGCTGGATTCCAATCCGGAGTTTACATCTTCGGTCCTGATCGCCTATGCCCGTGCGGCATACCGGTTATCACAGGAAGGGCAGAGCGGATGCAGGACAGTTTTTGATATCGCGCCAGCATATTTAAGTGCGAAGAGCGGGGAAGAATTGCGTAAAACAATGCTGTAGGATACAGGTCAGCAGGCGCATGAAAAGGCGCCTGCTGATTGCTATAGAGAATAATAAACATCAAAAGGAGGAGTGCGTAAATGCGAAGCAAAGAAGAGATCAGAGAGATGATAAGCGCCGGACAGGCGGTGCTCGGCATCGAGCTGGGATCGACAAGGATTAAGGCAGTGCTCATCGATGTGGACAAATCACCTGTCGCTTCCGGAAGCTATGACTGGGAGAATCAGTATGTGAACCATATCTGGACGTATGCCATCGACGAAGTGTGGAAAGGGCTTCAGGGCAGCTATCAGGACCTTGTGAAAAATGTGCAGGAGGAATATGGAGTCACCATCACAAATCTGGCGGCAGCGGGAGTCAGTGCGATGATGCACGGTTATCTGGCATTTGATGAGAACGATGAGCTTCTTGTGCCGTTCCGCACATGGAGAAATACGATCACGGGAGAGGCGTCAGAGAAGCTGTCAGAGCTCTTCCAGTATCATATTCCGCAGCGCTGGAGTATCGCTCATCTGTATCAGGCGATCTTAAATGGCGAAGATCATGTAGGAAAAGTGCGTTTCTTTACCACACTTGCCGGATATATCCACTGGCAGCTGACCGGCCGGAGAGTGATCGGAAGCGGCGATGCGGCCGGAATGTTCCCGATCAATATTGAGGCGAAAGACTATGACAGCAGGATGCTGGATCAGTTTGATGAGCTGGTGGCAGACAAAGGATTCCCGTGGAAGATCCGCGAACTTCTCCCGAAAGTACTTCTTGCGGGCGAAGATGCAGGCTGTATGACAGAAGAGGGCGTAAAACTTCTTGATCCTTCCGGAAATCTGGCAGCAGGCATCCCTATGTGCCCGCCTGAGGGAGATGCAGGAACCGGAATGACAGCCACAAACAGCGTTGCCGTAAGAACAGGAAATGTATCTGCCGGAACAAGTGTATTTGCTATGGCAGTCCTTGAGAAAGACCTGACAAAACCGTACGAGGAGATCGACCTTGTGACAACACCTGCCGGAGATCTGGTAGCTATGGTTCACTGCAACAACTGTACATCCGACCTGAATGCATGGGTGGGACTGTTCAAAGAATTTGCAGAGAGCTTCGGTATTGACGTGGATATGAACAAACTGTTCGGAACCCTTTACAATAAAGCGCTTGAGGGCGATGCTGACTGCGGCGGCCTGCTCGCATACAATTACTTCTCAGGCGAGCATATCACAGGATTCGACGAGGGACGTCCCCTCTTCGTGCGCTCCCCTGAGAGCAGATTCAATCTGGCAAACTTTATGAGAGTGAATCTCTACACATCTCTCGGCGCTCTGAAGACAGGAATGGATATCCTGCTCAAGAAAGAAAATGTAAAACTTGACCGTATGATGGGACACGGCGGCCTGTTCAAGACAAAAGGCGTGGGACAGAGAATCCTTGCCGGAGCGATCGATACGCCTGTATACGTTATGGAGACTGCCGGAGAAGGCGGTGCATGGGGAATTGCGCTTCTTGCAGATTACCTTGTGCGCAAAGAAGACGGCGAGAGCCTGACAGACTACCTCAATAACAAAGTATTCCACGATGCACAGGGCTCAGGAATGGATCCGGTGCCGGAAGATGTGGAAGGCTATGAGAAGTTTATGGAGAGGTATACAAAAGGACTGGCGATCGAAAGAGCAGCAGTGGATGCCGGAATCTAAATTCCGTATTTGCCGGAGAGTCAATTCCTCGGTAAAGCGTCTGAAAATCAATCGGATACAGTGGATTGACTCACGTATTCAGATCAGTCGGGATTGTAATGCTTCCGGCTCCGGTTACAAAAGGAAGATAAACTAATAACCCTGAAATATAGCTAAAAACAATCAGCCAGACGGACAACTCGCAGTGCTCAGACAAGCCCGTCTGGCTGATTAACGCTATATCTCAGGGTTAAAGTTCATCTAACCTTTCTTCACAGTCGCCGTCCGCATCACAATCCCGACTGATCCGAAAAATGGTTCATATCGGCTGTATCCGAGTGATTCTCTGTGCTCTTCCAATCGGAAGTGTCTCCCCGGCAATCGCGGAATTTACAGCAATTCCTCAAAGGTATCATAGAATGTGGGATACGATACATCCACGCACCTGCTGTCCAGTATTTTGGTATTTCCTTCTGCCACCAGCGCTGCAATGCTGAATGCCATTGCAATGCGGTGGTCGAGCAGTGTGTGGATGGACGCGCCTTTGAGTTTCCCGCCGGTGATGATCATGCCGTCCGAGGTCGGTGTGACATTACATCCCATTGCTTTCAGGTTATCGCAGACAGTCTCAATGCGGTCTGTTTCTTTTACTTTCAATTCGGCTGCATCTTTGATAATAGTAGTGCCCTCCGCAACGGCTGCCATGACGGCGATAACAGGGATTTCGTCGATAAGCGTCGGAATAATATCGCCCTGTATCGTGATGCCGTGGAGCCTGCTTGTACGGACAAGGATATCCGCAATTTTCTCTCCTCCCTCGACACGCTCGTTGAGAAGAGTAATATCGCCTCCCATATCTTCGCATACTTTCAGGATGCCGGCACGGGTTGGATTAATGCCTGCATTTTCAATGAGAATCTCAGAATCCGGCACAATCAGCCCTGCTGCAATAAAGTATGCGGCGGAGGAAATGTCGCCGGGTACGGTGATCTTCTGGCCGAAAAGTTCGTCACAGGGAGAGATGGAGGCGGTTGCCCTTGTGCTTCCCAGTTCATGTGAGGAACGGATATCGGCTCCGAATTCTTTCAGCATCAGTTCTGTGTGATTCCTGGAGAGGGACGGCTCGGTAACAGAGGTCTCACCGTCCGCATACAGCCCTGCGAGCAGGACGCATGATTTTACCTGCGCGGAGGCCACAGGTGAGTTATAGTGGATTCCGTGAAGTTCGCCGGGCGTAATATACAGCGGTGCGCATCCGTTTCGCAGGATACTTGAGATATTGGCGCCCATCTGGGTCAGCGGATCAATAATCCTTTTCATAGGGCGGGAGTTCAGTGATTCGTCTCCGGAAAGCTTTGATTCGAACGGCTGTCCGGCAAGAATTCCCGACAGAAGACGTGTTGTTGTACCGCTGTTCCCGACATCGAGTATATCGGTCGGTGCAGAGAGACCGTGCAGACCTTTCCCGTGGACAAGTATGGTGTCGCCCTTTTCCTCAATGTCAATTCCCATGGTGCGAAAACAGCGGATTGTAGCGAGACAGTCCGCTCCCTGGAGAAAATTGTGGATCTCTGTCATGCCGCTGGCAATGGATCCGAACATAACGCACCGGTGAGAAATGGATTTATCCCCCGGAACAGTGATTTTACCTTTTAACCCTGTGATACTGCATAATTCCATAAGTGTTTATCCTTTCTTTTCCGGAGCCTTGTATTTTTAAGACTCCAATTTTATTTTCCGTATCTCTGTTGTCCCGCACTCAGGTTTCATAGACAATATAGCGGTATTTCTGCAGCAGCCCGGCTGCTTTTGCAGATGATGCCTCATCATAGAATTCGATGCGCAGTACACCTTCTTCAAATTCCCTGTTGTGTACGATACCGATATTTTTGATATTAATATTATTGCTGGCAAGTATGGTGGCGATTGTTGCGATACCGCCTGCCTCGTCAATGATATCGCAGTAGACGGCAAACTGTTTCTTAATCGGACCTGCGGAGCTGTTCGGCATGGAATCCCGGTAGTCACGTGATGTCTCGAAGAGCGAATACAGTTCATTTTCATTTGCAGAGTCAACAGCAGCTTTTGCCCTCTCCAGAGCCTGTATATATCCTGAGAGAATTTGGGAGATATTTCTTCCATTTTTCAGGCAGATCTGCTGCCACATTACGGGCGATGAGGAAGCGATTCTGGTGATATCTTTAAAACCGCCTGCCGCGAGGGCTTTCATCAGCTCGTCCTTTGTGTCGTTATCCCGGACATAATTGACCAGTGTGGCTGCGATAATGTGAGGAAGGTGACTGATTGTTCCTGTGATGCAGTCGTGTTCACTGTAATCCAGAATAACCGGAATAGCTTTTAATGAGGATACAAAACTGCGGTATCTGTCTACTTTTTCTTCCGATACCTTTTTCGAGGGAGTAAGGATATAGTAGGCGTTCTCGATAAGATGCGCCTTGGAATTGGAAAAACCGCTCTTCTCGGAACCGGCCATGGGATGGCCTCCAATGAAATTTTCTTCCATATCAAGGGCGATAATCTCTTCGTGAATAGAGGTTTTTACACTGCCTACGTCCGTAAGTATACAGTTCTTATCCAGCAGATTTTTCAGCTGGGCAAGATAAGCAGTGTTGCAGGAGACAGGTGCGCAGAGAAAAAGATAACTGCAGCCTTTGAAATTCTCGTCGATGGAAGAACAGGCCGTATCTATGATATTCTCCTGTACGGCAAGTGCAAGAGTTTCCCGGTTTTTGTCAAAAGCGACAATTTCATAGCCGGGGTAGTATTTTCGTATGGCTTTGGCAACTGAGCCGCCGATCAGACCAAGTCCGATAAAGCCGATCTTAATAGAATTCATGATCAGATAAGTTCCTTTCGTCTGTTGTAAGGTCATGGCTGTTATGCAGAACTGTCTGCATACATACGCATATCTTAGCACTTTACACCATAAAAGTAAACTCACATCGCATGGGTGAAGCTATATATAAGTAACGGTTCGGCCCGTGTCAGTCGCCGGATTCTTATGCAGACATAAATCCGTATTCTGACATCAGATGGCCCAATTGGTATATATGTAAAATATGAATAAAATAGTTGTAATTATAAGTAAATTTTAGTACAATATACCCATGATGTGCTTACCTGACTGAAAACAAGGTGGGCAGAATAACTACATACAAGGAGGCAGCAGCATGAAAGTTTACAGAACGGACGAAATAAGAAACGTGGTATTGCTCGGACACGGCGGAAGCGGAAAGACAAGTCTTGTTGAGGCAATGCTTTACGTTTCAGGAGCGTCAAGCCGTATGGGAAAAGTATTCGAGGCAAATACGGCAAGTGATTTCGATAAAGAGGAGCAGAAACGCGGATTTTCAATCAGTACAAGCCTGATCCCCATCGAGTGGGAGAAAGCGAAGATCAACATTCTTGACACCCCGGGATATTTCGATTTTGTCGGCGAGGTGGAGGAAGCAGTCAGCGCGGCAGATGCGGCGGTTATCGTAGTATCTGGCAAGGCAGGCGTTCAGGTCGGCACAGAGAAAGCATGGGAGCTGTGTGACAAGTACAATCTTCCGAGGATGATCTATGTAACGGAGATGGATGTGGACGATGCAAGTTTCCGCCAGGTGGTTGAGGATCTCACCGCACGTTACGGCAAGAAGATCGCTCCGCATTTCCAGCCGATCCGTGAGAATGAGAAGCTGGTCGGATATATTAATGTAATTAAGAATGCAGGACGCAGATATACGGGAATCGGTCAGAGAGAAGAATGCGAGATCCCGGATTACTGTAAGCCGAACCTTGAGATTTTAAGAGATTCCCTGATGGAAGCTGTCGCTGAGACGAGTGAAGAGTTTATGGAGCGCTATTTTAACGGCGAGGAGTTCTCAGTTGAGGAGATCCGCGCTGCAATGCGTACTGAGGTTATGGACGGAGATATCGTTCCGGTTGCAATGGGTTCTAACATACAGGCTCAGGGCGTTGCCAATCTGCTGTCGGATATCGTCCGTTTCTTCCCAAGCCCTGACAAGAGGACGTGCGCGGGAATTAACCGTACGACAAATGATATCTTTGAGGCGAATTATGATTTCTCGAAAGCAAAAACAGCCTATGTATTTAAAACAATGGTTGATCCGTTTATCGGAAAATATTCCTTTATTAAAGTGTGCTCCGGTGTGCTCAAGGGCGATGACGTTCTTTACAACGCAAATACGGAATCAGAGGAAAAACCGGGCAAGCTCTACACGATGTGCGGAAATAAGCCGTCAGAGGTATCAGAACTCTTTGCAGGTGATATCGGCGCTATCGCAAAACTTGCAAATACGCGTACAGGTGATACTCTGTCTACCAAGGCAAATCAGGTGACATATGCGAAGACAGATTATTCTGTACCTTATACATATATGAAATATACGGTGAAGAATAAAGGTGATGAGGACAAAGTATCACAGGCTCTGGCAAGGATGACAGCCGAGGATGTAACGCTTAAGGTTGTAAATGACAGTGAGAACAGACAGTCTCTTCTCTATGGCATGGGAGATCAGCATCTGGAGATCACAGCGAGCAAGCTGGCTGCGAGATATAAAGTAGAGATCACGCTGGAGACGCCGAAAGTGGCATTCCGCGAGACGATCCGCAAGTCATCCGATGTGGATATGAAATACAAGAAACAGACCGGCGGACATGGACAGTACGGTCATGTTAAGATGAAATTCGAGCCGTCAGGCGATCTGGATACACCATATATTTTTGAGGAGTGCGTAGTCGGCGGTGCGGTTCCGAAGAACTACTTCCCGGCAGTGGAGAAGGGACTTCAGGAATCTGTAGTCAAAGGACCACTTGCCGGATATCCGGTTGTAGGCGTGAAAGCAATTCTTTATGATGGATCTTATCATCCGGTAGACTCTTCGGAGATGGCATTCAAGACAGCTACGTCGCAGGCATTTAAGAAAGGTTTCATGGAAGCATCTCCTGTACTTCTCGAGCCTATCGCTTCTATGAAAGTTACAGTACCTGACGATTATACAGGCGATGTAATGGGTGACCTGAACAAGAGACGCGGCCGTGTGCTCGGCATGAATCCGATTGCAGGCGGCAAGCAGGTGATCGAAGCGGATATCCCGATGACGGGGCTGTTCGGGTACTGTACGACATTAAGATCCATGACAGGCGGACGCGGTACTTATGAGTATACTTTTGCAAGATATGAGCAGGCACCGTCAGACGTGCAGGAAAAAGAAATCGCGGCAAGGGCTGCAGAAGACTAAAAGCGGATGTAAGTTTTTTAGATAATATTATAATTACGAATGAAAAAGGAGGCGCAGGATCTGACAGACAGGATCTGGCGCTTCCTTTTTGATGAGGGCTGTACTGTTACAGAAGGACATTAGATTGTATTAAGAAGAACGTTAAGAAAGTGCTAAGATTATTGTGATTTAGAATTAAAGGTGCTATAATTGCTCTGCTGTGTATGCGGACAGCACAGCCGGGCTGATACCGGCACGAAAATATTGATACAACAGAGGGTAAAAATAATGAAGATTGTTATCATCGGAGATGGGAAAGTAGGGTATAAACTTGCGAAGCAGCTTTCTGTCGAAAACTATGATGTGGTGATGATCGACAGTAATGAAAAGAAATTGAAATATGCTGTGGACAGGCTTGATATTTCCTGTGTAACAGGAGATGCGGCGGATGCCGAAGTACAGAAGCAGGCTGACGTACCTCATGCGGATCTTGTAATCGCCTGTACATCAGCGGACGAGTGTAATATGTTAAGCTGTCTTATTGCAAGACGGCTTGGTGCGAGACACACGATTGCACGTGTGCGCAATCCGATCTATTACAAACAGATCGGGCTGTTGAAAGAGGATCTTCACCTTAGTATGGCGGTGAATCCGGAACTGATCGTTGCAGACGAGATCAGCAGACTTCTGCTTTTCCCGGATGCCAGCAAGATTGAAACCTTCGCAAAGGGAAAAGTAGAACTGATCGAATATCCGATACAGAAGGACAGCAGGCTTGCGGGAATGTCGCTTGCGGATATGTATAATAAGTTCCAGATCAAACTTCTTGTCTGTGCGGTTGAGCATGGAAGGGATGTACTGATTCCTGACGGCGATTATGAGATCCGGGAAGGAGACAGGCTCCATATGGCTGTCTCCCACTTTGAGATGGAGCGGTTTTTCCGTATGTTCGGAAAACACCGCGGAAAGATAAAAAAGGTAATCATCTGCGGAGGAGGCAGGGTGGCTTATTATCTGGCTGTGCAGCTGTGTAAAATCGGAATGCAGGTCAAGATCGTTGAGCGCGATGTGAACCGATGCGAGGAGCTCTGCGAACTTCTTCCGAAAGCGACAGTTATTAACGGGGACGCCACGGATCATGATCTGCTGATCGAGGAGGGAATCGAGGAGGCAGATGCGTTTGTGGGCCTGACCGGTATGGACGAGGAAAACATTATTACAGCGCTGTTTGCCAAGAGTCAGGGAACGAAGAAGATTATAGCAAAGATTAATGAAGACCGGCGTGCCAGTATGGTCGAAGACTTCGGAATCGACAGCATTGTATCTGCAAAAACAGCGACAGCAGATGCAATACTGAGTTATGTCAGAGCGAGAAAGAATTCTCAGGGCAGCGCAAATGTGGAAACACTCTATCAGCTTGTAGATGAGAAAGTTGAAGCACTTGAATTTATCATCAGGGCGGAGACAAGATATACCGGAGTACCGCTGAAAGATCTTCAGATCAGATCGAACAATCTGATTGCGTGCATTGCCAGAAAGCGGCAGATCATTATTCCCGGCGGTAATGACTGCATGGAAGTGGGCGACAGTGTGATTGTGGTCACAATGGACAGCCATATTGAAGATCTCGAGGATATTTTGGTGTAGGTGTAGGAAAATGAACAAAAGAATGATTGTATACATATTGGGGAAAATGCTCGGCGTGGAAGGTGCAGTACTCCTGATTCCCGCTCTTGTCTCCCTGATTTACTGGGAAAAAAGCGGTTTCTCTTTCCTGATCGTAAGTGTAATTCTCGGAGTTGTGTATCTTATCTTTGGAAGGAAACGTCCGAAATGCACGAGGATATACGGAAAAGAAAGTTTCGCCATTGTCGCACTGGCATGGCTTTTATGGTCTCTCTTCGGCGCGCTTCCGTTTGTAATATCCGGAAGCATCCCGAACTATATTGACGCATTCTTTGAGACAGTATCGGGCTTTACCACTACCGGCTCCACGATCCTTCAGGAGATTGAGAGTCTCCCAATGGGCATGAACTTCTGGCGCTGTCTGACGCACTGGATCGGCGGAATGGGAGTGCTGGTCTTTGTACTGATGATCACTTCCCTGGATGATGAGAATTCAATGCCGCTCATGCGTGCGGAGATGCCCGGACCTGAGTCGGATAAGCTGGTTCCGAAGGCAAGAAATACGGCGACGATCCTGTACGGTATGTATTTTGCGATGACTGCAGTGGAAGTGATACTTCTCATGCTCGGCGGGATGAATCTTTACGATGCATTGATCCACTCCTTCAGTACGGCAGGAACCGGAGGCTTCAACAACCGGAATACAAGTGTGGCTTTTTATGACAGCGCATATATTGACGGAGTGATCACAGTGTTCATGATCCTCTTCGGAGTGAACTTCAACCTGTATTTTCTGCTCCTTATAAAGGACTGGAAGAGTGTGCTCAAAAACGAGGAGCTGAGGGCATACCTCGGGATCATCGCTGCATCTATCGCAGTAATTACAGTTAATATTCTGAGCATTTATGAAAATGTGTTCCATGCATTCCGGTATGCGGCGTTTCAGGTGGCATCGGTTATTACGACAACAGGATTCTACACGGCGGATTATGAGCTGTGGCCTGAACTGTCGAAAGCGATACTGCTGACCATTATGTTTATCGGTGCCAGCGCAGGATCTACCGGCGGCGGTATTAAAGTGTGCCGTTTCGTTATTCTGATCAAATCTATCAGACAGGAGATCCATAAAGTGCTCCATCCGAATGCAGTGACCGTGGTGAAGCTCAATGGAAGAAAAGTCGGACAGGATACAATGCGTGGAATAAATGTATACTTTGCCGCATATGTATTTATACTGGTGGCATCGGTACTGATTGTATCTATCGATAATTTTGATTTTGCTACATCTTTCAGCGGCGTACTGACAACAATAAATAATGTAGGACCGGGTATATCCAAAGTAGGACCGGTAGAGAACTTCCATATGTTCTCCCCGCTTTCCAAGATTGTGTTCAGTTTTGATATGCTCGTGGGACGACTTGAGATCATTCCGTTTCTGATTCTTTTGTCACCCGCACTCTGGCGGAAGAAATTCTGACGAAAAAGTCTGAAAGTGTTGTATACAAAAGATGCCCCGCAGGGTTTGCTGCGGGGCATTTAAAAAAGAAAGGGAAAATATGAAAAAGGTAAAACGAAATATTATTATTGCAGCAGCTGTTATTATCCTGCTCGGGCTCTACTATTATGTCGCGCTGCCGGCAGTGAACATTCACTCCACGGAATTCTGGGTATTTCTGGGAGTGCTGGTGCTTCTGGTGGCGGCAATATTTATTAGAAAGAAAAAACTCAGCCGGTATGAACTCAAGGATTCAAAAGGGCTGAAAGTGATTCTGGGTGTATTTGCGGCAGTTGTTATCGTATATCTGGCAGGAACCCTTCTGTCTTCTCCTGTTGTAAACGCAAAGAAATACCAGCAGCTTATGACAGTGGAGACGGGAGAATTTACGACAGACATTGAAGAACTCTCCTTTGACCAGATCCCCCTGCTTGACCGGGATTCCGCAACACTTCTGGGAAACAGAGAGATGGGAAGTATGGTGGATATGGTGTCTCAGTTCGAGGTTGATGACCTGTACTCCCAGATCAATTATCAGGATCGTCCGGTGAGAGTGTCTCCTCTTAAATATGCCAGCATTATAAAATGGCTTACGAATAATGGCGAAGGTATCCCTGCATATATGAAGATAGATATGGCGACTCAGGATACCGAGCTGGTAAAGCTGGACGAAGGTATGAAATATACAACCAGCGATCATTTTAACCGGAATATTTACCGGCATTTGAGATTTAAGTATCCCACTTATATTTTTAATGATCTCAGTTTTGAGGTGGATGAGGACGGAACTCCCTACTGGATCTGCCCGGTGAAAAAATACAATATCGGTCTGTTTGGCGGTGTGACCATCGGCAGAGTCGTACTATGCAACGCGATTACAGGTGAGACAGAGGATTATGCAATTGAGGATGCTCCGCAGTGGATTGACCGTGCATACTCTGCGGATCTCCTTGTAGAACTTTATGATTATCACGGAACGCTGCGTCATGGTTTTCTCAACAGCGTGTTCGGACAGAAGGACTGTCTTGTAACCACGGACGGCTATAATTATCTGGCGATCGACGATGATGTATGGGTGTACACAGGTGTTACATCTATTACAGGTGATCAGTCCAACGTAGGATTTGTACTTATGAATCAGAGAACGATGGAAACAAGATTCTACGAGGTCGAGGGCGCCACGGAACAGTCGGCTATGGATTCTGCAGAAGGCCAGGTGCAGAACCTGCACTATACGGCTACATTCCCGCTCCTTCTGAACATTTCAGGAGAACCGACGTATTTTATTGCGCTCAAGGACGATGCGGGCCTTGTAAAGATGTACGCTATGGTCAACGTCCAGAAATATCAGATTGTGGCTACCGGAGATACAGTCAGCCAGTGTGAGGAGCAGTATACCACACTGATGTATGAGAACGGCATCAAAGAGGTGGAGGAAGATACCCGCGAGATACTGACGGCGGAAGGGAAGATCACGAAAATTGCCCAGGGAGTAGTAGACGGAAATTCCCATTACTATATTATGATAGAAGGATCAGACGGAATCTTTGACGTATCGGTTGTGGATTATATCGATGTGATCCGTTTTGACGTGGGGGATGAAGTGACGATCGAGTATAAAGAGGGCGAACAGACAAATACAGTTCTGTCGATGAACGGTACAGATGTGCCTTCCGCGCCGGAGGAGTAAAGACGGTACAGGAATAAATAAACGTAGTATAACAATAACTGAATATGAAAAAAGCGGCGGCAGAGGTTTTGTTCTGTCGCCGCTTTTTCATTCTTTTTCTGCAGATGCTTAAAAACATCTGAAAGTTCTATCGGTCTGGCTTCTTATGAGATTACATTGTAATCGGAAGAATCAATACCGGAAATCTCGTTTTTATCTGCACCAATGCTCAGATAAAAATCGATGTTGTTTTCGGAGCTTATCTTATTCAGTTTCTGCAGGAAAACAGGAAGACTTTCAAGAGTGATGTTTGCCTGTTTCAGCACGCTGTCGATAAAGATGGTTTCGATGTCGTGGTTGCCGGCTACCATACCGTAAAGGAATCCCACGAATTCTTCGAGTGTCAGAATATCCGGATAATCAGCCATACGGATCGCACGGATGTTGAAATCTACCGTGTAGGTATCCTTGTGGCTCCTTTTGATAAATACTACGTTTCCGTTGGAAGTTTTCACCTTCTCATTTGCAAGTTCGATCATTTGCTGTGTCTTTCCGCTGCCTCTTGGGCCTGTAATTAAATTTACCATGGCGAATCTCTCCTTTATGTATGTATTGTTTGAGACTTTCACCTCTCAAATATCATATACCCATTATACACTAAAGCACTGTGGGGAACAACTAAAAAAAGGATAAAAAGGGAAAAATAATTGAGCATATTGACTATATATAGAAAATGATAAAAGTTCTCAAAATCTATATTGAAATGGATGTGCCATTGTGATAATATAAACTCAATTGAAAATCATTCTCATAATCAAGGAGGAACCATGCCGGCAGAAGTATTATCATATTTTTTAAAGAATGCAGACCAGAGACTGCGCCTTGCATTTCAGGTAGTTCTTCAGTGTGCACCGTTTCTGAAAGGACTGAAAGTATCCTGCGTCATATCAGTGGATGCAGGTCTGTACAACGGGCTTGCGGAACTTTTCAGGGATACAGAGATTGCATATCACAGGCTGTCCTGCTCTGAGGGAAAATGCCTTGTCCTCTTTTACCGTCCCGATGAGCTGGAAAGATATCTGCACAGTCCTGTGATACGGGGGCTGATCTGGGAATACGGATATTCGGATATGGATCTTGGAGGAATGATCCGCCGCCTTGCTGACCGGGTAGAAGACTTCTCGAAACGGGGAATGGGATTCCCCCATGAGATCGGTGCCTTTCTCGGATATCCGCCAGACGATGTAAAGGGATTTATTGAAAATGAAGGGAAAAAATACCTGATGATCGGATACTGGAAAGTTTACAGCAATCTTACAGGAGCGAGAATGATTTTCAAGGAGTATGACCGCGCGAAAGACTGTGCGGTGAATGAATTTATAACCGGAAAAAGCATCCGGGAGATTATTTCATAAAATGGAGGAGAAAAAATGAGCGTATCAGTAGTATATTGGAGCGGAACAGGGAATACTCAGGCTATGGCGGAAGCTGTTGCAGAGGGGATTCGGTCGGCCGGTGCAGAGGCAAATGTTTTGGAAGTGGCAAATGCTGATGCTGCGGCTCTGGCATCAGAGAGTGCGTTTGCACTGGGATGCCCGTCAATGGGGGCGGAACAGCTTGAAGAGAGTGAGATGGAACCGTTTGTGGAATCTCTGGAACCTCTTGTATCAGGTCGGAAGATCCTTCTGTTCGGTTCCTATGGCTGGGGAGACGGAGAGTGGATGCGTGACTGGGCGGAGCGTATGAGAAATGCCGGTGCTGTTCTTGTAAGAGACGAGGGAGTGATTGCAAATGAATCGCCCGATGAAGAAGCTCTGGAACAATGCCGTGCGGCCGGAAAGGAGCTGGCAGCAGGAGCGTAACACATCCGGAAGATAAAATCTTCCATATCTGAAATGCGTTGACAAAATCTTCTCCTCGTGCATATCATAAGACAACGATAAAAATTATCGGCAGAGAGTATCATATATCTGATATATATGCCGGATAAAAGGGAGAGAAGATATGAATCAGAATACATTAATCGGAATACTGATACCATTTGCCGGGACTGCGCTTGGCTCGGCGATGGTATTTTTTATGAAAAAAGAAATGAACGGGCGGCTTCAGAAAGTGCTGCTCGGATTTGCCTCGGGCGTAATGATTGCCGCTTCTGTGTGGTCGCTTCTTATACCCGCTATCGATATGGCGGAACAGAAGGGAGGCGTTTCATGGCTGCCTCCGGCTGTAGGTTTCCTGTTTGGAATGGGCTTTCTGCTTGTGCTGGACACACTGACTCCCCATCTGCATTTTACAGATGACAAACCGGAAGGCGTGCCTGCACATTTAAAAAAAACAACCATGCTTGTCCTGGCAGTAACGCTCCACAATATACCGGAAGGTATGGCGGTCGGTGTTACGTTTGCCGGAGCTCTTACAGACAACCCGGCTATGACTCTGGCCGGAGCCTTTGCGCTTTCTGTCGGGATTGCCATTCAGAATTTCCCGGAAGGTGCGATTATTTCCATGCCGCTGAAAAGCCAGGAAATTTCAAAAAGGCGTGCATTTGTCTACGGTGCACTCTCTGGAATCGTAGAGCCGGTGGCAGCATTTATAACAATTCTTCTGACGGGGCTTGTCGTGCCTCTGCTGCCGTATCTTCTCGCATTTGCCGCGGGAGCGATGATCTATGTTGTGGTGGAGGAATTGATCCCCGAGGCGCAGACAGGGCCGCATTCCAATATCAGCACGGTAGGAGTCGCTGTCGGATTTGTGCTCATGATGATACTGGATGTGGCCCTGGGATAAAAAGAATGTTAAATTACAGAACCAGCGACGGAGCTGCATATGTGCGTGCTGCAAGCTCCTGATCAAGGAGATAGAGGCTCTTCGGATCTGATCCGAACAGATTCATCTTCTTGATCAGATCGTTTGCGTTTGTCTCCTCCTCGCCCTGTTCTTTAACGAACCAGTCGAGAAACTGCATAGTACGGAAATCTTTTACATCGTAAGCTGCTCCGTAGATGTTGTTAATAAGTCCGGTTACATAGCGCTCGTGTTTCAGTCCTGCTTCAAGCACTTCCATGTGACTCTTAAACTCAGAGTCCGGTTTGTCAATTGCTTCAAATGTTATAGGAGCATCATTGTTCTGCATATACTGTCTGATCAGCATTGCATGGTCGCGTTCCTCCTGAGCCTGTACATTATACCAGTTTGCAAAACCGTCAAGTCCTTCGTCCGAAAAATAATTTGCAAAAGCAAGGTAAAGATAAGCAGAATAAAATTCTTTGTTAATCTGTGTATTCAGCAGTTCAGCTACTTTCTCATTTAACATGATTAAAATCCCCTTTCTGAATATAAATATCCTTAACACTGTATAATATAGTTCGAACCGCCGTGAAAAGCAATAAAGTTCTGGCTGTTTTTCACAAAATATAAAAAATGTATTGCGTTTTACAAATAAAGTGTTAAAATGAAAACAACGGAAAACAACATTAAAATCCGCTAGAAACAACATAAAACAACATATTAAACAGAAAAATATATTTGGATTTATTTGGAATGGAGGAAAACAATGAAAGTTTTAGAATCAAAATTTATGCAGGACTTTATTAAAATGGCAGATGACGGATATAAACAGGGCTGGCATGAGAGAAATGGCGGCAACCTTTCCTATCGTCTGAAAAAGGGCGAAGTAGATGCGATCCGCCCGCGTCTGTACAGAGATACTGTATGGCAGCCGATCGGTACGGAAGTTCCGGGGCTTGCAGGTGAGTTTTTCCTTGTAACGGGAACCGGGAAGTACTTCCGAAATATTATTGTGGATCCGGAGGCCTGCCTGGCAATTATAGAGATTGACGAGAGCGGCTCCAATTACCGCATCCGCTGGGGGCTTGTCGAGGGAGGCAATCCGACAAGCGAGCTTCCGACTCATTTGATGAATCATGAGGTGAAAAAGAAACTTACGGACGGAAGACACAGAGTAATCTATCACGCCCATACCACCAATACAATTGCCCTTACTTTCGTACTGCCTCTGGAAGATGAAGTGTTTACGAGAGAACTCTGGGAAATGGCTACGGAATGTCCCGTTGTATTCCCGGAAGGCGTAGGTGTAATCGGCTGGATGGTTCCGGGCGGACGTGAGATCGCCGTCGCCACAAGTAAACTTATGGAGAAATACAATGCGGTTATCTGGGCACACCACGGAATGTTCTGTTCCGGTGAGACGTTCGACCTGACATTCGGCCTGATGCACACTATCGAGAAGTCCGCGGAAATCCTGATCAAAGTACTTTCCATGGTGCCGCAGAAGAGACAGACAATCAGCCCGGAGAATTTCAGAAAACTGGAAGAAGGATTTCATATCTCTCTGCCGGAGAGATTCCTCTACGAGAAGTAGAAAATCGGATTTATTCTTGCATTTAGTTTACAATAGTGCTATTATTTAATCTGTCGTGCTAAAACACGAAAGAAAAATACTCAGGAGAGTCTCTTTTCCAGAATTCTGTCAGCTGTCCGGCCGGGAGAACTGGGAAAGGGCGCCGAAGGTGTAAGCGTTGATGTCGGCTTTTCTCATTTTGTATGGGAAAGGATGGCACAGACGTGAGTCTCTCAGGCAAAAGGATGGAGGTATAAAGGAATGTTGGAGCAGATCAACGAAATAATTACTGCAGTTCAGGGCGCTGTGTGGGGGCTGCCGCTGATTCTTCTTATCCTGTTTACGGGATTTCTACTCACAGTCAGGCTGGGGCTTTTACAGGTAAGGCATCTCGGCAAAGCATTCAAATTCATGATTAAAAATGAAGAGGAAGGACACGGGGAGGTGACCAGTTTCGGGGCACTGTGTACCGCGCTGTCAGCAACTATCGGAACCGGAAATATCGCCGGTGTAGCGACTGCACTTGCAGCAGGAGGACCGGGGGCACTGTTCTGGATGATTGTGGCTGCATTTCTCGGTATGGCTACGAAGTACGCGGAAGGACTTCTGGCGATTAAGTACCGTACTGTTGACGAGGACGGACACGTTCTCGGAGGACCATTCTACTATATTGAGAACGGAATGGGAAAGAACTGGAAATGGCTGGCAAAGATTTTTGCATTTTTCGGAGCCTGCGTGGGACTGTTCGGAATCGGTACATTCACTCAGGTGAACAGTATTTCATCTGCTGTGACAAACTTCTTTGATCCGAATACAAATAACGCGGTATCGCTGTTTGGCAGGACATATTCATGGAGTACCGTGATTACCTGTATCATCCTGACACTGTGTGTCGGGCTTGTTGTAATCGGCGGTATTAAAAGAATTGCCAAAGTATCTGAGATCGTCGTGCCGTTTATGGCAATTCTGTATGTAGTGCTCGGACTGATTATTATTATTACAAATATTACTGCAGTTCCGGCGGCGGTTGTTTCCATCGTGAAGTCAGCATTTACGGGAAGTGCACTCGCAGGCGGAGCCATGGGCAGTATGGTGGTTGCCATGCAGCAGGGTATCGCCAGAGGTATCTTTTCAAATGAATCCGGACTTGGTAGTGCGCCGATTGCAGCTGCAGCTGCCGTGACGAAAGAGCCGGCGCGTCAGGGGCTTGTATCCATGACAGGAACATTTATCGATACAATCGTAATATGTACAATGACAGGTATTTCCGTTGTGATCGCCGGATCATGGATGAATCCGGATCTGGAAGGCGTGGAGATTACGATGGATGCATTTCAGAAGGGGCTGCCGTTCCCGCCGGAAGTGGCGACATTTTCTCTGATGATCTGCCTTGTGTTCTTTGCTTTTACGACGATCCTCGGATGGAACTACTACGGAGAACGTTGTGTGGAGTATCTTTTTAACAGAAATAAATCTGTGGTAAAAGGGTACAGATGGCTGTACATTGTGGCAGTATTTATCGGACCGTACATGACGGTGGCAGCGGTATGGAATATCGCAGATGTGTTTAATGCACTGATGGCGTTTCCGAACCTTGTGGCTCTGCTGGCACTAAACGGAGTCGTTGTAAGAGAATCGAAAGACTATTTTACGAGGCTTAAGGCAATGAAATAAGGAATATATTTATAGATGTAATTATGAACTGATATAATGCTGAGGAGACAGTCTGTATTCGGGAAAAACCGGATATGGGCTGTTTTTTTTGCGATTGCAACGAGCTAAAATCCGGCTTGCCCGAGACCCCGGCGACCATTTGCAATCCAGAAATGTGCTTTTGGCACTTCCGGTGAGCCTGTTTCTGAAAATACAGATAATTTTCGCGAAGTGTGTTAGTTGTATGGAGAAAAAAATAAAATAATTTCATTTTCGGGATAATGTGTGCGAAATTGGCAGTAGTTCAGAAAATACATGATAATGTGTTTTTGGGATTGCATTATACTATATTTTGTATTAGAATGAATTCCAGACGGATATGCAGGTCTTACGTGGAAAACCACCGGCGGACTGCAGGGACTGTTCCTAAAATGACAGTTCAGCCCTTTTCTGTTCCGACAGCTGAACTGTTATTTCCAATATAGAGACAATTAAGGAGAAGCAGAATGAAGATTATTAAAAGAAATGGTTCTGAAGAAGCATTTGATAACAAAAAGATCATAAGAGCGGTCACAAAGGCAGATACAAAGTCGGAGAGCAGAAGCCTGACGGATGCCCAGATCGAGGATATCGCCGAGTTCGTGGAATTTAAATGTAACCGGCTGAATCGTGCCGTATCCGTGGAAGAGATACAGGATATGGTGGAAAACCAGATTATGTCAACCGGTGCTTTTGATCTGGCAAGGAGATATGTGAGATACCGTTATAAACGTTCACTTGTCCGCAAGGCAAATACAACGGATAACAGGATCCTTTCCCTGATCGAGTGCAACAATGAGGACGTGAAACAGGAAAACTCCAACAAAAATCCGGCGGTCAACAGTGTACAGAGAGATTATATGGCAGGCGAAGTGAGCCGCGACCTTACTCAGAGAATGCTCCTTCCGGAAGATATTGTGGAGGCGGACAGACAGGGAATTATTCATTTCCATGATTCAGATTACTATGCACAGCATATGCATAACTGCGATCTGGTGAATCTCGAGGATATGCTTCAGAACGGCACTGTCATCAGCGGCACGATGATCGAGAAGCCCCACAGTTTCTCCACAGCCTGCAATATTGCAACACAGATCATTGCCCAGGTAGCCAGCAACCAGTACGGCGGTCAGAGCATTTCCCTGACTCATCTGGCTCCTTTTGTACAGGTTTCCAGAGATAAGATCCGCGCAGAAGTAGAAGAAGAGATGCGGGTGATCGGATTTGACTGTCCGCAGGATCAGCTCAATGAGATAGTAGAAGGACGTTTGAAAAAGGAGATCACAAAAGGTGTACAGACCATAGAATATCAGGTGATCACGCTGATGACAACAAACGGACAGGCTCCGTTCCTCACGGTGTTCATGTATCTGAACGAAGCTAAGAATGAGGCTGAAAAGAAAGATCTGGCCATGATTATTGAAGAGACGCTTAAACAGCGGTACAAGGGCGTCAAAAATGAAGCCGGCGTCTGGGTGACACCTGCGTTCCCGAAGCTGATTTATGTGCTTGAGGAAGATAATATTGATGAGGGAACCCCTTATTATTATCTGACAGAGCTGGCTGCCAAGTGTACAGCAAAGCGTCTGGTTCCGGATTACATATCCGAGAAAAAGATGAAAGAACTCAAAGAAGGCAACTGCTTCCCTGTAATGGGCTGCAGAAGTGCATTAAGCCCGTGGAAAGATGAGAACGGTGAGTATAAATTCTACGGACGTTTCAATCAGGGCGTTGTGACGATCAACCTTGTGGATGTGGCGCTGTCCTCGGGCGGAGATATGGAGAAATTCTGGAAGATCTTTGATGACAGACTGGATCTGTGCTACCGTGCCCTGATGTGCAGACACAACAGGCTGAAAGGTACGCTCTCGGACGCAGCGCCGATCCTCTGGCAGTATGGTGCGCTGGCGCGGCTGAAAAAAGGTGAGCCTATCGATAAGCTGCTCTACGGAGGCTATTCCACGATCTCCCTCGGATATGCAGGGCTGTATGAATGTGTAAAATACATGACAGGCAAATCTCATACAGATCCGGAAGCAACGCCGTTTGCACTGGATGTCATGAAACATATGAACGATGCGTGTGATAAGTGGAAAGAAGAGACGAATATCGGATTCAGCATTTATGGATCCCCGATCGAGAGTACGACTTATAAATTTGCAAAATGTCTGCAGAAAAGATTTGGTATTGTCCCGGGCGTGACAGACAAGAGTTATATCACAAACAGCTATCATGTTCATGTGACCGAGGAAATCGATGCTTTCTCCAAGCTGAAATTCGAGTCCCAGTTCCAGGCGCTCTCCACAGGCGGTGCGATCAGCTATGTGGAAGTGCCGAATATGCAGGACAACATACCGGCAGTGCTTCAGGTGATGAGATTCATTTATGACAATATTATGTATGCAGAGCTGAACACAAAGAGCGATTACTGCCAGGTGTGCGGATACGACGGAGAGATCCAGATCGTGACGACAGAGGATGGTAAGCTTGAGTGGGAGTGCCCGCACTGCGGCAACAGAGATCAGGATAAGCTGAATGTGGCGAGGCGCACCTGCGGTTACATCGGAACTCAGTTCTGGAATCAGGGGAGAACTCAGGAGATCAAGGAGAGAGTGCTGCATCTGTAATAACAGTTAAGCGCCCTCTGAACTGCTACTATCTGGCATAGTGAATGTGCGGCAACAGGAGAAAATATGCACTACGGAGAAATTAAAAAATGCGATATCGCCAACGGAGAGGGAGTCAGAGTCTCCCTCTTCGTTTCCGGCTGTACTCACCACTGTCCCGGATGTTTCAACCAGGACACGTGGGACTTCAGCTACGGGAAAGAATATACGGATGAGACAGAACAGGAGATTATAGAAGCCCTTTCTCCGGACTATATAAACGGTCTGTCGCTGCTTGGAGGAGAGCCTTTTGAACCTCAGAATCAGCAGGTACTCGTACAGCTCTTGAGAAAAGTGAGAGAACAGTACCCGCAGAAGACCATCTGGTGCTACAGTGGTTATCTGTTTGACCGGGAGCTTCTGAGTGAAAGCCGGGCCCGGTGCGAGTATACGGATGAGATGCTCTCCATGATCGACATACTGGTAGACGGAAGATTTGTGGAGAAGTTAAAGGATATCCGGCTAGTATTCCGGGGGTCATCAAACCAGCGGATCATTGATGTAAAGAAAAGTCTGAATAATGGCGAAGTAATCCTTTGGGAGCCGAAAGTCAGGAGAGGAGTATAAATTTTCCTTGACTTATTTTAAGGTTCTTTCTATAATAATTGAGTATATTGCAAAGACTGAGAAGAGAAGTAGTAGGAGCATATCGTTTCCAGAGAGCTGCCGGGAGGTGCGAGGCAGCAGCGTAAACTCTGAACTGGTCTCGGAGTTCTTCTGCTGAATAAAGAGTAGGCAGAAGCGGGAATTCCCGTTACAGAATCAATGAGTGCATCGGACTTTGGTCAGATGAATGAGAGTGGTACCACGGAAAATAAGCCTTTTCGTCTCTTGATATGAGAAGAAAAGGCTTTCTTTATGGGCTGCAGGCTCGACTAATGTATGAAAGAGAGGAATCGTCAGATGGGTACAAAGATTGTGTACAACCACAGAGCAATTGAGAAAAAATGGCGTGAGAAATGGGAAGAGAATCCGGTCAATCCGAAAGTGGATGACAACGGAAAAGAGAAAGAGAAATATTACTGCCTCGATATGTTCCCGTATCCGTCAGGAAACGGACTTCATGTCGGACACTGGAGAGGCTACGTGATCTCCGATGTGTGGAGCCGCTATAAACTTCAGCAGGGATACTATATCATCCATCCCATGGGATGGGATGCTTTCGGACTCCCGGCTGAAAACTATGCCATCAAGATGGGTGTTCATCCGGCAAAATCCACAGCTGAGAACGTAGCAAACATCAAGAAGCAGATCAATGATATCGCAGCGCTTTACGACTGGGATATGGAAGTAAATACGACAGATCCGAACTTCTACAAATGGACACAGTGGATCTTCGTAAAAATGTTCAAAGCGGGTCTTGCATATGAGAAGGAGTTCCCGATCAACTGGTGTCCGTCCTGTAAAACAGGTCTTGCAAATGAGGAAGTTGTAAACGGTAAATGTGAACGCTGCGGCGCGGAAGTGACGAAGAAGAATCTCCGTCAGTGGATGCTCCGCATCACAAAGTATGCAGACCGCCTGTTAAACGACCTCGATAAGCTGGACTGGCCGGAGAAGGTTAAGAAGATGCAGACAGACTGGATCGGAAAATCCTACGGTGCAGAGGTTGATTTCCCGGTTGAGGGAAGAGATGAGAAGATCACGGTATACACAACAAGACCGGATACGCTCTACGGCGCAACATTTATGGTACTTGCACCGGAGCACGCGCTTGCAAAATCTCTCGCCACACCGGAGACAAAAGACGCGGTGGAGAAATACATTTACGAAGCATCAATGAAGTCAAATGTAGACCGTATGCAGGATAAAGAGAAGACAGGCGTATTTACGGGAAGCTATGCGATCAACCCGTTAAACGGTGCAAAGACGCCGATCTGGCTGTCCGATTATGTGCTGGCTGATTACGGTACCGGAGCTATCATGTGTGTGCCGGCTCACGATGACCGTGACTTTGAGTTCGCAAAGAAATTCGATATTCCGATCGTTCAGGTTATCGCAAAAGACGGCAAAGAGATCGAGAACATGACAGAGGCTTATACAGAGGCTGCGGGAACAATGATCAACTCCGGCGAGTGGAACGGCATGGAATCCGCTGTGCTGAAGAAAGAGGCTCCGCACATCATCGAGGAGAGAGGCCTGGGACGTGCGACAGTGAACTATAAGCTTCGTGACTGGGTGTTCTCACGTCAGCGTTACTGGGGCGAGCCGATCCCGATCATCCACTGCCCGGACTGCGGATGTGTGCCGGTACCGGAAGAAGAACTTCCGCTTACACTCCCGGATGTAGAGTCCTACGAACCGACGGGAACCGGAGAATCACCGCTTGCAGCGATCGACGAGTGGGTAAACTGCACGTGCCCGGTATGTGGAAAACCGGCGAAGAGAGAGACAAATACCATGCCTCAGTGGGCAGGGTCCTCCTGGTATTTCCTGCGCTATGTAGACAATCATAATGATAAAGAACTGGTTTCCAGAGAGAAAGCAGACAAATACCTGCCGGTAGATATGTATATCGGAGGCGTGGAGCATGCGGTGCTGCATCTTCTGTACTCCAGATTCTATACAAAGTTCCTGTATGACATCGGTGTGATCGACTTTGACGAGCCGTTCCACAAGCTGTTCAACCAGGGAATGATCACAGGAAAGAATGGAATCAAGATGAGTAAGTCCAAAGGAAATGTAGTTTCTCCGGATGATCTCGTGCGCGATTACGGATGCGATTCCCTGAGAATGTACGAGCTCTTCGTAGGTCCGCCGGAGCTGGATGCCGAGTGGGATGACCGCGGAATCGACGGAGTCAACCGTTTCCTGAAACGTCTCTGGAATCTGCTCATGGACAGCAAGGATCAGGATATCAAGGCTACAAAGGAGATGCTTAAACTCCGCCACAAGATGGTTTATGATATCACCAGCCGTCTAGAGAGCTTCAGCCTGAACACTGTTGTCTCTGGTTTTATGGAGTACAACAACAAGTTTATCGAGATTGCCAAGAAAGAGGGCGGCATTGATAAAGAGACACTGGAGACGATTGCAGTGCTTATCTCTCCTTTTGCACCGCATTTCGCAGAAGAGATGTGGGAGCAGCTGGGCCACAATGAGACTGTCTTCAAAGCAGGCTGGCCGACCTACGATGAGAATGAGATGAAGGACGACGAGATCGAAATCCCGGTACAGATCAACGGAAAGACAAAAGCTGTCATCAGCATTTCCGCCGAGGCGACAAAAGACGAGGCAATTGCAGCCGGAAAAGAGGCTGTTGCTGACAAGCTGACAGGCAATGTGATCAAAGAGATCTACGTGCCGAAGAAGATTGTAAATATTGTGATGAAATAATGTTGAAAGAGCCGAGAACCCTTGAAAACAGGGCACTCGGCTTTCTTTATCTATTACTGGTGCATTTTGTACCGTAATGTGATACCATACTGGTATAGGAAAAGTATGTAATGAGGCGCAGAGGAACAGCGCTGGTCTGTTAAATGACTTGAAAAGGAAAGGAGGACGCAAGATGAAGAATTATTCGGAGGACGCCGACAGGCTGTACCATATACAGGTGGCAAAAGGAGAAGTGGGACGATACGTAATCATGCCGGGCGATCCAAAGCGGTGTGCAAAGATCGCAAAATATTTTGATGATCCTGTCCTGATCGCCGACAACCGGGAATACATTACATATACCGGAACACTGGACGGAGAAAAGGTCAGTGTGACTTCTACGGGAATCGGAGGCCCGTCCGCTTCGATCGCAATGGAAGAACTGTATCGCTGCGGGGCAGATACATTTATCCGGATCGGGACGTGCGGCGGGATGCAGCCGGAGGTGAAGAGCGGAGATATCGTGATCGCCACAGGTGCGATCCGTATGGAGGGTACAAGCCGGGAATATGCGCCCATTGAATTCCCTGCGGTACCGGATCTGAAAGTGACGAACGCTCTGGTTGATGCGGCAGAACAGAAAGGTTTTCCGTATCACACCGGCGTCGTACAGTGCAAAGATTCTTTCTACGGGCAGCATGAGCCGGAAGTAAAACCGGTAAGTTATGAACTGCTGAATAAATGGGAGGCGTGGAAACGTCTCGGGTGTCTTGCTTCGGAGATGGAGTCGGCGGCTTTATTTGTGGTTGCAAGCTGTCTCAAAGTGAGGGTCGGTTCCTGTTTCCTTGTTCTTGCAAACCAGGAACGGGAAAAACTGGGACTGGATAATCCCGTTGTGCACGATACCGATATGGCGGTTCAGGTGGCCGTGGAGGCTATCCGCGGACTCATACGTTCTGACCGGAAAAATCAGTGAAAAAGAAGCGAGGTAGCGAATAATGGATATAAATGAAATCTTGGCTCACGTAGATCATACACTTTTGTCACAGGCAGCCACATGGGATGAGATACGTCAGATCTGTGACGACGGTATTGCATATCATACGGCGTCTGTCTGTATTCCGCCAAGTTATGTAAAGCAGGCCGCCGACTATGTGAACGGGAAAACTGCCGTCTGCACAGTGATCGGTTTCCCAAACGGATATATGACTACGGCAGTTAAGGAATTTGAGACAAAGGACGCTATTGCCAACGGAGCGGACGAGATCGATATGGTCATCAATATCGGATGGCTCAAAGACAGGAAATATGATCTTATCGAAAGTGAGATCCGTTTATTGAAAGCGGTATGTGAAGACAGAATCTTAAAGGTCATTATTGAGACTTGTCTGCTGACGGAGGAAGAAAAAGTGAAAATGTGTCAGATTGTGACCGAGGCCGGGGCAGATTATATCAAGACTTCCACCGGATTTTCAAGTGGCGGAGCAACATTTGAAGACATTAAGCTGTTCGATGAAAACGTGGGACCGGATGTAAAGATCAAGGCAGCAGGCGGGATTTCTTCTCTGGAAGATGCGGAAAAATTCCTGTCGCTCGGGGCAGACCGTCTCGGTACGAGCCGTATTGTGAAGCTGGTGAAAGATATATAAGATGCAACAGTTCTGCCCGCTCTATAAGATAACAGGATATTGTATAACAGCTTGACAGAGGACACACATAATAGTATGATTTTTAGTGGAGCAGACTGCTCGCCGCAGAGCAGATACACAGGAGAGAGAGGAATTTAATAATGGCTAATGATCATGGAGAACAGATAAGAATTGTACAGGAAACCGTGGCCGGTAAAGAAATCACATTTGCACACGTGATGGGCGGACCGTCCCCGATTATATATCAGAAACTTGGCCTGAATCCGCAGGTGGATTACCGTTCATCGGCAATCGGTATCATGAATATGACACCGCCGGAATCTGCTGTCATTGCATCTGATATTGCGGTTAAGAGCGGAAATGTTTATCTTGGTTTTGCAGACCGTTTTACAGGAACGCTGATCATCACAGGAGAGATTTCGGATGTCACGGCAGCACTGACAGAGATCGTGGAATATTTCCGTGATTCTCTGGGATATGTAGTCTGCAACATTACTAAGAGATAGGAAGTGAATTCATGGCGCGAATGACGAAAGAAGAACTGCTGGAAAAGCTGTTCCATGATGATTATGAGCATCTGAAAGGGAAAAAGCTGCGCATGACTCGTGTCCGTGTGCCGGGAAAAGAAGTGTGTATGGCTCACGTTATAAGTCCGTCCGATACGCGGATCTATCAGAATCTTGCGCTTCATATCGGTGTCCATGAGGGCGAGGATCATACGGGTGAGTCCATCGGTCTTATGCGTTTTACTCCCTGGGAGGCAGTTGTAGTGGCAGCAGACACCGCGGTGAAGAGTGCCCATGTGGAGATCGGTTTTATGGACCGCTTCTGTGGTTCCCTCATTATTACCGGCGGACTGGCCGAGGTGCAGACGGCGGTAGAGGGAGTGGTCAGATTTTTTGACGAAGTACTGGGATTTAAGACCTGTGAGATCCACAGGAGTTAGAAGGAGACAAGATGAAAAAGTTATTTCTGATGGGCAGAAGTGAAGCGGGAAAGACTTCTCTGACACAGGCGCTTAAAGGGGAAGAACTTCATTACATAAAGACACAATATACCAATACAGAGGACGATACTATCGACTCTCCGGGTGAGTATGCCGAGTCCAAGCGATTCAGCGTCGGTCTCGCCTGTTTTTCATTTGAAGCGGACGTGGTAGCTATCGTTCAGGCTGCCGACGAGCCTTTCAATCTGTTTGGCGACAGCAGCCGCGCGTTTATCCAGCGCCCTCTGATCGGTATTATCACAAAGATTGATTCGCCCTATGCCAATATCCCGATGGTCCGACAATGGCTGATCAACGCCGGGTGTGAACGTATTTTTATGGTGAATAATGTGACTAGAGAAGGCATTGATGAGCTGATGGAATATCTGGAGGAGGACGAGCCTCACCTGACGCTGGAGCAGGCTATGTTCAAACAGCAGCTGGGATTAAATGAGTGGGATCCGCTCCCTGAGGGTATCGAGTATCCTGAAACAACCTGAAAAGCCGCTCCTGTAAATTATAGACAACGATAAGAAAGAAACCCGCGAAATTCCGCATAAACGCAGGAAGATCGCGGGAATTTTATTTCTTATTCTCTACATATGCGCTGCCACATTTTCCGGCAGGCGTTTCTGCATTTGAATCCTACACCGCGTTTCAGTACGCGGAAAATACCCCACATACCTGATTCCACATCCCATTTAAACCGACTGGTCCTATGTCAAGAAAAAGTACAAATTAAATATGCCTTTTTTAGGTTGGCTTACCCTGCCAGAGCTTCTGCTTTTTCCTCTAACGCTGCATAATACATATCCACAATGACTGTGGCTCCGCACTGTATTATAAAATGTTTCGATATATTCAAATACCAACTTATATGCATGCCGGTAGTTAAAAATTTTAAAGCGATTAATCCACTCCCTTTTTAGCAGTGCATGGAAGGATTCGATACAGGCATTATCCCATGGATACGCTTTCTTTGAATAGCTGTTTACCATCCCATCTGTTGCCTGACGGAACGCATCCGATACATACTGACAGCCTCTGTCTGTCTTATACCGAATTCGGTATAATAGTGACTATGCCGAAGAAAACACTATGCCGAAGTTTTGCATTAAGCCTTATACTAAGCCGATGTTTCAAATTTTTTCGGCATAGTATTTTATATAATTGAAGTACCTATTTTTATTATAAGACAAGGAGGTACTTCAAGATGAAAATCGACACAATCTGTA
>CAJFGR010000017.1 GCA_904377845.1 uncultured Ruminococcus sp. | reverse complement strand
AGCGCGTCTTTTGCGCTCCTATGTACCGCTGCGTTACGGCCCGAGCGAAAGCGGGTGCGCTAGCAATACCTGCCTCCCGGCGGATACTTTATCAGTCCGAAAAATCGGAATTTTCCACTTTAATTCGTCAAAGTATTGTGTTATACTGTAGCAAGGCGAATGTTTAATCGAAGGAGGATACTTACAATGATATGGGACAAGGAGGAAACTCTCCCCAGAGAAGAGATTGAAGCCATCCAGCTTTCCAAGTTAAAGGATACGGTGCGCTATATATATGACCGTGTTAAGCCTTACAGGGATAAGATGGATGCGGCGGGCGTTAAGCCGGAGGATATACAGACACTGGAGGATTTGAAACAGCTGCCGTTTACATACAAAGCCGACTTCAGGGATAATTATCCGGACGGTCTGTTCGCGGTAGACAAAAAGGAGATTGTCCGCTACCATGCCAGTTCCGGCACAACAGGAAAACCGACTGTGGTCGGATATACGAGAAATGATCTCGATATGTGGCTGAACAATGTGGCGAGACTTGCCTGTATGGGAGGTGCAACGGCTGATGATGTGGCGCAGATTTCGTTTGGGTACGGGACATTCACAGGTGCGCTCGGTCTGCATGGAGGCCTGGAGAAGATCGGGGCGTCCGTAATCCCAATGTCTTCGGGCAATACAAACAAACAGATTATGTTCCTTCAGGATATGGGAGTGACGCTTCTGGTGGCGACCCCGTCCTATGCACTTCATCTTGGAGAAGAGATAAGAAGCCGCGGAATTGATCCTGCCAAAGACTTAAAGCTGCATATTGGTCTTTTCGGTGGGGAAGGCATGACTGAACCTATGCGTGATGAGATGCATAAAGTATGGGGAGACCAGTTTATATGCACACAGAATTACGGCATGAGCGAGCTCTGTGGCCCTGGTGTTGCAGGAGAATGTACGGAACTCTGCGGTATGCACGTCAACGAGGACTGGTTTATTCCAGAGATTATTGATCCGGAGACAGAAGAGGTGCTTCCGCCGGGAGAACTTGGAGAACTTGTCGTGACCTGTCTGGGCAAAGAGGCACTGCCCCTTGTCAGATACCGCACAGGAGATCTTACAAGGCTGATGTATGAGCCGTGCAGGTGCGGACGTACAACCTGCAGGATTGAAAATATTTCGGGACGTGCGGACGATATGCTTGTAATCCGCGGAGTCAATGTATTTCCGACTCAGATTGAGGAAGTGCTCTTTAAGATTGAAGAGATCGGACCACACTACGAGATATTGGTTGAACGCAAAAACAGGCTGGATGTAATGACTATTACGGTGGAACTGATCGATGACAGGCTGCTTGACAGTTATGCAAAACTCAGCGAACTTGAAAACAGAATTAAGAAAGCGCTGAAGTCACAGCTTGGACTTGCAACACAGATCCGCCTTGTGGCTCCAAATTCTCTGCAGAGATTTGAGGGCAAAGCAAAGAGAGTGACAGATTTACGAAAGGATGGTTTATGATATGGGAGAAAAAGTGATTATGCTGGGCAATGAGGCAATCGCCCGCGGCGCCTATGAGGCAGGAGTAAAAGTTTCCTCCGCTTATCCTGGGACGCCGAGTACTGAGATCAGCGAATATCTTGTACAGTACAAGAACGATGTATATGAGGAATGGGCGCCGAATGAAAAGGTGGCTACAGAGGTTGCTGTAGGAGCCAGCATTGCAGGCGTGCGTGCCATGGCCTGCATGAAACACGTGGGACTTAACGTGGCGTCAGATCCGCTCTACTCTGTGTCCTATATGGGCGTAAACGGAGGTCTGGTTATTGTGGTGGCAGACGATCCGGGGCTTTACAGTTCACAGAACGAACAGGATACGAGAATGGTAGCCAGGGCGGCACAGATTCCTGTGATCGAGCCATCAGACAGTGCGGAGGCAAAAGATTTCTTCAAGATGGCTTTCGAACTGAGCGAGAAATTTGACCGTCCCTTCATTTTCCGCACAACCACAAGACTTGCCCATTCGCAGGGGCTGGTTGAGCTTCAGGAGCGTACAGAGCCCGAGGACAAACCCTATGAGAAGAATGTTCAGAAAAATGTTATGATGCCCGGTAATGCCAAGGTCCGTCATATCGAGATTGAGAAGCGTAATCTTGAGCTTGCGGAGGCTGCAAATACGCTTCCGATTAACCGCGTGGAAATGAATGATACGAAGATCGGCGTTATCACAAGCGGTATTCCGTATCAGTATGTAAAGGAGGCTATGCCTGACGCGTCTGTCCTGAAACTTGGTATGGTGAATCCTCTTCCGAGAAAGCTGATCGAAGATTTTGCATCCAAAGTAGATACATTGTATATAGTAGAGGAACTTGATCCGGTGATCGAGGAGCAGGTAAAGTCATGGGGAATTAAAGCGATCGGGAAAGAGATTCTCACAGTTCAGGGTGAATACAGTGCCAATATGCTCAGAAAAGCAATTCTGAAACAGGATCTTGATATTAAAAAGCCGGCGGAAGCGCCGGGAAGACCTCCGATTCTCTGTCCGGGATGTCCGCACAGAAGCGTATTTTATGTGCTGAATAAGCTGAAGATGCACGCTGCAGGCGACATCGGATGCTACACACTGGGCGCAGTCGCACCATTAAGTGTAATTGACACAACGATGTGCATGGGTTCCAGTATCTCTACACTGCATGGAATGGAGAAGGCAAAAGGCAAGGACTATATTAAGAACTGGGTTGCAGTGATCGGAGATTCTACATTTATGCATACAGGCGTCAACTCACTGATGAATATGGTATACAATAATGCAACAGGTACGGTGATTATCCTCGATAATTCCACCACGGCTATGACAGGACATCAGGATCATTCGGCAACAGGAAAGACGCTTCAGGGAGATCCGACTTATGCAATCAGCATACCGGGAATCTGCCGGGCAATGGGTGTGAATAATGTATATGAGATTAATGCTTTTGATCTGACGCTTCTTGAGAAGACGATTAAGGAAGAGGTCGCAAAAGACGAGGTGTCCGTTATCATCACAAAGACACCGTGTGTGCTTCTTGACAAGAGAAAGAAACCGCTCTATGTGGCTCATGCGGATAAATGCAAAAAATGCGGTATGTGTATGAAACCGGGATGTCCTGCGATGACCAGAAATGCGGACGGAACAATCCATATTGATGATACAATGTGTACGGGATGCGGACTGTGTAAGGATCTGTGCAAATTCGATGCAATTGAACTTGTAAAGGAGGGTGAGTAGAATGGCTGTTAAGAACATTATGATCGTCGGCGTGGGCGGACAGGGTACCCTGCTCACCAGCCGCATTTTAGGAGGACTTACAATTGCGGGCGGATATGACGTAAAACTTTCAGAAGTACATGGGATGGCCCAGAGAGGCGGGAGCGTGGTTACGTTTGTGCGCTATGGAAATAAAGTGGCGGAGCCTATTGTCGAGGAAGGTCAGGCGGATGTCATTATTGCGTTTGAACGGCTTGAGGCGCTCAGATACGCTCACTTCCTCAAGAGGGACGGCGTGCTGATCGTTAACGACTGGCGCATTGATCCGATGCCGGTTGTGATCGGAAATGCAGAGTATCCGGAACATATTCTTGAAAATCTCGAGAAGGAATACAAAGTATACAGGGTGGACGCAACGGAAGAGTCGAGAAAACTGGGAAATCCGAAGGTATTTAACCTGATCGTGCTCGGTGTAGCTGCACAGCACATGGACTTTACAAAAGAGCAGTGGTATGAGGTGATTGAGAAGACGGTACCGCCAAAAACCATTGAGATCAATAAGAAAGCATTTGACGTTGGATATGAGATGAAATAGGCATAACCATAAAGGGAAAGGCGGTGATATTAATGATCAGGCAGATATCGGTATTTGTGGAAAACCAGCCGGGCAGCATGATGAATGTGACTTCCGTACTTACGGATGCCCATGTAAATATCAGGGCAATCTCGACATTTGATACTCCGGAATTCGGAATTATGCGCCTTGTAGTTGATGATCCCGTCCGTGCGAAAGAAAGTCTGACGGAAAAAGGCTTTGTAACCAGAGTCAGTAATGTGATTGGCGCGGAACTCAGAGATGAAAAAGGAAATCTGAATCAGATGCTCACAATACTTGCAGATGGACAGATTAATGTCAACTATATTTATTCTTTTGTGATCCGCGAAGGGAAAGCTCCGGTCATGGTATTTAGCACAGATGACTACGAAAAAGCGGAAAATGTCCTCAGAGCGGCAGAGGTAAAGCTCATCGGGGAAGATGAATTATAAATACATCAGGGAATAAAGGAGAAAAAAGAAATGGCAGGAGTAGCACTGGAAAACTGGGTGGAACACATCCGTGATCCGAAGATCGAATGTATGAGCAGGGATGAGATGGCAGCCCTGCAGAGCAAACGTCTGGCAGATGTTGTCAAAAGAGTTTATGACAATGTGGAATTTTATCGCAAAAAAATGCAGCAGAGAGGCGTAGAACCGGGAGATATAAAATCTATTGAAGATATAGAAAAACTTCCGTTTACTACAAAAGAAGATCTGAAGAACAACTATCCATTCGGTCTCCTTGCAATACCAATGAAAGATGTTGTGCGTGTACAGGGAACATCCGGAACAACAGGCAAGCTTACAATAGCACCGTATTCACAGAAAGATGTGGATGTTTGGGGTGAATGTGTGGCCCGCGGTCTTACAATGGCAGGACTTACCAATGAAGATATTATTCATGTATGCTATGGATATGGCCTCTTTACCGGAGGAATGGGGCTGGATTTCGGTGCAAAAGCTCTCGGGGCGACGGCAATCCCCATGTCGGCGGGTAATACGAAACGTCAGATGATGGTTATGGAGGATCTTGGCGCCACAGCATTCGCGTGTACTCCGTCCTATGCACTGTATCTTGCAGAGTCTATTCAGGAGGCAGGCCTGGTTGACCATATGAAGTTAAAGGCCGGCATTCACGGCGCAGAGCCTTGGACAGAGGAAATGCGCAAGAAGATTGAGAGTATACTTCATATCAACTGCTTCGATATTTACGGGCTCTGCGAAGTGACAGGACCGGGCGTGGCACAGGACTGTATTCATAAGGCAGGGCTTCATGTTCACGCGGATTACTTCTATCCGGAAGTTCTCAATCCGGCGACGCATGAGAAATGTGCAGAAGGTGAGACTGGAGAACTTGTATTTACTACGCTTGCAAAAGAAGCGATGCCGCTGATCCGTTACCGCACCAAGGATCTGACAAGCATTACCTATGGAAAATGCGAATGCGGAAGAACTTTGCCCAGAATCTCCAAGTTCACAGGCAGAACGGACGATATGAAGGTTATTCGCGGCGTCAATGTTTTCCCGACACAGGTAGAAACAGCGCTTCTTTCTATGGGCGGAGTTGTGGCACCGCATTACATGATGATTGTGGACAGAGAAGACAACATGGATGTACTTACTGTCATGGTAGAGGTCGATGAGAGAGTATTCTCTGATGAGATCAGAAAACTGGATGCACTGCGCAATAAGATCGCTGCCGTTCTTAAGCAGGCACTGGGTATCTCAGTACGTGTGAAACTTGTCGAGCCGAAGTCCATCCAGAGAAGTGAGGGCAAGGCTGTCCGTGTCATCGATAACAGAAAGCTGTAAGATCAGCAGAAAGCAGATATAGGAGGTAGAAGTTATGGGAATCACGATTCAGCAGTTATCCGTATTTCTTGAGAACCGCGAAGGACGGCTCGACGAGGTGCTTTCTGTTCTTGCGGGAAATGATGTCAATATCGTTGCGTTGAGTCTTGCCGATACGACAGAGTATGGTATGCTCAGAATGATTGTCTCAGATCCGAATAAGGGGAAAGCGGTGCTTCGGGATAACGGTATTACAGCCATGCTTACCGATGTCGTAGCTCTGAGAGTTCCGCACGAGACAGGTTCACTGAGCCGTGCCATGCATCAGATCGTAGAAGGAGATGTAAATATCGAGTATATGTATGCATTTGCCAACGGGGCAGATGCGTCAGCCGTACTGAAATGTGACGATCCGGCCAGAGTCGTGGATATTTTAAGAGGAAGCGGCTTTGATATATGGGAAGCTCCGGAAGCTTACGTATCAAATATAAAACTGTAAAAATTAAAAGAGACGGTCCGCCCGACAGTTTTCAGTCGGGCGGACCGCCTCTTTTAATCTCGTTTCTCTGTAATGCTTTTTAATATAAATCTGGTCGGTTTATATATTAAAAGGTACATTAAAAATCTGATTAAAGTTTTACTACATTTGTTGCCTGTGGTCCTTTCGCGCCTTCTGTCACATCAAACTCGACAGCCTGGCCTTCTTCCAGAGTTTTGAATCCATCCATTACAAGACCTGAGTAGTGTACGAAGATGTCGTTGCCTTCAGAATCAGAGATGAATCCGTAGCCCTTCTGGTTGTTAAACCATTTCACTGTACCTGTCATTATGTTACCCTCCATAAGAAAAATAAATAGTTGCCGTACCGCCTCATTTACTGAACCGATACCGCCTCAGTGTAGCATATTCAACAATGAAAGTCAATGAAATTCTGAGTGGGATCGTAAAAATATACAAAAGAAGAACGAATGTTGTAATTATATAGGAACTTGATTAAAATAGTAAGAAAGGCAGATAGAATATGGAAAGGGGATGTAAAATATGAAAATATATGAAAACGTGACAGAACTTATCGGCAAAACACCGCTTATGGAAGTGAAAAATCTGGAAAATGAGTTCGGACTCAGGGCGAGAGTTCTCGTAAAACTGGAATACTTTAACCCGGCAGGGAGTGTGAAAGACCGTGTGGCTCTCAGTATGATAGAAGAAGCTGAGAGGACTGGCCGTATCAGACCGGGGGCGACAATCATTGAACCGACAAGTGGTAATACAGGGATCGGTCTCGCCTCGGCTGCAGCTTCAAAAGGATATAAAGCAGTATTTGTTATGCCTGAGACTATGAGTATTGAAAGACGGAAACTTCTTCTCGGCTATGGTGCAAAGATCGTACTTACGGAGGGAACCAAAGGCATGAAAGGCGCGATTGAGAAAGCTGCCGAGCTGGAAAGAGAAACGGAAAATGCGGTCGTACTCGGGCAGTTCGTTAATCCGGCTAACCCGGACGCGCATTACAGGACAACAGGACCGGAGATATGGGAAGATACGGATGGAAAAATTGATATATTTATTGCCGGAGTGGGCACAGGAGGAACTGTCACCGGAACAGGGAAATATCTGAAAGAGAAAAAAAGGGGGATAAAAGTGATTGCTGTTGAACCGGAAAATTCTCCTGTTCTTTCAGGCGGAAATCCCGGGGCTCATGGTCTTCAGGGGATCGGAGCCGGATTTGTGCCCGACATACTGGATACAGAAATATATGATGAGGTCAGCCGGGTTACAGAAGAGGAGGCATATAATGCGGCAAGGCATCTGGCTGCAAAAGAAGGTGTTCTTACAGGCATTACTTCGGGAGCAGCACTTCATACCGCTTTGAGAGAAGCGGAAAAAGAAGAAAACACAGGGAAAATTATTGTTGCGCTGCTTCCGGATACCGGTGAGAGATACCTGTCGACTCCATTGTTTGAATAAATAGTTTATTGGCAGAATCTTGTGTAGAAACACGAATCTGAAGGCAATCAGTAATTGAAAATTTATTTATTCTGTTATATACTATTACAAAAATGAAAAGTCAAAGGAGGACTTATAAAATGAAAGAATTCAAATATGTGATCACTGATCCGGAAGGAATCCACGCAAGACCGGCAGGTATCCTTGTAAAACAGGCCGCAGGATACCAGTCAACAGTTAAGATTGCAAAGGGCGAGAAAAGCGCTGATGCAAAGAGAATCTTTGGCGTTATGGGACTTGGCGTAAAGACAGGGGAAGAGATAACAATTACTGTTGAAGGTGCTGACGAAGATACAGCTGCTGCAGAACTGGAGACTTTCTTCAAGGAGAATTTATAAGTCAGGTAAGGAGATTTTATAAATCATGATTACGATTAGCGGTAAAAGTGTATTTGGCGGTGTGGCGATCGGAAAGCTTTTGTTCTATCAGAGAAGTGATAAAGTGATCAAGAGAACACACGTCGATGACGTAGATGCGGAGTGGAAGAGATTCCAGGAAGCAAAGGATACAGCCGTTCAACAGCTGAAGGGTCTGTATGACAAAGCGCTTGAGGATGTCGGAGAGGCAAATGCAATGATCTTTGAGATTCATCAGATGATGCTTGAAGATCTTGATTATCTCGAATCAATCGAGAATATTATCCGTACACAGGAAGTGAATGCAGAATATGCTGTTGCTACGACGGCGGACAATTTCGCAACTATGTTTTCTTCTATGGACGACGCTTATATGCAGGGACGAGCTGCCGATGTAAAAGACGTCTCGGAGCGTGTCCTTGATATCCTGAGCGGTGCGGACACCGGATTAAAAGAAATGACAGAACCATGTATTATTGCTGCAGATGATCTTGCGCCGAGTGAGACAGTCCAGCTTGACAAGAGTAAAGTGCTTGGCTTTGCAACAATGTACGGATCATCCAACTCACATACGGCAATTCTTGCACGTACGATGAATATACCTGCTGTGATCGGTCTTGGAGAGGAACTTCTTCAGAAATACAGCGGCAGGGAGGCGATTATTGACGGATTTACCGGTACTCTGTATATTGATCCGGACGAGGAAACTCTCGAAGAGATGAAGGAGAAGCAGGCGAAAGATCTGGAACAGAAAGCTCTTCTTGAACAGCTTAAAGGAAAAGAAAATGTAACAAAAAGCGGTCAGAAGATCAATGTGTACGCCAATATCGGAAATGTGTCGGATCTGGGCGCCGTACTTAAAAATGATGCCGGTGGAATTGGCCTTTTCAGAAGTGAATTCCTCTATCTGGAAAATACAGATTTCCCGACAGAAGAGCAGCAGTTTGCAGTGTACAAAAAGGTCGCCGAGAGTATGGCGGGCAAGAAAGTAATTATCCGTACGCTGGATATCGGTGCGGACAAACAGGTAGATTATTTCGGACTTGATAAAGAGGACAACCCTGCTCTGGGGTACAGAGCTATCCGTATCTGTCTTACAAGGCCGGAGATCTTCAAGACTCAGCTGCGTGCACTCTATCGTGCAGCGGTATTCGGCAATATTTCTATTATGTTCCCGATGATCATTTCCGTGAAGGAAGTGCTCAGAATCAAAGAGATTATTGCGGAAGTAAAAGAGGAGCTGAAGAAAGAAGGAATTCCTTATAAAGAAGATGTAGAGCTTGGCATTATGATCGAGACTCCTGCTTCAGTTATGGTCAGCAGGGATCTTGCAAAAGAGGTGGACTTCTTCAGTGTCGGAACAAATGATCTGACACAGTATACACTGGCTATCGACCGCCAGAACTCCAAACTTGACGAGTTCTATGATCCACATCATCCGGCTGTACTTGCCATGATCAGAATGGCAGCCGAGAGTGCACACGCAGAAGGTGCATGGATCGGTATCTGCGGTGAACTGGGAGCAGATCTTGAGCTTACAGAAGAGTTCCTTAAAATGGGACTGGATGAACTGTCTGTATCTCCGTCTATGGTGCTGCCGCTCAGAAAGAGGATCAGAGAGTGCGAATAGAATAATATTTGCTGATCACATAATATATACGAAATATTCATGCGCTTTGTCAAACCGTATAAACGGTTTGACAAAGCGTTTTTTATTTGATAAGAAATCATTGAAAAAACCGAACGTATGTGCTATTATACAGAAAAGAACAAATGTTCGAAAAGGAGGAGCCGCAATGCGGGGGATGATTCAGGAGAAAATAACTTTAAATGAAAAGCTGCATATCTTATCAGATGCCGCAAAATATGATGTCGCCTGTACATCCAGCGGAGTAGACCGCAGGGGTGATGGAACAGGCATGGGAAACTGCAGCGCTGCCGGAATATGTCATAGCTTTTCCGCTGATGGCAGGTGTATTTCTCTGCTCAAGATTTTATTTACCAACGAGTGTATTTATGATTGTAAATATTGTATCAACCGTTCTTCCAACGATGTGGTGCGTACTTCTTTTACACCGGAGGAAGTATGTACTCTTACAATGGAGTTTTACAGAAGAAATTATATTGAAGGACTGTTTCTGAGCTCGGGAATTGCGCGCAGTCCCGACTATACGATGGAACTGATCTATGCGACGCTGTATAGATTGAGAAACGTATGCAATTTTCAAGGGTATATCCATGTAAAGGCGATTCCCGGAGCGGATCCGCGTCTGATTCACATGACGGGGTATCTGGCAGACAGAATGAGCGTAAATGTAGAACTTCCGACTGCGGAAAGTCTGAGACTGCTTGCTCCCCATAAATCAAGAAAAAATATTCTGGCTCCGATGCGCCTTGTACAGACGCAGATGAATGAAAATAAACAGGAGATCCGTCTCTACCGGAATGCACCCAGATTCGTTCCGGCAGGACAGAGTACCCAGATGATTATCGGTGCAACCCCGGAGACGGACTACCAGATTCTCCACGTAGCGGAATCGCTGTATAAGAAGTTTGACCTGAAGCGCGTTTTTTATTCTGCTTTTGTCCCGGTTAATGAAGACAGCACACTGCCTGCTCTGAAAGACAGTAAACCGCCACTTTTGCGGGAACACAGGCTGTATCAGGCAGACTGGCTGCTTCGGTTTTATCATTTTGAAGCGGAAGAGCTGCTTGACGAGGATAATCCGAATTTTAATGTGCTGCTTGATCCGAAGTGCTGCTGGGCGTTGAAACATTTGGATCTGTTCCCTGTGGAAGTTAACAGGGCGGATTATATGCTTCTTCTGCGTGTCCCGGGGATTGGTTATAAATCAGCGGGACGGATTGTAAAGGCCCGGAGAATGGGAAATCTGGAATTTGAAGACCTTAAGAAAATGGGAGTTGTGCTTAAGCGGGCCCTGTACTTTATTACTTGTGGGGGAAAGATGATGTACCCGGTCCGTATCGAGGAAGATTATATTACACGCAATCTTCTTAACACAAAGGAACGTCTGCCTGAGGGGATGGATGGAATGACTTACCGACAGCTTTCTCTTTTTGACGATGTAAATTTCAGCGGGGTGAATGGGATATGAAACAGATTTATATATGTTCGGATACGATTACAGGACTTTGTTCAGCCCTGCACGATGCATGGCTGGAAAATCGGGATGGAGATGCCGGAATTGGTGTAAAGGGGAAGACACAGCAGCAGCTCTTCTGCCAATATAAAACTGTGGATGAGACTGATAAGAAAGCGGGGAGGCTTCAGCGGATGGTAAAGAGATATCTGGGATATATTGCATATCGTGATATCTTCTATGCACTTCTGTCAGATGATCCGGAGAAAGGGACGGAAGTTTTTCGAACGCTTCAGGCGGCAAGAAATATTACAGACAGCCGGAAGATTATGGATCATCTTGGAAATCCCGATGTCGCAAAAGTTTTCGCCATGAGCCGGAGTGTGTCCAACGAAGCCCATCTATATGAAGAGTTTATCCGGTTTCGCGAGCTGGAAAACGGACTTCTGTTTTCGGAGATTACGCCGAAAGCGCAGGTACTGGTCTGCATTGCGGATCACTTCGCAGACCGTTTCCCGCTGGAAAACTGGATGATATATGATAAGACGCATAAAAAATTTCTTGTACACAGAAAACACGGAGAATGGACGGTTGTTTCCGGTGCTGCTCTTAACAGGAGCGCTGCAGAACATATATCAGAATCAGAAAAAGCTTATGCAGAACTGTGGAAAGAATTTTTCGAATCCATTTCGATCCGGGAGAGGGAAAATCCGGTATGCCAGAGAACTCATCTCCCGTTCCGTTTCCGGAGCGATATGACTGAATTTTCGGATCAAACCAGATAAAAATATTGTATTACGATGGAAATAAGCTTATGATAGATACATCATCGCGGCTGCAGGCAGGATGAAATACACATTGAAAGAGGCGGCAGTGCAGGAGTGGAAAAAGGAGAGAAAAAGACCGTCCGTGTCTCGGTCAGAAATCTTGTTGAATTTATATTGAGAGGCGGAGATATCGACAATAGAACTTCCGGCACTATGGAAAAGGAAGCAATGCTGATGGGAGGACGTCTGCACCGTAAAATACAGAGAAGTATGGGATCAGATTATCACGCAGAAGTCAGTCTGAAAACAAGAATACCATGCAGCGGTTTTCAACTCCAGGTAGAGGGACGTGCAGACGGCATTATTATTCATGAAGAGGAGGGTGCGCCCTCAGTGACAATTGATGAAATCAAAGGCGTGCTGCGTGATCTTGAACATATAAGTGAACCTGTGGATGTACATCTGGCACAGGCAAAGTGCTATGCATATATTTATGCTGATCAGAATGACCTGAAACGAATCGGTGTGCAAATGACATACTGCAATCTGGATACAGAGGAAATAAAGCGGTTTCATAAAGAATACACTGTGGATGAACTGACGGAATGGTTCACAGAGCTGATCAGGCAGTATGAAAAATGGGCGGAATTCCAGATCGAATGGGAGAGGAAGAGAAACGCATCAATTAAACAGACTAAGTTTCCGTTTGCCTACCGCCCGGGGCAGAGGGATGTTGCTGCGGCAGTTTACCGTACGATTCTGAGAAAGAAGAAGCTGTTTATCCAGGCTCCGACCGGAGTGGGCAAGACGATTTCCACAGTGTTCCCGGCGGTAAAGGCGGTGGGGGAAGGGCTGGGAGATAAGATATTTTATCTGACAGCCAAAACTATAACCCGAACAGTGGCGGAACGGGCATTTGGGACAATGCAGGATCAGGGACTTAATATGAAAGTGATTACTCTGACGGCTAAGGAAAAAATATGTTTCTGCGAGGAGACTGTCTGCAATCCTGATGCCTGTCCATATGCAAAAGGGCATTTTGACCGTGTAAATGATGCGGTTTATGATATCCTGATGAAGGAAAATAAGATTGACCGCATGGCAATCGAGCGGCAGTCAGAAAAATTTAAGGTGTGTCCGTTTGAACTTTCTCTTGATATTTCTACATGGGTGGATGCTGTGATCTGTGACTATAATTATGTTTTTGATCCCAATGCCCATCTGAAACGGTTCTTTTCCGAGGGAAGTGCGGGAAATTATATTTTCCTAATCGATGAAGCGCATAATCTTGTTGAACGGGGAAGAGAAATGTACAGCGCGGTGCTGTATAAAGAAGATTTTATGGAGTTAAAACGGGATGTGATACATCTTAACGGGAAACTTGCCCGCAGACTAGGTGAGGTCAATAAACTGTTTCTGGAACTGAAGCGGGAGTGTGAAAATTATCAGATACTGAACAGTGTCTCGCACATAGCTCTGAAACTGATGAATCTTATGGCGGAGATGGAAAACTTTCTGGATGAACCGGTCGATGATGAGCTGAGAGAACGTGTGCTGAATCTTTACTTCCAGGTAAGATCTTTTGTCAGTATTCACGATATTCTTGATGAGAATTATGTGATTTACAGCGAACTGGAGTCTGACGGAAGATTTAAAATAAAGCTTTTTTGTGTGAATCCTGCGGAAAATCTCAGCGCCTATCTGGATTACGGGAGTGGAACGGTATTTTTCTCGGCGACACTCCTGCCTATTCATTACTATAAAAGTCTGCTGTCAGTAGAAAAGGATGATTATGCAATCTATGCGGAATCTTCCTTTCCAAAAGAAAATATGCTTTTGCTGCAGGCAAGAGATGTCAGTACCCGGTATACCATGAGAAATGAGAATATGTATCGGAGATATGCCGACTATATACTACAGATGGTAAAATCTAAAAAAGGAAATTATATGGTGTTTTTCCCCTCGTACCGTTTTATGGAAGAGGTGTGCGGTTACTTTGTGGAAATAACAGATGAAGTCGATATACTTATCCAGTCGCAAAATATGAGTGAAAAAGAAAAAGAAGATTTCCTGAAAGAATTTGAAAAAGAAAGAAAAAACAGTCTTGCGGGATTTTGCGTAATGGGAGGTGTGTTTTCGGAGGGGATTGACCTGACGGAAGACCGCCTGATCGGAGCAGCTATAGTTGGAACAGGTCTGCCTCAGGTCTGTAACGACAGAGAGATTGTAAAAGGATATTTTGACGCGCGAAAAATGGCTGGGTTTGATTATGCATATCTGTATCCGGGGATTAATAAGGTACTTCAGTCTGCGGGACGGGTAATCCGTACTGAGACGGACAGAGGTGTTATCCTGCTGCTTGACGAGAGATTTTCCCAGCGGCAGTATAGAGAAAGTTTCCCGCGGGAATGGGGCAACTTAAGAATCTGTACTGCCGCGACACTAAAAGACTATATAGAGTCATTCTGGAAATAACTCAGAAATTCCATGGAAGCCCTGGAAAGCGGGATCTGGTCATTGTAGGCAACTGCAAGCTCCCGGCAGGGGAGTTCTTCTTTTGTTTTTAAAAGAAACAGGTCATCTGACGGTTCTGTGATGCAGTAGTCCGGGACAAAAGCAATTCCGAGACCGATACGAGCAAGATCAATCAGAAGATCATTGCTGGTCAGCTCGATTTCCGGCACAAGATCAAGCTGATGCTGCTGGAAAACCTGATGAAGAAATTCATTTGTTGTGCTGTTTTTATCCAGCATCAGAATCGGATACTGGAGAAGTTCTGAAAATGATACAGTTTTGCCTCTAAGTTCATGGAACGGGGAGCCTGCGATAAATACATCGCGGAATTTTTTGATCCTCAGAACTGAAGCGGCAGTTCCCAGGTGGTTATTCGGATAGTTTACCACAATCAGATCCACCTGACCGTTCCGGAGGAGTTCCGCGCATTTCATGGAAGTCTGATTGATTACCTTGATATGTGCGCCCGGAAAGGATTTGTGAAAACGCTCAAGATAAGGAATGAGGAAATAACGGCAGATTGTGTCGCTGGCTCCGATACGGATCTGTCCTCCTGTAGTAGCGGCGTCAATAAGCTGTGCCTCTCCTTTTTGTATCAGATTCATGGCGGGTTCAATATGTCTCATAAGAATTTCGCCTTCGGGGGTGAGCTGCACTTTTTTCGTACTGCGTATAAACAAAGTCTGATCCAGCTTGCGCTCCAGTGTTTTGATAGACTGGCTTACTGCAGATTGAGAAATGAAGAGCTGTTTGGAGGCCTCGGAGAAGTTCAGGGTTGACGCCACATGATAAAATACTTTATATAGTTCATAATTAATATCGATCATTATAAGACCTCCTAATAAATACTGATACTATATTATAAGCTATCGAGAAGAAAAATACAATAACACTGAGGAAAGGATTGGGATAAGATGAAAAAACTTCACTGGTGTGCCGGAATTATTCTGGGATTCTCAATCATTGCAGCGTTGCTTATTACAAGCTTTGAAATTGCAATGTACTCTGACTTTGACGTATATCAAAGAGAATATGAAAAATATGACGTGCTTTCGGATCTGGATATGACGATGGATGACGTAATGTATGTTACGCATGAGATGATGGATTATCTGCGGGGGGAAGGGGATACTCTTTCAGTTATTACGACCGTTGAGGGGCGTGAGCAGGATTTCTTTAATGAACAGGATCGATTCCATATGGAGGAAGTGAGGGGACTCTTTATCGGAGGATTAAATATCCGGCTGGGGGCGTGTGTTATTGGCCTGATCTGTATCGCTTTTCTGATTATTACACACGCCGATGTAAAAAAAGTGATTCCGCGGGGATACTGGATTGCGCTGGGAATTACCGGTGCGGCCGTCCTTTTGATCGGAACGGCGTCGGTTACAGATTTTAACGCGGTTTTTGTACAGTTTCATCACATATTCTTTGATAACGATCTGTGGATATTTGATCCTGCGGAGGATTATATGATCCGGATGCTTCCGGAAGGGCTGTTTTATGATATGGTGATACGCATCGGTGCTATTTTTGTGGCATCGCTGGTGGCTCTGTTGATTCTGACTCTGATACCGAAATTTATCGGGAGAAAAAGAAATTAGTATGACTTATAACTAATTTTAGTTATATTAATTATACTAATGAAGTGAAGTGTGGTACGATACTAACAGATATTATTTTGGGTGCACGAGGCACGAATAATCATGCAAAGGAGATTTTATATGGGCAGTGTAAGACGTGTATTTGTAGAAAAGAAACCAGACTATGCAGTCGCGGCGAAGGAACTGCGTCATGAGATCAGACGCTATCTCGGGATTATGGATGTGAGCGGAGTCCGTGTCCTGATCCGTTATGATGTGGAGAATATTTCAGACGATACATTTGAGAAAGCGTGCAGTGGTGTATTTGCAGAACCGCCGGTAGATACTCTTTACAGAGAAACATATCCGGTATCTGAAGGAGACCGCAGCTTCTCGGTTGAGTTCCTTCCCGGACAGTTTGACCAGAGAGCAGATTCTGCCGAGCAGTGTATTCGTTTTATCAAAGAAGACGAAAGCCCGGTAATCCGTACCGCGACAACTTACGTAATTGAAGGAAATATTTCCGATGAGGAATTTGAGGCTATCCGCAGCCACTGCATTAATCCGGTCGATTCCAGAGAAGCTTCAGAGGAGAAGCCGGAGACACTTGTAACTACATTTGATGAACCCGCGGATATCCTTGTATTTGACGGGTTTAAGGATATGTCCGAGGATGAATTGAGAAAACTGTATGATTCTCTCGGTCTGGCTATGACATTTAAGGATTTTCTTCATATTCAGAATTATTACAGCGGCGAGGAACACCGAGATCCTACGATGACAGAGATCAGGGTTCTTGACACATACTGGTCTGACCATTGCCGTCATACTACATTCTCAACAGAGTTAAAAAATGTACAGTTTGACGATGGATATTACAGAAAACCTATTGAAGATACTTACAGAGAATACCTGAAAGACCACAGCGAGATTTTTGCGGGCAGAGAGGATAAGTTCGTATGTCTTATGGACCTTGCTCTTATGGCTATGAGAAGACTGAAGAGAGAGGGCAAGCTTGCAGATCAGGAAGAATCTGATGAAATCAATGCCTGCAGCATTGTTGTCCCTGTTAAAGTAGACGGTGTAGAAGAAGAGTGGCTGATCAACTTTAAAAATGAGACGCATAATCACCCTACGGAAATTGAACCGTTCGGCGGTGCCGCCACCTGCCTTGGCGGAGCGATCCGAGACCCGCTTTCGGGAAGAACCTATGTTTATCAGGCAATGCGTGTAACCGGAGCAGCGGATCCGACTGTTTCTGTGAAGGATACGCTCAAAGGCAAACTGCCACAGAAGAAACTGGTTCGCGAAGCTGCACATGGCTACAGTTCCTACGGAAACCAGATAGGTCTGGCCACCGGCCTTGTGAAAGAGATCTATCATCCGAATTATGTGGCAAAACGTATGGAAATCGGAGCGGTATTAGGTGCGGCACCCCGCCGTGCCGTAATCCGTGAAAATTCGGATCCGGGTGATATTATTATTCTGCTTGGCGGACGTACAGGTCGTGACGGCTGCGGCGGAGCTACAGGATCTTCTAAAGTGCATACCGAGGAGTCTATTGAGACGTGCGGGGCGGAAGTACAGAAGGGAAATCCACCGACAGAGCGTAAGATTCAGAGGCTTTTCAGACGCGAGGAGGTAAGCTGTCTGATTAAGAAATGTAATGATTTTGGTGCAGGCGGGGTATCTGTTGCAATCGGAGAACTGGCAGACGGCCTCAGAGTCGAACTGGACAAAGTGCCGAAGAAGTACGCAGGACTTGACGGGACAGAGATTGCCATATCCGAGTCTCAGGAACGTATGGCGGTTGTGGTTGATCCTAAAGATGTTGACAAATTTATGTCTTATGCGAAAGAAGAGAATCTTGAGGCTACAGCGGTTGCCGTAGTAACCGAGGAACCAAGACTGGTTCTGATTTGGAGAGGGAAGGAGATTGTGAATCTGTCACGTGCTTTCCTCGATACAAACGGAGCGCATCAGGAAACTGATGTGGAAGTGGAGATGCCGGAGCGTGAGGGCAGTCTTTTTAACAGAACTGAGATCGGTGACGTAAGGGAGACGTGGCTGAACACATTGAAAGATCTCAATGTATGCTCGCAGAAGGGACTTGTTGAGATGTTTGACGGTTCTATCGGTGCCGGCTCCGTATTTATGCCGCATGGAGGAAAATATCAGCTTACGGAGACACAGACAATGGTGGCGAAAGTTCCGGTTCAGACAGGAAAGACAGACAGTGTATCCATGATGAGCTACGGGTTCGATCCTTATCTGTCCAGCTGGAGTCCGTATCACGGAGCAGTTTATGCAGTTACAGAATCTATTGCCAAGATTGTTGCTTCGGGCGGAGATTACAGGAAGATCCGCTTTACATTCCAGGAGTACTTCCGTCGTATGTCAGAAGATCCGAAACGTTGGAGCCAGCCTTTTGCCGCACTTCTCGGTGCATATGCTGCTCAGATTGGATTCGGACTTCCTTCGATCGGAGGAAAGGACAGTATGTCGGGAACATTCCAGGATATTGATGTGCCTCCGACACTCGTTTCTTTCGCTGTAGATATGGCTCTGGACAAGGATATTATCACTCCGGAACTGAAGAAGGCCGGAAATAAACTTGTATGGCTGAGAATAGAAAAAGATGAGTATGACCTCCCTGTATATGGACAGATCATGGAGCAGTACGGTAAATTTGAGGATGATATCAGATCGGGAAGAATTGTTTCCGCATATGCACTTGATCGTCACGGAGTAATTGCGGCAGTCAGCAAGATGGCATTTGGTAACCGCAAGGGTGTGAAAATCGAGCACAATATGGATCCGAGAGATATGTTTGCGCCTGCATTCGGTGATATTATTGCTGAAGTAGAAGACGGCCAGGTGGGAAATCTGCAGATTACCTACACGCTCATCGGCGAGGTGACGGACAAAGACTGTTTCGAGTATGGTAGTGCTCGGATTGGTATGGACGAGGCTCTTGAGGCATGGACAGGAACTCTTGAAAAAGTATTTGCCACGAAATCAGAAGAAAGCTCGGATCAGCCTGTTGAAGAAAAATTATATAATGCTTCTGATATTCATATATGCAGTCATAAGCTCGGACAGCCTACAGTGTTTATTCCTGTATTCCCGGGTACAAACTGTGAATATGACAGTACACGTGCATTCGAACGTGCAGGAGCCAAAGTGGTTACAAAAGTATTCCGCAATCTGGATGCTGAGGACATCAGAGGTTCTGTGGAGGAGTTCGAGAAAGCGATCGGACAGGCTCAGATGATTATGTTCCCGGGCGGTTTCAGTGCGGGCGATGAACCGGACGGATCTGCGAAGTTTTTTGCAACGGCATTCCAGAATGCCAAGATCAAAGAAGCAGTAGAAAAACTGCTCAATGAGCGTGACGGACTTGCTCTTGGTATCTGCAATGGCTTTCAGGCGCTGATTAAGCTTGGTCTGGTTCCTTATGGAAAGATTGTCGGACAGACGGAAGATTCTCCCACTCTGACATACAATACGATCGGACGTCATATCTCCAAGATGGTGTATACGAAAGTTGTTACGAATAAGTCTCCGTGGCTTATGGGGGCAGAACTCGGCGGTGTGTATACAAACCCGGCATCTCATGGTGAAGGACGTTTTGTCGCAAATGAAGAGTGGATCAGACGTTTGTTTGAAAATGGTCAGGTCGCGACACAGTACTGTGATCCGGAGGGTAGAATATCCATGAACGAAGAGTGGAATGTAAACGGTTCATACTGTGCCATTGAGGGTATTACAAGTCCTGATGGACGTGTGCTGGGAAAAATGGCTCATTCGGAACGTCGCGATACTTCTGTTGCGATAAACATTTACGGCGAGCAGGATATGAAGATATTTGAGTCCGGTGTTAAGTATTTCAAATAGGCATATTAGGCCGAAAAACAAATGCAAAAAAAATATTTTAAATTTATGAAAAAAAGTGTTGACATTTGTTGAAAGTTGATAGTATAATAGCAAAGCGGGTTGCGGAAAAGAACTCCGAAACCCGCAGAAATATGGGGTCTTAGCTCAGCTGGGAGAGCATCTGCCTTACAAGCAGAGGGTCATAGGTTCGAGCCCTATAGGCCCCATATAAACCGAATATGGCGGAATAGCTCAGTTGGCTAGAGCACACGGTTCATACCCGTGGTGTCGCTGGTTCAAATCCAGTTTCCGCTACTGAAAAAGCCCGTTTTTAACGGGCTTTTTTCTTTGCGTTTTGTATTCCCATTCAGATATGTAATTATCGAATTAGTGGAATTGTCGTGTAAGTTATGATAAAATATTGCACAGAATAATTACGGAGGATAAAGACATGAACCAAAAAGCTGCGTATGCATTTCGTATTCTGCTCAGCGGATATCTTGCATATCTGGGAGTAAAAATCCTGCTCGAGATGGCAAAAGAGAGACCAAGCAATATGATCTTTATGATGGTGGCGGGTGCTGTTTTTCTGGTGATCGGTGCAGGATATGCTGTTTACTGTATAAAAAAAGTATGGGATATAAAAAAGGCTGAAAAAGAACCGCAGACAGACGAGGCGGGAACAGAAGAAAACTACAGCACGAACCTTTCCGAAAAAGTTGAACATACAGAGACTAAAAAGCCTGTTTCAGAAGAGAAAAGGCATGAGCCGGAAATGCAGGAAATAAAAAAAGCTGAGCCGGAGAAAACTGAAACAGATACAGAAAAACCGGATGATTCAGAGGTTAAAGAAGACCTTGAAAATGATTATGAGGAGAAATAGTTATGCGTGTAGGTATGGGATATGACGTACACCGGCTTTCCGCCGGCAGGAAACTGATCATGGGTGGTGTTGAAATACCGTATGAAAAAGGACTGCTGGGACATTCTGATGCGGATGTACTGGTGCACGCCATTATGGATGCACTTCTCGGGGCGGCTGCACTGGGCGATATAGGAAAGCACTTTCCGGATACAGATCCGGCATATGAGGGAATTTCAAGTATCAGCCTATTGAAGCACGTTGGCCGTCTCCTGGACGAGAATGGCTATGTGATTGAAAATATCGATGCGACGATTATTGCCCAGAAGCCGAAAATGCGTCCATACATTGAACGGATGTGCGAAAATATTGCATTCGCGCTCAATATAGAGACGGATCAGGTGAATGTGAAAGCAACAACGGAGGAAGGGCTCGGATTTACCGGAAGCGGCGAAGGGATTTCTTCTCATGCGGTTTGCGCAATAGAAAAATATACAAACTATGCCAGCGTAGATATAATGCCCGGTCAGCCCGGCTGCGGCGGATGCTGCCCCCGCACGAAGAATGAAAACTGAAAACAGCACACTGCAGCATTATACAGAAACGAGATTGCGGAGGAGATTCACGACATGAAGGTACGCAAACTGGATCCGGAAGAACACAGTAAAACACGTTCACTGTGGGAGGAAGTGTTTACAGAGGATACAAAAGCATTCCTTGATTATTATTACTATATCAAAACAAAAGATAATCAGATCTATGTCGCAGAGGAAGACAATCAGATCTGTTCAATGCTCCAGCTTAACCCATACCGGCTTCAGATCGAAAAGGGTTGTTTCCCTTCAGCGTATATTATTGCCGTGGCGACAAAAGAAGCATATCGGGGCAGAGGTTTTATGGGAACACTTCTGAGAAGAGCGCTTGAAGATATGTATTCAGCAAAGATTCCGTTTACATTTCTGATGCCGGCAGCTGAAGCGATTTATACACCATATGATTTCCGCTTTATTTATATTCAGAATACAGGAGAACTGGAATATTCTGTCTCCGGAGAAGAAGAGCGCAGAGAAACACTGGCTGCGCAATCGGTTACCGGTTTGGAGAAAGTGGTTACAGAATACCGTGATACACAGAAGATGGTATTTTCAGATGCAGCACTATGGAATGCAGAAGAGATGACGGATTTCTTCAACCGGCATTTTGCAAATCAATGGCAGGTATATGCTGTGAGAAATGAAGCGTATTACCAGACTATGATTATGGAACAGCAAAGCGAGAAAGGCGGAGTACGGCTGATGCGGGATAATGGCAGCCTTGTGGGAATGTATGCATACGCGTCGGAAGACGGACTGGAGATCCGTGAACCGTTGTATCTTCCGCAGTACCGTGATGCGTTCAGGCTTTCGGTTTGTGAGCTTGCCGAGGCGGCGGACAGAATATCTCAGGGGCGGCAGAAGAATCTGATAATTAAAGTGTATGCCTGCCCGGCTGATATGAAAGAGAAAGAACATTCTCTGATCATGGCGAGAATTGTTTGCCTGCCGGTGCTGCTGGGGACGCTGCGCGTAAAGTCTGAAGCTGCCGTTGATTGTTCTTTTGCAGTGATTGATCCTATTATTCGTCAGAACAGCCGTGTGTGGCGGATTATAAGCCGCCCCGGCGAGGAGAACGTAGAAGTGAGAGAAACAGAGGACTCTGAGGGTGTACTTCCGGTGAATGTGCTGACAGATCTTTTGTTCGGAAGAATATCTGAAAAAGAACTTTCTCAGATTGACGGAGTTATTGTGACGGACCATCTGACCGAAGAATTTGCCAAAATTACAAAACTTACAAAGATCTTTCTGAACGAGGTTGTCTGAATTTAAAATGTTGACAAACGAAGAAAATTCTCATAATATAAATTATATGTCGGATAAATAGATAAAGGCGGAGAACGGAGAGAGTAGCTGATTCAGAAGTTCACAGAGAAGGGATGCCGCCGGCTGAAAGCATCCCCGTGCGGAGAATAAGTGAAGTGCATCCGGGAGCCGATCCTGTGAATGCAATAAGTAGCAGGGTACGTGCTGCACGCGTTATGTGCATTCAGAGTGAAAGAATAAGATTCTTTTAAATAGAGTGGAACCGCGGATATAACTTCGTCTCTTGTATGAGGCGGAGTTGTTTTATTTTAGACTAGGAGAAAAATATGGGCATAATATCTTATATAAAAGAAGAAATACAGGTGATCCGGGAGCGTGATCCCGCTATCAAATCCAATATGGAAGTGTTCCTGTATCCCAGTTTCCGTGTGATCTTAAGATACAGACTGGCACATAAACTTTATCTGAGAGGACATTATTTCTGGGCAAGATGGATTTCACAGAGAGGAGCACGCAAGACAGGGATTGAAATACATCCCGGAGCAACAATCGGCAGAGGACTTTTTATTGACCACGGCAGTGGTGTTATCATTGGAGAAACTACTGTGATCGGTGATAATGTTACCCTCTATCAAGGAGTGACACTTGGCGGAACCGGCAAGGAGAAAGGAAAGAGACATCCTACTCTTGAGGACAATGTGATGGTAAGTGCAGGTGCCAAGATTCTGGGATCATTTACAATCGGAGAGAACTCCAAGATTGGAGCCGGTTCTGTTGTTCTGGAAGAGGTCCCTCCAAACTGTACTGTCGTCGGTGTGCCGGGACGTATTGTTAAAATGGATAACAAGAAAGTCCCACGGCTTGATATGGATCAGATACATCTGCCTGATCCGGTGCTCAATGATATAAGAAAACTTCAGGATGAAAATCTCAGGCTGCATAAAGAACTCAGAAGTCTTATAAAAGAATTAAGATGTATAGAGAAGAAAGGAGAAGAAGATGAAAATCTATAATACGCTGTCAAAGAGAAAAGAAGAGTTTGTCCCTCTTGAAGAGGGAAAGGTAAAAATGTATGTGTGCGGACCTACCGTGTATAACTTCATTCATATCGGAAATGCACGTCCTATGATTGTGTTTGATACGGTGAGAAGATATTTTGAATATAAGGGATACGATGTAAACTTTGTCTCCAATTTTACTGATGTGGATGATAAAATCATCAGAAAAGCGATTGACGAGGGTGTAACAGCGGATGAGATTTCCAAACGCTATATTGCCGAGTGCAAAAAGGATATGGATGCCATGAATATCAAGCCTGCGACGAAAAACCCTCTGGCGACTGAGGAAATCTGCGGTATGGTGGACATGATCCAGACTCTGATCGATAAAGGATATGCGTACGAGAAAAACGGAACCGTATATTACCGTACGAGAAAATTTAAGGATTACGGAAAACTTTCTCATAAGAATCTGGATGATCTCAGATCCGGAGAGAGAACGCTTCTTGTCACAGGAGAGGATGAAAAGGAAGATCCGCTGGATTTTGTTCTCTGGAAACCCAAAAAAGAAGGAGAACCGGCATGGGAGTCACCGTGGAGCGAAGGACGGCCGGGATGGCATATCGAGTGTTCCGAGATGTCCAAGAAATATCTCGGAGAGCAGATCGATATTCACGCAGGAGGAGAGGATCTCATCTTCCCGCATCATGAAAATGAGATTGCACAGAGCGAGGCAGCCAATGGCAAAGAATTTGCAAAGTACTGGATGCACAACGGCTTTCTCAATATTGATAACCGCAAGATGTCAAAATCACTGGGGAATTTCTTTACTGTGCGTGAGATCAGTGAAAAGTATGATCTCCAGGTTCTGCGTTTCTTTATGCTGAGCGCACATTACAGGAGCCCGCTTAACTTCAGCGCAGAACTGATGGAGTCGGCGAAGACCAGCCTCGAGCGTATTCTTACAGCGGCAGAGAATCTGAGATTTCTCTCAAAAAATGCCGGAAACGAAACACTGACGGATGAAGAGAGAGATCTGCTTGACAAATCGGAGGAGTATGTTCAGGGATTTGAGAAATCCATGGACGATGACTTTAACACAGCGGATGCGATTGCATCTGTATTTGATCTGGTCAAATTTATTAATACGACTGCAGATGGAAGCAGATCCAGGGAGTATCTTGACAGCCTTTATAAAACGCTTTTCAGGCTGACAGATGTCCTTGGAATCATCATTGATAAAAAGGAAGAAATATTGGATGAGGATATTGAGGCACTGATTGAGAAGAGACAGGCGGCGAGAAAAGAGAAAAACTTTGCACTGGCTGATCAGATCAGGGATGAACTTCTTGCGAAAGGAATCATTCTTGAGGATACAAGAGAAGGGGTAAAATGGAAAAAAGCGTAGAATACGGATTGGAGCATTATATTGCTGAAATTCCCGGTATGGCACAGGCTGATCCGAGGAGTGTTTCACCGCTTGTGCTTGCCTATATCGGCGACTGTGTATTTGATCTTATTATTAAACTGATGGTGGCAGGAAAGGGAAACCGGCAGGTGCATAAGCTGCACGAGGAGACAAGCCGTTATGTGCAGGCTTCATCCCAGTCGTATATGATGCGTTCCATGCAGGAACATCTGACAGAGCAGGAGCACGCGGTATACCGCAGAGGCCGAAATGCCAGAAGTGTTACTCCGGCCAAAAACCAGTCGATTACCGATTACCGAAGGGCGACAGGGTTTGAAGCACTGATCGGTTATCTCTATCTGAATCATGAGTATGCAAGACTGACAGAGCTTGTGACGATCGGTCTGCACAGTATGGAAGAAAGAAATCAGGAAGAGGAAAAGTAATGCAGGATATAAAAAAAGAAAATGCAGAGAGCCAGAACAGTCATACACTGGTTATTGAAGGACGTAATGCAGTGCTGGAGGCATTCCGCTCAGGAAGGACGATTGATAAGCTGTTCGTGCTGGACGGATGTCAGGACGGCCCTGTCCGTACGATTATCCGTGAAGCAAAAAAGCATGGAGCTCTTCTGAGCTTTGTAAGCAGAGAACGGCTCAATCAGCTGTCCCAGACAGGAAAACATCAGGGGGTGGTTGCATATGCTGCAGCCTATGATTATTCAGAGATAGAAGATATGCTGAAACTTGCAGAAGAGAGGGGGGAAGATCCGTTTCTGATCCTTCTGGATGGAATTGAGGATCCTCATAATCTCGGAGCTATTATCCGTACTGCAAATATTGCCGGGGCACACGGCGTTATCATTCCAAAGCGCCGGGCGGCAGGACTTACTGCAACTGTAGCAAAAACATCCGCTGGCGCGCTCAATTATACGCCTGTTGCCAAAGTTACTAATCTCGTTAAAACTATTGAGGAGCTGAAAGAGAAAGGCTTATGGTTTGTGTGCGCTGATATGGACGGAGAGCGTATGTATGATCTTAACCTGACAGGTCCTATCGGACTTGTGATCGGGAATGAAGGAGAAGGCGTGAGCCGTCTTGTAAAAGAAAAATGTGATTTTATTGCCGGTATTCCCATGAAAGGTGAGATTACTTCCCTGAATGCTTCTGTGGCAGGAGGCGTCCTTGCCTATGAAATTGTGAGACAGAGGCTCCGCAAAGCATAGAACCAGAACCGGGATGGTGAATCATGAAAAAATATGAAAAAATGACAGACGAACAGCTCATCGCCGAACTGAGGGACGGAGAACGGGGTGTCATGGATTATATCATGGATAAATATAAGTCCATGGTACGTAAAAAAGCACGCGCCATGTTTCTGTTGGGCGGCGAAAATGAAGATCTTATTCAGGAGGGCATGATCGGGCTGATCAAAGCGGTCAGGGATTATGATCCGTCTGCTGGCAATTCGTTTGCAAGTTTTGCGGAGCTCTGTGTATCGCGTCAGATGTACAGTGCCATTGAGGCGTCAAAACGTAAGAAGCATCTGCCGCTTAACTCATATATTTCACTTTATGAGGAAAGTGAGCACCGCCAGGACGGAAAAAAGATGCAGCTGATTGATACGATTGAGCCGGAGCAGGAGAATAATCCCGAGGCGCTGTATTTTGGCAGAGAATACACAGAAGCCTTTGTAGAACAGCTAAAAGAGATGTTGAGTCCATTTGAAAATCATGTGCTTTATCTTCACCTTATGGGTACGGATTATAAGAAAATAGCCGAGATCCTTGAGAAAAGCCCGAAATCTGTCGATAATGCGATTCAGAGGATAAGGGGAAAAGCGGAGAAAATGCTACGGCGGGGAGATTAACAGTCCGCCGGAATACGGAAGTGTATTTCTTCTGCGTCCATTTTAGGTACGGTTAAGAAGATGGAGGTACAGTTAAGAAGATAAAAGGAGACGAAAGAATGAAAAAAGCTTCAAATTACGGAATAGCTGCTCTTGTGTTCATAATAACTATGGTTCTGATAAATGGTGCCGGCATACTGCTGGTCATAGGAGCCTCGGTTATCGGTCTTGTAATAGGCGGGAGTGCCGGTGTGGATCTGGTTTATGATTTTATGATGAATCATCTCAATCTTTATTCCTGCCTGATTTATGTGATACCGGGAACTGTATTTCTGCTATGGTATTATTTTGCTTTTATTGAGCCGCAGGGGCTTGGAAGATTTGTTGATGCGCAGACTGCAAGGCTTTCCCCGGTGTGCTTTATATGGCTCGTGCCACTGACGTTTGCCGTTCAGCACGCGGCATCCCTGCTTATGGGAGTAATTGCGGTGATTGCACCGTCAGCGATGGAAAATTATACGGAACTTGTTGAAACATCGGGGCTGAACGAATATTCTCCTGTATGGGTGGCTGCAACATTGATTCTGCCGCCCCTTGTTGAAGAAACAATATTCCGTGGCCTGATCCTGCAGTATTTAAGAAGAGCCGGCGCCTGCTTTATTGTGGCGAATCTGATTCAGTCCGTTCTTTTTGGTATCTTTCACATGAATCTGGTACAGGGAATCTATACGTCCGTATTCGGATTCCTTTTGGGTTATCTTGTATGGCGCTATCAGAGCCTGTTAGTCCTTATGGCAATGCACGCGCTGTTTAATTTCTTCGGGACCGTAGTGATTGATTTTGAGAGCAGATTTTTCCCGGATTTTTTTCTGGGACTGGTTATTATGGCAAGCGTTCCACTGCTGATTATTGTACTTGTTATGATGCATTTTGGAATCGGCGAAAAAAAGAAAGGAAAATAGAATGCGATTTGTAATTCAGAGAGTAACAGAAGCTTCGGTACGTGTTGAGGGGAAGGTAATCGGCGAAATCAGAAAAGGATATCTGGTGCTGATCGGTGTCTCTGACAGTGATACAGAACAGACTGCAGATAAAATGATCAGAAAGATGATTGGCCTGAGAATCTTTGAAGATGAGAACGGAAAAACTAATCTGTCTCTCGCAGATGTAGACGGCAGTCTGCTGCTGGTGTCTCAGTTTACCCTGTATGCCAACTGTAAAAAGGGAAACAGACCGAGTTTTATAGAGGCGGGAGCTCCCGACAGAGCTAATGAGCTCTACGAATATATAATCAGCGAATGCAAAAAAAGAGTTGCTGATGTACAGAAAGGAAGTTTCGGTGCGGAGATGGAGGTCAGTCTGATAAATGACGGACCGTTTACGATTATTCTCGACTCCGAGAAGTTATAATAAAAAGTCCCGAATAATCGGGACTTTTTATGAAAACAAGCTGTCTAGGGGACTTGAACCCCCGACCTCCGCCTTACCAAGGCGACGCGCTACCGACTGCGCCAAGACAGCTTAGTGCATATGCTTTCATACGCAATGACTAATATACACCAGTGTGTCAGGGATTGTCAATAGAAAAATGCAATGATTCCTGTCATTTTATCTTTTTTATATCCATCTGTGCTATACTTGGATAACACAGTGGTGTTTCCGGCAAGACTGGAGGAAAAAGAATGAAAATTGGAAGAGAGGAGCTTGAGGCTTTAAGAGAAGAACTGGAGAAATTGATGGAGTTTGTCAGGGGGATGGAACAGGGAGAGCTTCCATATTTTTACAGATATTTTGATACGATGAAGAACAATATCGAGATCTTTTTTCGTATAGACGGTGAAGATATTGAGGACTTTCTGCCGGTACTCGAAAGAGACTGGAGGGCTTCTCACACGGTGTTGATCGGAGTGCAGTGTTATGATATACGGAAGAAACATCCTGACGCCGATCCGGTTCTGTGTCTCTATTTCGCGGGGCTGTTGTCAGAGGTGGAGCGCTTTTTCGAGCAGAGTGGTGCGAATGCTCTGGCTTAATTTTTGCAAAGCAAGGTATAATCCGTAGCGTTATAGATGATCCGCTCTGCAAACAGAAGTAAAGTGCCGGAAGACGGACTGCTTTTAGGGCAGAACGTTTTCCGGCACTTGTGGTCGTTTGCATTTTATGGTAAGATAACTTTCATGAATGTTTGCTTTATATAGAGGAGGAGACAATGGAAAACGAAACTGTTTCAAAGAATTTTATCGAACAGGAAATAGACAAAGACCTTGCAGAAGGTGTTTACGATCATGTATGTACGAGATTCCCGCCTGAACCGAACGGATATCTTCATATCGGACACGCTAAGTCAATCCTTTTAAATTACGGGCTGGCACAGGAGTACGGCGGCACATTCCATATGAGATTTGATGATACTAATCCTACGAAAGAAAAGATGGAATTTGTTGATTCAATCAAGGAAGATATTAAATGGCTGGGAGCCGACTGGGGCGACCATCTCTATTTTGCTTCTGATTATTTTGATCAGATGTATGAGTGTGCTGTCAAACTGATCAGAAAAGGGAAGGCCTTTGTATGTGATCTGACAGCGGAAGAGATGAGAGAGTACAGGGGTACTCTTACGGAACCGGGAAAGGAGAGCCCGTACCGCAACCGTTCTGTGGAGGAAAATTTAAGACTCTTTGAGGAGATGAAAGACGGAAAGTACAAGGATGGAGAAAAGGTGCTACGGGCCAAGATCGATATGGCATCTCCGAATATCAATATGCGCGATCCGGTCATTTACCGTGTTGCACATATGACACACCACAATACAGGAGACAAATGGTGCATCTATCCGATGTATGATTTTGCACATCCGATCGAGGATGCTATAGAGGAAATTACACACTCCATATGTACCCTTGAGTTCGAGGATCACAGACCGCTCTACGACTGGGTTGTGCGTGAATGTGAATTTGAAAATCCGCCCAGACAGATTGAGTTTGCAAAACTGTACCTGACAAATGTAGTGACAGGAAAGAGATATATCAAAAAGCTGGTGGAAGACGGAATCGTGGACGGATGGGATGATCCGCGCCTTGTTTCTATAGCTGCGCTCAGAAGACGGGGATTTACACCGGAGTCCATAAAGATGTTTATTGACCTGTGCGGTGTATCGAAAGCGCAGAGCTCTGTGGATTATGCGATGCTGGAGTACTGTATCCGGGAAGATCTTAAGATGAAGAAGCCGCGTATGATGGCTGTCCTTGATCCGATTAAGCTTGTGATCGACAATTATCCGGAGGGACAGATTGAATATCTTGATGTGGCAAATAACCTTGAAAATGAAGAGCTCGGAAGCAGGAAGGTTCCGTTCGGTCGGGAGCTTTATATTGAGAGAGACGACTTTATGGAAGAGCCGCCAAAAAAATATTTCCGTCTCTTCCCCGGAAATGAAGTGCGCCTGATGCACGCCTACTTTGTGAAATGTGTGGGATTTGAAAAAGATGAGAACGGAAACGTGACAGTTGTGCATTGTACTTATGATCCGGAGACAAAGGCAGGAAGCGGGTTTACAGGAAGAAAAGTGAAAGGAACGATTCACTGGGTTCCGGCTTCCCATGCACAGAAAGCAGAAGTACGCCTGTACGAGAATCTGATTGACGAAGAAAAAGGTGTATATAATAAGGAGGATGGTTCGCTGAACCTGAATCCGAACTCTCTTACAGTGGTAAAAGACGCATATGTAGAGCCCAGTTTTGAGGGATATGGGGCATACGACAGCTTCCAGTTTGTAAGAAACGGCTATTTCTGTATTGACTCTCATGACTCGGAACCGGAACATCTGGTGTTTAACCGTATCGTATCCCTGAAGAGCTCATTTAAGCTTCCGAAGAAATAATATGTATGAACTGGCAATCAATCTGAAATCCGATGGAAAAATTCCGTTATATGCACAGATTTATGAGTATATTCGCTCTGAAATCAGAGACGGACATATCGCAAGCGGTGAGAAACTGCCGTCTACACGGGCTCTGAGCCGCTGCCTTGATGTAAGCCGGAGCACGGTGGAACTGGCATATGAGCAGCTGTTATCCGAGGGATATATTGAAGCCCAGCCCTGCAGGGGATACTTTGCAGCACAGATTGACGGTCTTTATCAGATCCGGCCGCAATGCTGCAGCACGAGGAAAAATGATGCGAGAGTAAAGGAGACATATATCTATGATTTTACTCCGAATGGTGTGGATCTGAAGAGTTTTCCATATAATGTCTGGAGAAAGCTCTCCAGAGAATGCCTTGTGGATGACAGGGCAGAACTGTTCCGTCTGGGATGTCCCCAGGGCGAGTGGGGGCTGAGAAATGCAATAAGCAGTTATCTCCATCAGGCCAGAGGTGTGAACTGTACGCCGGAGCAGATTATTATAGGCGCAGGCAACGATTATCTGCTTATGCTGTTGTGTGCCGTAATCGGTACACAGCATCGGGTCGCTTTGGAAAATCCGACTTACAGGCAGGCTTACCGTCTCTTTGAGAATCTTTCATGCGAAGTGTGTACGGTGGATATGGACGCAAGAGGAATGAGGGTAGACAAGCTGGAAACATCCGGCGCGGATATCGCCTTCGTTATGCCTTCCCATCAGTATCCGCTCGGTACGGTAATGCCGATTAAAAGGCGGATGGAACTTCTTGGCTGGGCGGGCAGAATAGAAGGCAGGTATATCATAGAAGATGACTACGACAGTGAATTCCGGTATAAAGGCAAGCCGATCCCTGCACTTCAGGGCTATGACGGTAAAGGCAGGGTGATCTACATCGGTACGTTTTCCAAGTCCATTGCCCCGGCAATCCGAATGAGCTATATGGTTCTTCCCGAGACACTTTGCAGAATGTATGAGGAACGATGCGGATTTATCAGTTCGACAGTATCTAAAGTGGATCAGCTGATACTCCAGAGGTTTATCGAGGACGGGTATTATGAACGGCATTTAAATAAAATGCGTGCTCTGTATAAGAGCAGACATGATACACTGCTTGCGGCTCTGCGGGAGTGGGGGGCAGATTTTACGGTTTCAGGAGAAAATGCAGGAGTCCATCTGCTGCTTCATTTTTGCGACGGCAGAAGCGAAGAGGAGCTGATCGGACTTGCGGCGCGAAAAGGAGTCAAAGTATACGGCCTTTCCGAATACTATGTGGAGGGAAGCAGAGAGAGAGAAGAAGCCGTAATACTTCTCGGATATGCTAATATGAATGAAGATAAGATCAAAGATGCTGTAAATCTTTTAAAAGAAGCGTGGAAAAAATGATTAAAAAAGTGCCGGATATTGATTCCCGGCACTTTTTCTGTCTGCGTCATTATTCTTTCTCTGATTCGTCGGACTTTTCTGCAGTGTCATCCTGAAACGGCTTTTCTTCTTTATCAGTTTCCTTTTTCAGAGAAACATACTCTCTTTCTGCCGGCTGCAGATCGGCATCCAGATCAAAATCCTCATCCTCCGTATAATCTCTTTCATTTTCCTCGGGATTACCGGAGCTGCTTTTGCAAAAGTAAGCAACGGCAAGTCCGATCGCTGTTCCGATGACAGCAAAGATACTAAACCATTTTAATAATTTTTTCAATGCAAGATCTCCTTTCTGCCAGAAGATGTACTCCCAATTATTATGAAAAGAGAACATCCCGGATATGTTTCTTATTGTAATACTTTTTTACTTTAATTACAATAGCCCGGTAAATTGAAAATAACATTTTACAGAAAGCAAAATCTATAGTATAATTCTAACGGCGGTTGTTTATAATTGCCGCTGTTAATATTATATCGGCAAACACGATACGCAGGAGGAATAAAAATGGTAAAAGCAGTAGTTGGTGCAAACTGGGGCGATGAAGGAAAGGGCAAAATTACAGATATGCTCGGAAAAGAATCCGATATCATCGTACGTTTTCAGGGTGGTGCGAACGCAGGCCACACGATCGTAAACGATTATGGCAAATTTGCGCTGCATACACTGCCGTCCGGAGTATTTTACGGACATACAACGAGCATTATCGGAAACGGAGTCGCACTTGATGTGCCGAAGTTATTCAATGAGATTCAGTCTATTGTAGACCGCGGTGTTCCGATGCCGAAGATTCTTGTCTCCGACAGAGCACAGATGGTAATGTCTTATCACAAGAATTTTGACGCATATGAGGAAGAGCGTCTCGGCGGAAAATCTTTCGGTTCCACAAAATCCGGAATCGCACCGTTCTATTCAGACAAATATTCAAAGATCGGCTTTCAGGTGAGCGAGCTTTTCGACGATGATCTGCTCAGAGAAAAAGTTGTCCGTGTTGCAGAACAGAAAAATGTGCTGCTTGAGCATCTCTACCATAAACCACTGATCGATCCTGATGAATTATATAAAGAGCTGATAAGCTACAAGGAAATGGTGGCACCTTATGTGTGCAATGTTTCTCTTTATCTCTACAATGCGATCAAAGAAGGCAAGAACATTCTCTTAGAGGGACAGCTCGGATCTCTGAAAGACCCGGATCACGGAATTTATCCGATGGTTACATCGTCTTCTACACTTGCCGCATACGGAGCAATCGGAGCAGGCATTCCGCCGTATGAGATCAAGCAGATCATTACAGTATGTAAAGCTTATTCAAGTGCTGTAGGTGCAGGCGCATTTGTGAGTGAGATCTTCGGCGATGAAGCGGATGAGCTGAGAAACCGTGGCGGTGACGGCGGTGAATTCGGTGCTACGACAGGACGTCCGAGACGTGTCGGCTGGTTCGACTGTGTTGCATCTAAATACGGATGCAGACTTCAGGGCACGACGGACGTGGCCTTTACAGTGCTTGATGTTCTCGGGTATCTGGATGAGATTCCGGTATGTGTCGGATACGAGATTAATGGAGAAGTTACTACAGAGTTCCCTGTTACACATCTTCTTGAGAAAGCAAAACCTGTATTTAAGAAGCTGCCGGGATGGAAGACAGATATTCGCGGCATCAGAAAATACGAGGATCTTCCGGAGAACTGCCGGAATTATATTGAATTTGTTGAGAAAGAGATCGGCTACCCGATCACAATGATCAGTAACGGTCCGGGAAGAGAAGATATTATCTACCGTAACAAATAATAGAATGTGAGTTTGTAATCCACATCAGAGTAAAATAAAAACTGCCATAGTACAAAGGTGTATTAAGACCAGAGTACTGTGGCAGTTTTTTTAGTCATAAATTCTGTGTACTGCACATATAATATAAGGCTGAGATTAAAAAAAGGAGGTATTTTTATGCGTCAGAACAGCAATGAAACGGCAGGAAATATGATATCGATGGAAGAATACCTGAAAAGAAGACAAGCGATGACACCGCCTGCCGGCAGATGGCAGACGGAGAGTGCTGAAGACACGGAACGCGCCCTGAAACTGGCAGAATTGTTATATGTCTGAATATTTTATGGAATTATTGAATTTATAAGACGTTGTTGTGCGGATCTTCGTCATTTTCACTGTGATTCTTTAATAAGCGTGCGACAAGTATATAAGCATATAACAGAACAGGAATCAGTATAGTTGCAGCTATAGACGCTTTGAGAAGATCCGAGGCCGCAGGCGAATCTATAAGTGCAAATACCAGTGTGGATGCATACATACAAATGAGAAGAACAGCACCGGCCAGTGCAAAGATACGTTTTAACTTATTCATAAAATATACTCCTGAATATAAAAATCTATTTGATGGGATAAAACATCAGTGATAAATACAGTATAACGAAAATAACGGTTTACGGCAAACAATTTTTGGTATATAATATTCAGCGACAGATTTTCAGATAACAGATAAAGGAGTAATATACAATGAGTGAAAAAAGTTTACTGGATCAGTGGCGTGGTATGGCGTATGACCAGACGCTGTCAAAGGATCAGCTTGAGAAATTCTGGGCAAATTATTTTCTGATTGAGAAAGGAATTTACGAGCAGCTTCTTGAAGATCCTGATACAGTGGTAAAGGGGACTGTGAAAGAGCTGGCTGAGAAATATGGACAGGACGTTATGACAATGGTAGGCTTCCTTGACGGAATCAACGACAGTCTTGTAATACCGAATCCGATCGAGACTATGACAGAGGATACAGAAGTAAGTCTTGGTTTCGACAAGGAGAGACTGTATAAAAATATGGTAGATGCCAAGGCTGACTGGCTTTACGGTCTGCCGCAGTGGGAAGCAATTTTTGATGAGGAGACGAGAAAACGTCTTTACAGAGAGCAGAAAGCATCCGGAACGATCCGCAAGCCGAAAAAAATCGGCAGAAATGATCCGTGTCCCTGTGGCAGTGGAAAGAAATATAAAAAGTGCTGTGGAAGAAATGCATAGATGAAGTATTATTTTCTGATTACAGGTGTTTTGTGTATTTTATATTATCTGATGCTTGTATATCATTCACGAAAACTGAGATCGACTTTTGCAGTCTTCTGGCTGCTCACAGGCGGCGTACATCTTTTGATCGGATGTGCGCCGTTTCCTGTATACGTGTATACAGGGCTGGCGGCAGTCTGTGGGGTGCTCTGGGTGTGTTTCATATCCGTAGAGGCTCTGATTGTATCCGCAATGTTTTCGCGTTACGACAGGAAAACAGATTGTATTATTGTTCTGGGAGCCCAGGTAAAGGGCATAAAGATTACAGATTCTCTGAAACGGCGGCTTGATCGGGCTGTCCGTTATCTGAGGGAGTTTCCGGAGACAAAAGTAATTGTCTCGGGCGGAAAAGGTCCGGGAGAGGATATAACGGAAGCAGACGCTATGGGAGATTATCTGATCAGCTGTGGAATTGATCCGGGAAGAATTGTCAGAGAGAACCGTTCTGCTTCAACAAGGGAAAATCTCAGGTACAGCGGCAAATATACGGATCCGGAACATGACAGTGTGGGGATCGTGACGAACGGTTTCCATATGTACCGTTCGTGTCTGATTGCTGCACAGGAAGGATACAAAAATATATACAAGATTCCTGCCAGCTCCAATCCGATATTTCAGATTAATTATCTTACCAGAGAATTTTTTGCCGTAATTTCGGTCTGGATGAGGATGAGACCGGGCCGTTTCAAATCAAATTGAGGAAAGAAAAATGAGAAATGAATCTATTTTGAAAAAAGAGGGAAGCTATATATTAAATAACGGAGTACAGATTCCGGCAGTAGGATTTGGTACATATAAGGCTGCGGAAGGAAGAAATGCCGATGTAATCCGTATGGCGATTGAGAGCGGATACCGCTATTTTGATACGGCGTCATTCTATGGGACAGAAACATATCTGGCAGAGGCGGTCAGGGAGAGCGGGCTGCACAGAGATGATTTCTTTATTGCAAGCAAACTATGGAAGACAGAGATGGGATATGAGACTGTAAAAACGGCTTTCACACGCACCCTGGAAAAACTGGAGACGGATTATCTTGATCTTTATCTGATCCACTGGCCGCTCCCTGAACCGGAATATGCGGACTGGAGAAATCTCGACCGGGAGACGTGGCGTGCAATGGAGGAACTCTGCGCGGAAGGAAAGATCCGTGCCATAGGTCTGAGCAATTTCCTTCCCCATCATATTGACAATATTCTGAAAGACTGCAAAATCAGACCTGTAGTGAATCAGATTGAATATCATCCCGGATACAGTCAGGAAGCAGTGGTCAGCTACTGTAAAGACCAGAATATTCTTGTGGAAGCGTGGAGCCCGATGGGCCGCAGGAGAGTTCTGGATGAGCCTCTTGTGCAGAAGCTTTCGGGGAAATACGGCGTGTCACCCGCACAGATCTGTCTGAAATTTGCAGTTCAGCGTGGAATTATTCCTCTTCCGAAATCTTCGACTGTAGAGCGGATGAGAGAAAATCTTGACCTGTTTTCGTTTGAAATGGAACAGGAAGATATCTGGAGGCTGGCGACAATGCCGCAGACAGGGTGGTCGGGAGAACATCCGGACAGGGAACGTGTGAGAATATAGAGGTATATTTTCAATATAAAGAGGGCATAATGATTCTGAATCTGTAGAAAGAGGAGGTATTATTATGCCGGAATTAAAATGTACTGTACAGACTTGTGTACACAATCAGCAGTATCTTTGCGATCTTGACAAGATCCAGGTGGGCGGAGAGAATGCAAAGAATCCTCAGGAGACCTGTTGTGACAGTTTCCAGGAAAGAAAAGAAGGCAGTTACGGCAATTCTATGAATTCTATGCATGAGGCATCCGACCGTTCGGCAATCGACTGCAAAGCTACAAATTGTATGTACAATGAGCAGTGCAAATGCCATGCAGGAAAGATCAGCGTAGAAGGCGGAAGCGCCAGAACAGCGGACGGAACAGAATGTGCAACATTCCAGTGCCACTGTGGCTGATCATGAGTATCGGTGCAGAAGTGCAACAGGTGAAATTGATAGAGGGTCCGGGAGAATTCCCGGGCCTTTTCCTATGATATTCTATTCTTATTATCAAATTCTGTGTTTTCTTATTCTTTATTGACGGTCGGATGTATATAGCGTTATAATTTTACTATCGTCTCTCCGGCGGGGAATGCGCCGGAAATACATAATGACAGAAGAGGAGTACTAATATGCCGATTCGAGTACAAAACGATCTTCCGGTAAAAGAAATACTGGAACAGGAAAATATATTTGTGATGGACGAGTACAGGGCTGCTCATCAGGATATCCGTCCGCTGAGTATCGGGCTTCTGAATCTGATGCCGCTGAAAGAGGATACGGAGCTCCAGATTCTCCGGTCACTGTCTAATACACCGATTCAGGTAGATGTCACCTTTGTGCGCATGACGAGCCATGTGTCCAAAAATACGTCTACAAGTCATATTTATAAATTTTACGAGCCCTTCGAGAGCATCTGTGATAAAAAATTCGACGGATTTATTATCACGGGAGCCCCGGTAGAACAGATGCCTTTTGAGGAGGTGGATTATTGGGAAGAGCTGAAAACAATCATGGAATGGACGAAGACGAATGTGACATCGACCCTTCACCTGTGCTGGGGAGCTCAGGCAGGTATTTATTATCACTACGGAATTGATAAGGCGGATCTGCCGAAGAAACTGTCCGGCGTGTACCGCCATCGTGTGAGAAACCGTAAGATTCCGCTGGTGAGGGGATTTGATGATATTTTTATGGCACCTCATTCCAGACATACGGAAGTCCCGCAGGATAAGCTGGAAGCGGATGACAGGATTACTATTCTGGCGGATTCGAGGCAGGCAGGAGTCTTTCTCTGCATGGCGCAGGAAGGCAGACAGATCTTTGTTATGGGGCATCCTGAATATGACCGCATGACTTTAGATGCGGAATATAAGAGAGATATGGGACGGGGATTAAACCCGCAGATACCGGAGAACTACTATCCGGACGATGATCCGGACAATAAGCCGGTTCTCACATGGAGATCCCATGCCAATAACCTGTATACGAACTGGGTGAATTATTATGTTTATCAGGCGACGCCGTATGACCTGTACGGGACGCCTTCAAAAATGCCGTAAAACCGCGTAAATACGTTAGTTTTTGGATATCTAATGTTTTCTGCCCCCAAAACTGAAATTGGCATAACATGGCATATTTTGGCATACTTTGGCATGAAAATGGTGTAGTAAAAATAAAAGAGAGCCTGCATGTTACTGGAGTCGTTTTAAAGTGTATTAATTTACATAATAAGAAAGAATAAAACCCGAATTACATTCCTATTTTGTATTCGGGTTTTATTATATAAATCTACCTCTTTTCGTTCATATTTCCTCTGAAATAAACGAATAAAGGAGGAGAAACTTATGCTGAAAATCATTCTTGACTGTGATGATGTGCTCTATCAAACAAACGAGGCAGCCCTGGAGCGGTTAAATGAAGAAATGGGAACGTCTTATGGACTGGAGGACATCACAAAGTGGGGAACAATCTCAAGAGAATTGGATTGCCGGTTGGAATATTTCCAAGACCCAGAATTCATATGGGGTTTACCTGTATATGATGGGGCTTCAGAATTCATTGCAAGTTTAATGGAATTTGGTGATGTCGTTCTGGCTACTAGCGTATCGCCTTGTTGTGCAACAGCACGCATGAATGCTATCAGAAGAGACTTTCCTATGGTAAATCCGGAGAATGCTCTGATCTGTAATGACAAATGCCATATATCCGGCGACTTCATGTTGGATGATGGATATCACAACGTGGTAAGATCAGCAGCCAAAGTACCTGTATTATACGAAAAGCCTTGGAACCGGGATCCGAGATATCTAGCAACCGTATCATCGTACCGGGATTTCATCAATTTCATATCAAGATACAGGAGGCAGCAGTATGAGCAACAACAGTAATTACAAAGAATTTACAGATCAGTGGATGCAAAGCTGGGAATATCTGGACCGGAATCAAAGGAGCATGAATGCGGTGTTCGAGATGTGTTTCAACGATGGCAAGTTCCATATCTCATGCAGCGAGATTGATCCGCAGTATTCCAAGTATAAGGAAGAGCCGGAGAAACTTGCAAACTATATCGCAAAGGGCGCATATGTCATTGCATATAATGTCATATGCAATCCATCGGATGTCCGCGATGAAGACCTGTCAGTAGAGACGGAATTCAGGAAGAAACAGTTTGCAGACAGTTTCCCGGATTATCTGCAGTATCTCTTAATCCATGGGCGAGATCCATTCCTTAGCATTGTATATACACACTCTGCAATGCTTGATTCAGCGTACCAGATGCGGCATATGCATTTTGATGGGAAGAACTGGCTGAATTTTAAAGGTGAGGCACTGGTCAATGGCACATGGACATCAGCAAATGGTTCAAAGTATGCAGATAGATATCCATTTTTCTGTATTTGGTACAATATATCGTTATAGCATCACAATATTACTAGAGATGATCAGTAAGACGAAATGACGACTTGCAACAGAAATTTATAAATCATGTGGATCAGTATTGTTTGTTTTAATACAGGGTGATAAAATTATTGCATAGTTATATTAGAAAAGCAATTTAGGTCAGTTTACAAGGAACTACACGCAGACCGTGAAACGGGCTGCTGACAACAAACGGCGCTATGCTCCCGGCTGGGTGCATAGCACCTGTTTGT
>CAJFGR010000016.1 GCA_904377845.1 uncultured Ruminococcus sp. | reverse complement strand
CCTTTCCTCTGTCCGCGGATACGTGAGTCGATCATTCCGTATCTAACTACTTTTCAAATGATTTTCTACTCCTGAGCCGATACGAAAAATCGGAATTTAAATCATCTGTTCCCGGTATTCTTCCGGGCTTGTCCCGTAATAGTGTTTAAAGTCATCTGAAAATGCTGAGACGTTTGTATACCCGCATTTTTCTGCTATGAGATACAGGCTTATTTTTTTATCACTCAGCAGTTCTGAGGCATATTTCATTCGTTTTTCACGGAGTATGCCGGCGGCGGTTCTGCCATAGTATTCTTTTATATGCATTTGAATATACTCAACGGTCACTCCAAGATTTTCTGCAATTTTTTCCAGGGGAAGCAGTCCGTCAGTGCGAAGCCCGGAGAGCAGTCTCAAAGTCTCTTCATTGGGGCCTTCCCGGCTGAATGTTTCTGTCTCGGAAAGGACGGAGAAGAGAGTCGGGAACAGATGCTCCAGTTCCGGGGTTTCACGGAATCTGCTTGCGGAATATATCTGCAGCACAGAAGAGAGCAGTACCTGAAAGCGCCGGTTCTGTTCCAGCGGATAAAACAGATAGTTCCCGCCGTGGATATTCCGTCCGAGCAGAAGAAGCCCAAGCCGCGAACGCCTTTTCACAGTGTGAAGCAGAGATTTTCGGAAAAATTCTCTGCTGATGCAGATATTAAGGAGCAGGCAATTGTCGGAGCGAGGGATCAGAGAATGCCGTGCATTTCTGTTCATTACTACAAGATCGCCGGCGGACATATAGATATCTCTGCCGTCGATATTATTGATCAGTGTTCCGCGATATATATAATTGAGTTCAAAGTAATCGTGACTGTGCTCAGGGTATGGCTCGTTCACATAGTGCGCAATCAGGAAAATATTTCCACCCTGGGGAAATTCACGGAAAACATTGTGGAAATTCTCCACATTCAGGATATCATCCGGAAAATTCTGCCTGTCATTTGAGAGTTTGTCTGGGGTGACAGTCTCGGGAGAACCGGATGTATTTGTTGTTGATACGGCAACAAGTGAGAGCGGATCGGAAGAAGAATCACCGTCCGCAGAGCTGCCCGGATGGAGCAGAGTACTTTTCTTCTCATAGCGGGGAATGCGGATTTCCACATCGGTTCCCTGTCCGGGGGTGCTCTTATAGCTCAGGCCATAAGCGGCGCCGAATAAAATCTGGAGTCTCCGGTGCGTATTGTAAACTCCGATATGTCCGCTGCCCTGTGTCTGTTCCTGTTTTTCTGTCAGAAGTGAGGCAAGTTTTTCCTGTGTCATACCTACACCGTCGTCTGAGATCATAATGACTGCTGCTTCGGATTCCATCCATCCTGTCAGAACGATAGTTCCGGTCTTGCTTTCTTTTTCAAGAATGCCGTGCAGCAGAGAATTTTCGATGATCGGCTGGAATATCAGAGTAGGGATCTTGATATCCAGCATACTGTCAGGAATATCAACCACGAAGTCCACTGTGTTGCCGAAACGCATATTCTGGAGACGCATATAGATCGTGGCGTGCTCTATCTCATTTCCCACTGTAGTGATTGTATTTTTGCGGCTGAGCGTAAGCTTGTAGAACCGCGATAAGTCGCGGATTGCAGCGGTTGTCTCGGCTTTCTTTCCCTGCTGTGCTTTCCAGTTTATCATATCCATTGTATTGTAAAGAAAGTGTGGATTGATCTGGGACTGGAGCGAGTTAAATTCTGAAATGCGCAGTTCTTCTGCATATTTTGCCTGCTCAGCGATCAGACGGTTAATCTTTCGTACCATATAGTTATAGGAGTCTACCAGTTCTCCGATCTCATCTACAGAGGCAGATTCACTCATAATCATGGGCGGATTGTCATTTTTTACAAGACTCATCTGTCGGCTGACCGCGGAGATACGCCGGGTCAGAGAACGTGAAAGTGACAGTGCTACAAGAAGCCCTGCAATGATAGAAATGGCACAGACAGCGAGAAACAGTCCAAGCATCTGCAGAGTCTTCGCCATAATGGGACCGTTGGGCAGTACGGTTACCATGAACCAGTCTGCAGATTCAATGTAATAGAAGCCGACGAATACCCGGTTGCCGGTAATGTTTTTTTCAATGAAACTGTTGGAAGACATCAGGTTATTCCGGATACTGTCGTAATCAACATAGTAAAGTCCGATCAGATTTGAATCGGATGTGGTTATGACAGCGTCTCTGTCATTGGTGATATAGGACAGACTGCCATCGTTGACGAGATTATCTGTCAGAATTTCCTGAAGTGCGGATGACTGGAAATAAAGTGCCAGATAGCAGGTTACTTCTCCGGAATCTATGGTCAGCATCCGCATAGGCATGATATAAGCGCAGTCCCCCAGAGAATCGGCTTCCCGCTGGCTTAAGTACAGCGGAGGACAGAACAGGGAGGTTGGGTGGCTCCCCTGAAAAATTCCATACCAGTAAGTTCTGCGTACCTGGGAAAGGGGCGCAAAATATCCTTCTGTATCGGAAAAGCAATCTTCGTTTTCCGGAATATCTACATAGACGCGGACGGCCGAAACGGCGTTATTTTCTTCAGCGCGCTCAAGCACACTGGACAGCCCGGTGCCCTGAGGTGATAAGAGAGCGTCTGAGGCAGAATCATGGATCCCTTTTTCAAAGATGTACCGGTATGCTTCGGAAGCCCGGATCGACGCATTTGTATTGAGCAGATCCTGTACCATATCTTCTACCAGCGGAGCGGTCTGTGAGGCACTGTTCTGTTCCTGGCGGATGGTGTCGGAAGTGATCATGTTAAAGAGCCTGCCCGAGAAAATGACAATGATCAGGAGCATGGGGATCGTGACGGCCGTCACCACGATAATGGAGAGCTTTTTCTGGATATTGAGTTTGTTGTAGCCGTCCTGTATCTTTTTAAAGAATCTCATTTGATTCTCCTTTCTCTGTAGACAGAGGGTGAGATCCCGGTGTATTTTTTAAACGCCTTGCTGAAGTAGTTACTGTCGTTATATCCGACCATGGTAGAAACAGTAGCTACAGTATTGCGGGGATCATTCAACAGTTCCTGTGCTTTGCTCAGTCTGTATTCTGTCAGGTACTGGTTCAGTGTCTGACCGGTCTCGTTTTTAAAGATCGTGCAGGCATATGAAGCAGACAGCGATGCATATTCGCTGATTTCCTTAGTGGAAAGCATGGGATTCCCGTAGTGGCGCTGAATATAGCTTTTTATCAGATATACGGAGGAATTCTCCGACTCGGATGAGTTGAGATCCCGCCAAAAATCATCCAGTGCTTCAATAAGAGACTGATGCAGATCCTGATAGAAGAACAGACCTTCCGTATGTTCCAGAATAGCTTCCGGCGTCATGCGAAGCTCATCGCCTGTGAGCTGCTGGCTCCTTCTCTGATCTGATATGACAGTAAAGAGCTGATAGTAGAGCGACTGGACCGTGCGCTGCAGCAGAGAGGGATTCTCATGGCAGCATTCATAAAGCTGGGAGCACAGCTTCTCAGCCTCGTCTTTATCAGCCTGTTCCAATACCGCTGCAAATGAAGCAGGGATCTGTTCCCCAAGTTCTCTGCCGGCAAATTCCTGAAGCCGCTCCGGCGTCAGACAACATCGCTGAGTGGGCTGATGTATTCTAAATCGAATTATTTAACATCATTATCCATAAAGTCATAGTACATAAAAAGAGCTGCTGCAGGAATTGCGGTGGCTCTTATCTTTTCACGCCTATCCACTGTTTCTCCGGATCAGTGTGGTCGCAAGCTCCGTCTTTACCGGGGGCTGTCCGGGCTCCCGGATCAGCGAAATCAGGCGCTGTGCGGCTGCTGCGCCCATATATTGTTTTGCCACATTTATAGTCGACAACGCCGGCTCAAATACAGCGGCACAGGGGCAGACAGGCGCACATCTCCAGGTGCTTGAGATGTGTGATCTTGACAAACATCTCCAGGAAGTGACAGATCAGGAAGTTGCGGAAAAGAGGAAAGAAATCGAGGAGTTCTTCGTGATCAGTGAGGATGATGCGGCGGATCCTCTGGCACAGAAACCGACAGAAGAACAGCTTAACTGGTCGGCAAAAGTGGCAGTTGCACAGGAAAAACTTGTAGATGAATTTGATCTGGATGCCCTGACATATTATTATCATGGAGCTCCGGGCAATCACTATGAAGATGTGCAGGGCGGTTTTATCGTCGGTCACTCGCTTCTTACCGCCGGGGGGATTCCCTGTGCCGGAGAAGGAGATCTGAAAACCTGTCTTGCCATGAAGATATGTGATATTATAGGAAAAGGCGGAAGTTTCTGCGAGATCGTTACTACAGATTATGAGGACGGAACAATCCTGCTCGGCCATGACGGTCCTTTATATATGGATAAATGGTTCGCCGAGGCGCCGACACATCATTTTGCGATGAGTGTAGGACACAATGCAGAAGTGTTTAAAAAAGTTGCCGATCTGCTTCATATACCGGCAGTCGTGTTAGAGTAACGTGATAAAAAATTACCTGTATTAAAAGATTATTACTCTATGCAGCTGATGTTACATTATGTAGTATATATTATAGAAAGTAAAAATCAGGAAAGGCAGGAAAATCGATATGGTAAGAAAAGGATTTAAAATGAAGCTCTATCATCGAAGTAGAGGATCTGGCAAAATGGGATGAGAGTGCAGATACCGCGATCAACCGTAAGTGGTGGGATTTTATGGCTGATATTATGGAGACGAACCCGGATAACAGCCCGGTGTCCGTGGATCTGCATGAGGTGTTCCATTTAGATTAGGCAAATCAGAAAGAGTCGTGTTTTTAAATCAGCAGCAGGAGAGACAATATACCGTTTCCCTGCTGTTGTTTTGATTATGAGGCGTGATATATACTGCTGGGTAAACTATGCATATTGACAGAAGCATATATAATATAATATGAAAAGAACCATGTAATCCGGCATCCGGTACAGGCTTTTGCGTTGAAGATGTGGATTGATCAGCACAGGAGTGTATGCATGAATGAAATGGAACAATGATATATTTAAGCGATATATGGAAGCAGGCCTTGCGGTGCTGATTGCTCTTTCGCTCGGCCTGGCCGGTGCCACAGGTGTTTTATCACCACGGGCGGCTGAGAGTGAGCAGGCTGAGGCCACTGCCGAAAATGACAGTACAAAAGCCAGTCAAGAAAATGAGAATAAGACTTTGGCATCGAACCCGGATACAGAAGAGGCGCAGGAGGCAATAGCGGACGGGCAGTATCCGATCATGGGAAGCAGCGATGTCACAGTTCAGGAGATGGTTGATTATTTTAATGCGTCCGGAGAAGAGTATCCGGCGGAAGAGCTTTCTGAGGGCGGCGCAGATTCCATCGAGACGTTCTGCCAGATGTATTACGATGAGGCGGCAGCAGAGGGAGTTCGGCCGGAAGTAGCGTTTGCTCAGACTATGAAAGAGACAGGATTTCTTCAGTATGGCGGAGATGCGTCTATTGAACAGTTCAATTTCGCAGGCCTGGGTACTACGGGAAACGGTGTGCCGGGCAATTCCTATCCGGATGTGCAGACGGGGATTCGGGCACAGATCCAGCACCTCAAGGCATACGCCACATCGGATTCACTGAATCAGGAATGTGTAGATGACCGGTATGAGTATGTGAAAAAAGGTTCGGCACCCTATGTTCAGTGGCTCGGGCAGCAGGAGAACCCGGAGGGACTCGGCTGGGCGACCGGTGATAATTACGGATATGATATTGTGGGGATGATTGAGGACATGATGGAATGAACTGATCAGTTCAGCCCGCGCCATTCGTAAAACCGCACTTCGTGCTTATCGCGGCTGTCGCCGCTGTTTTACTCATTGACAGGCGCTCAGCTCATCTGTCTGTCAGTCGCCGGATTTTTATGCAAGCATAAATCCGTCTTCTGACATCAGATGGCTGAACTGATATCTTAAGATTATTTAAACTTCTTGACAAATCCGCGTCATACGACTATAGTATTTGATAGTTAATTTTCAGTTAATACTATTGTAACAAAGGTGACGAGGAAGAGGAGTACACTGTTACTTCCGTCAGAGAGAACCGTCCACAGGCTGAAAGGCGGTTTCGGTAAAGGACAGTGGAAGGTAGCTTTTGAACCGGATGGCTGAAGTGCATCTCCCCCTGTCCGATCAGGAGAGATAAGATTGCAGGATGCAGGTAAGCTGTCCCGGAGTGGTCCACGTTACAGGACTTAAGAGGTATATTTCCGTACCGGGATTCCCCCGGGTTAAGGAAGTGTATGAAATAAGGTGGTACCGCGGAATCTTCGCCCTTTACGTTATGTAAAGGGCGTTTTTTTATGCAACTGTGAAAATTCTGTGAACACCGGGAGATGCAGTCCGTCCGGCAAATGCGCATGATGCGGGGACTGGTACGGACGTAAGAATTCTATGAGGGAGATACAAGGAGAACACAATGAGCAAAGAATTAGCAAAGACTTATGATCCGAAAGCGATCGAAGAAAAACTGTATGACAAATGGTGTGAGAATAAATATTTCCATGCGGAAGTGGACCGCAGCAGAAAACCGTTTACAACGGTGATGCCGCCTCCGAATATCACGGGAAAGCTTCATATGGGCCATGCCCTTGACAATACACTTCAGGATATCCTGATCCGTTATAAGAGAATGGAAGGATATAACGCACTGTGGATTCCGGGAACGGATCATGCAGCGATCTCTACTGAAGTAAAGGTGACGAACCAGCTGAAAGAAGAAGGAATTGACAAGAAAGAGCTGGGACGCGAGGGCTTCTTAAAGAGAACCTGGCAGTGGAAAGAAGAGTATGCCGGTACGATCGAGAACCAGCTCAAAAAGCTGGGAATCTCCTGCGACTGGGACAGAGAGCGTTTCACCATGGACGAGGGATGTTCCAAGGCTGTTGAAGAAGTATTTATCAGTCTGTACAACAAAGGATATATCTATAAAGGATCCAGGATCATCAACTGGTGCCCGAAGTGTAAGACTTCACTTTCCGATGCAGAGGTAGAGCATGAAGAGCAGGAAGGACATTTCTGGCATATCAAATATCCGATCGTGGGGACAGACCGTTTCCTCGAGATTGCGACGACACGTCCGGAGACGATGCTGGGCGATACGGCTATCGCTGTACACCCGGATGACGAGCGCTATAAAGACATTGTAGGAAAGAATGTAATCCTGCCGCTTGTAGGACGGGAAATCCCGATCGTGGCGGATTACTATGTGGACAAAGAGTTCGGTACAGGTGCGGTGAAGATCACGCCGGCACATGACCCGAATGACTTCGAGGTAGGCAAGCGCCATAATCTGCCGGAGATCAACATCATGAACGATGACGCCACCATCAATGAAAACGGCGGCAAATATGCAGGCATGGACCGCTACGAGGCGAGAGAGGCAATTGTAAAAGAACTGGATGAGCAGGGCTATCTTGTAAAAGTTGTTCCGCACACACACGCAGTGGGAACCCATGACCGCTGCGGTACGACGGTAGAGCCGCTGATCAAACAGCAGTGGTTCGTGAAGATGGATGAACTGGCAAAACCTGCCATCAATGCATTGAAGACTGGTGAACTGAAATTTGTGCCGGATCGTTTTGATAAGATCTACCTGCACTGGCTGGAGAATATCAAAGACTGGTGTATTTCCCGTCAGATCTGGTGGGGACACAGAATTCCGGCATACTACTGTGACGAGTGCGGTGAAGTTGTCGTTGACCGCCACGCGCCGGAGAAGTGCCCGAAATGCGGATGTACGCATTTTACGCAGGACGAGGATACGCTGGACACATGGTTTTCGTCAGCTCTGTGGCCGTTCTCCACACTGGGATGGCCGGACAAGACAGAGGATCTGGACTATTTCTATCCGACGGATGTACTTGTAACAGGATATGATATTATCTTCTTCTGGGTTATCCGTATGGTATTCTCAGGTTATGCACACACCGGAAAATCACCGTTCCATACTGTGCTCATCCACGGGCTGGTGCGTGACTCCCAGGGACGCAAGATGAGTAAATCTCTCGGAAACGGCATCGATCCTCTGGAGATTATCGACAAGTACGGCGCAGATGCGCTCAGGCTTACACTCGTTACCGGAAATGCTCCGGGTAACGATATGCGCTTCTATAATGAAAGAGTAGAAGCAAGCAGAAATTTTGCAAACAAAGTGTGGAATGCATCCCGGTTTATTCTGATGAATATGAAAGACGATAAAGTAGAAGAGCCGGAAGACTTCCTGCTCAAACCGGCAGACCGCTGGATTCTGTCCAAGGTGAATACTCTGGCAAAAGACGTGACAGAGAATATGGACAAATATGAGCTGGGGATCGCCGTACAGAAAGTTTATGACTTTATCTGGGACGAGTTCTGCGACTGGTATGTGGAGCTGGCAAAATACCGTATCTATCACGCAGAGGAAGATCCGAAGTCAGCCAACTGCGCTCTCTGGACTTTGAAGACGGTTCTTGCACAGGCGCTGAAACTGCTTCACCCGTTCATGCCGTTTATCACGGAAGAGATCTACAGCGCTCTGGTGCCTGAGGAAGAGTCGCTGATGATGTCAAGCTGGCCGGTATTCAGGGAGGACTGGGTATTCCCGATCGCAGAGAAGGTCATGGATCGTGTAAAAGCGATGACAAGAGGCATCCGAAATATCCGTTCAGAGATGGATGTTCCGAACAGCCGGAAGACGAAGGTATATATTGTCAGTGAGGACAATGATATCTGTACAGGTATCGAAGTGTTCAAAGAATCTCTTATGCCGCTGATGATGGCAAGCGAGATCATTGTCCACAAGACGAAACAGGATGTGGATGACAACGCCGTATCCGTTGTAGTACCGGATGCAGTTGTCTATCTGCCGCTCGAGGATCTGGTAGATTTCGAGCAGGAGCGCGAGAGACTGGCAAAAGAAGAAGTTAGGTTAAATAAAGAGATAAAGAGAGCGGAAGGTATGCTTTCTAACGAGAAATTTGTGAGCAAGGCTCCGGCAGATAAGGTTCAGGCGGAGAGAGACAAACTGGAGAAATATACGCAGATGCTTGCTCAGGTAAAAGAGAGAATGGCGGGACTTGCAAAGTAGACTTACGATTTCCTCTTAAGAGAAGAAAGGATGTACGATCATACATGAAACGCATTCATATCAGAAAACCTGATATCAAAGGATTTTTTACAAAAGTCAGAAATCTGAAAAAAGAAGATATCAAAAGGCATTTTAAAGAGAAGAAGGAGCGCAGGCAGCGCATACTGGAAGAGAGACGCAACAGCAGGTTCGCGAAGAAAATGCAGCCGGTTTACAAATGGATGAACAGGCTGTCGCTGCCGCTGCAGTTTCTTCTTGCGTGTGTGATCAACTTCCTGATAGAGACTGTCTCCCGTCTCTCCTTTTTCGAGGCATGGGACTACCTCACAGGCACACCGCTTGTATTCCTGTACAATTCGTTTATGATATTTGTGACGTTTATGATTGTTTATCTGTTCCGGAGAAGAGTTTTTGCCAGAATACTGATCAGTGTGTTCTGGCTGTTCCTCGGAATCTGTAACGGATATCTTCTTACGAAGAGAGTCACTCCGTTTAACGCCCAGGATCTGAAGGTTCTCTCAGACGCCCTTGAACTGACAGGAAACTATTTCAATACATTTGAGCTTGTTATGATTATCATCGGCGTGGTGGCAGTTGTATTCTGGGTTGTCTCCATGTGGAGAAGAGGCGGACAGTTCACCGGAAAGATGCACAGGGTTATTGCCCTGTTCGGTGTCGGGATCTCATTCGCAGCGTGCCTGTGGCTGACAGATGTGGCGATTGACAAGCGCGTTATCTCAAATTATTTCGGGAATATTGCTTTTGCATATGAAGACTACGGATTCCCGTACTGCTTTTCCTCCAGTCTGTTTAATACAGGTATCAATGAGCCGGCGGGATACAGTGAGGAGACGATGAATGCGATCACTGATAACGGGGAGCTGACGCAGAGTACAACGGGGCTTTCCGAGGATGAGATGCCAAATATCATGTTCGTACAGCTGGAATCGTTCTTCGATCCGACAGAAGTGGAATGGCTGCGCTTTTCGGAAGATCCCATTCCGAATCTGAGAAAACTATTTGGAGAATATTCTACCGGCTATTTCAAGGTGCCGTCCGTGGGTGCGGGTACGGCAAACACAGAGTTTGAAGTGCTCACGGGTATGAGTATGCGTTTCTTCGGCCCGGGCGAATACCCGTATAAGACTTACGCAAAGTTTAACCAGATGGAGAGCGCCGCCAGCGCGCTGAAAGCCCTTGGTTATGGCGCAGAGGCACTTCACAATAACGGAGGAAACTTCTACAGCCGTGCGCAGGTGTTCAATAAGATGGGATTTGATCATTTTACGAGCAAGGAGTTTATGAACATCCTGCAGACAACGCCCAAAGGATGGGCGACAGATGATATCCTTGTGCCGAATATCATGGAGTCTATGGATACCACCGAAGGACAGGATTTTGTCTTTACTATAAGTGTAGAAGGACACGGAGAATATCCGACCGAGAAAGTGCTCGAGGATCCGGAGATCGTTGTCAGCGGAGTCGAGGACGAAGGCGAGAGGAACGCGTGGGAATATTACGTAAATCTTGTCCATGAGATGGATAAATTTGTCGGAGAACTGATCGAGGCGGTAGAGTCAAGAAATGAACCTACGGTTCTTGTATTTTACGGGGATCATCTTCCGACAATGGATCTGGAGGCGAAGGATCTCAAGAGCCGTTATCTCTATAATACGAATTATGTGATCTGGGATAATATCGGACTGGAAAAACAGGATGAAAATATTGCCGCATACCAGATTATGGCGGAAGTGTTCGACCGGCTTGACATACATTCCGGAACCGTGTTCAATTATCATCAGCAGCGTCGCGAGACCAAAGATTACCTTGCGGATCTGGAACTTCTGCAGTATGACATGATGTACGGAGATCAGTATGTATATGAGAAATATGGTATGCCTGTTCCTGAGGAACATATGGTCATGGGTGTGAAGGATGCGGAGATTTCCCAGATGGTTGTTCAGGCAGACGGTACGACCTACAGTATCTACGGAGATAATTTCACGAAACAGAGCAAGGTCTACATCAATGGAGAGAAGCAGTCGACTACTTTCCTGAATAACACCAGACTGGATCTGAAAGATTCGCAGATTGAGAACGGCGATACCGTTATGGTGGCGCAGGTGGGATCCAGCAATACCATATTCCGTGAATCGAAGAGCTATGAATATAACGATGATACACTGACCGAACTTCCGGCAGATCCGGATGCAGTGCAGAACGGACGGCAGGCTTTCGTCGATCAGGAAGAAGAACAGGAACAATGACATACAGCGAAGCGGTAAACTATATACTGGAGATACCTAAATTTACAAAAAAGAATGATGCGCTGCACACGAAGACTTTTCTCAGATATCTGGGAAACCCGCAGGAGAACTTAAAAGTAATCCATGTGGCGGGGACAAACGGAAAAGGGTCTGTGTGCGCGTATCTTGACGGAATGCTCCGTTCGGAGGGAAAACGGACGGGGCTTTTCACATCTCCTCATCTGATGAAGATGAACGAGCGCATTGCCGTGGATGGCAGTCCGGTAAGTGATGAGCTGTTCAGCAGAGCATTCGATGCGGCTTATACGGCGGTCGGGGAGATGAAGAAAAAAGGGCTGTCCCATCCGACATTCTTTGAATTCCTGCTGGGAATGGCTCTGTATACATTCCATATTGAAGGAACAGAATATGCGGTTCTGGAGACGGGACTGGGAGGCAGACTGGATGCCACCAGTGCGGTGGAGCCGCCCCTGATCTGTGCAATCACATCTATCGGATATGACCATATGCAGTATCTGGGGGAGACGCTGGGGGAGATCGCAGCTGAAAAGGCCGGGATTATCCGCCCCGGAGTGCCTGTCTTTTATGCCGCGTCCTCGGAGGAAAGCGACAGTGTCATTGAAAACGAAGCAGAGAAAAACGGAAGCTTCTGTAAAAAAATCGGGAAAGACGCGTACGAAATTCTTGGAATAGAGGACAAACATATTGCATTTTCCTGTTCCAGTGATTATTATGGAAATACCACGTGGAAACTGAACAATACCGGAACATATCAGCCGGGTAACGCCGTGCTTGCAATGGAAGTGATGAGGTATCTCTTTGGGGAGAATGCACATCTGAGCCGGTGGCGAGATGTTCTGGCTGATTTAAAATGGGCCGGAAGGATGGAAGAGATCCTTCCCGAAGTGTACGTGGACGGGGCGCATAATATCAGCGCCGTTGAGGCGTTTGTGCAGAGCGTTCCCCGGGATGAAACGGAAAATATGATTCTGTTTTCCGCTGTAACGGATAAAGAGTACGAGAAGATGGCTGCCGCGCTGTGCAGGGATCTGCGGGCCGACATTTACGTGGTCACACACATCGATGATCCCCGCGGAACAGCTGCAGAACAGCTCGGAGAGTGTTTCAGAAAATATACAGACAGACCTGTCGTGGTAAAGGAATCCGTGAGGGAGGCTTTCCTATGGGCGATGAGACACAGGGGAGAGCGAAGGATTTACTGTCTTGGTTCACTTTACCTGACAGGCATGATAGAGGAATTGATTCAGGAGGTAAAGTCTGATGCTGAATTACGAAGAGGAATTAAAGAAGTTTAAGCCGAGTCTTGAAGTGGAAGAGATTGAGGACGCTGTCTATCAGGAAGATCTTACAGATATGACAGATCTTCTGAAACAGGTTATGGATCAGAAGAAATAAGTACAGAAAGTTAATGGTGGGTATAAATGGATTACACGAAGAAGATCGTATATCAGTCCAATTACTGGTATAACGACGGTTTGCGAAAAGCCCAGATCCGGGATATGTCCGGCGCGATTGCCTCGCTGCGGCGCAGTCTGCAGTTCAACAGGGAGAACATTGCGGCGAGAAATCTTCTGGGGCTGGTCTATTACGGGATAGGTGAGGTGCCGGAGGCGCTGGTGGAATGGATAATCAGCAAGAATCTGCGCTCCTATAATAATATAGCGGACTACTACATTAATACAGTACAGGCGTCTGCCAAGGAACTTGAGACGATTAATCTGGCCATAAAGAAGTATAATCAGTGTCTGGCGTACTGTCAGCAGAACGGTGAGGATCTGGCGATTATCCAGTTAAAGCAGGTGGTTTCATCCCATCCGTCTTTCCTGAAAGCGCACCAGCTCCTTGCACTTCTCTACCTGCATACCGGACAGTATACACGTGCCCGCCAGATGGTGCGTCAGGCGAGAAAGCTGGACACGGGCAACGAGCTTACGCTGAAATATATGCATGAGCTTACCCATCAGAGGGGAAAGCAGAGGCGCAGGACGGAGAAAAAGAAAGAGGACGCCGTGGAATACAGTCTCGGGAATGAGACGATCATCCAGCCGAAGCATTCCAGAGTAAAGGCGATGGCAAGCCATCTTGCAGTTGCAAATATTTTTATCGGCGCGGCAATCGGCGCGGCAGTGATATGGTTTCTTGTAGCGCCCGCCGTAAACCAGTCACAGAACGAGCGGATGAATAATCAGATGCGTGATTACAGCGACCAGATTAAGACACTGGAGGCACAGGTCAGCGCACAGACGAGGACTCTGGATAATTACCGTGCGTCCGGTGAAGAGGTGGAGGCTGACACAAATCAGGCGCAGACGACCAGAGACAGTTACGAGAGTCTTATGACGGTCGTAGAGCAGTACAACTCCGGTGAATACAGTAATGCCACAATGGCTGATTCCCTGATAGGCATTAACAGAGATTATCTCGGGGAGAGCGGACAGGAAAGGTATGATGAACTGACAGAGGAAATCTATCCGGGTGCGTGCGACACGAACTTTTCTACGGGAACAGAGGCTCTGGATGCCGGGAACTACCAGGGGGCGATCGATGCCCTCTACAAAGTTGTGCGGATGAATGCAGGATATAACGACGGACAGGCACTCTTTAATCTTGCACAGGCATATATGGGAAACGGCGACAATGAGAATGCCGTTACATATTTCCAGAGAGTTGTAGATGAATACGGCGATTCGGAGTACGCTGAGGAGGCACAGACAAATCTGACTGCTCTTTCAGCTGCTTCGGACAGTGATTCCTCCGACAGCGGGTCTTCGGGCGGACAGTGATCTTTCCGGTATACGGAGATAAGAATTACAGATAAAGACAGAGAGATACGAATGAAAAGGATATGCCGGACGGCATATCCTTTTTATGCGTACAGAGCAGACAATATGGGGATAAGTGCCGGCAGTCCGCTACAGGTGCCGGCAATAGCGAAAACGAGGAGGAGTAATATGAAATATCAGGTTCAGGAGAACTGTCTGACAATCTATCTGCCCCGCGAAGTGGATCATCACAATGCGGAGGAAATGAAAAGAGAGGCGGACGCCGTAATAGACAGAAATCATATCAAATATGTGATCTTTGATTTTGAGAAGACAGATTTTATGGACAGTTCGGGCATAGGGGTTATTATGGGAAGATATAAGACCGTCAGCCTGATCGGAGGAGAAGTATGGGCAGTTCACGCAAATGCAAGGATCAGGAAGATCCTGACTCTGTCGGGTGTGACGAAAATAATGCAGATCTATGAGGAGGAAAGAGCATGAAAAATACGAATGAAATGGAGATCAGATTCGACAGCCGTTCGGAAAATGAAGGATTTGCAAGAGTGGCGGTGGCATCATTTATGACACAGCTTAATCCCACGGTGGAGGAAGTGGCGGATGTCAAGACTGCCGTTTCGGAGGCGGTGACAAACGCCATTATACACGGATATGAAAATGAGGTACATAAGGTATGCATACGCTGTAGGATATCGGAAAATGTACTTACAGTAGAGGTGTGCGATAGCGGAAGAGGCATTGAAGATGTGCAGCAGGCCATGCAGCCCATGTTTACTACCATGCCGGAGCAGGACCGTTCTGGTATGGGCTTCGCATTTATGGAGGCATTTATGGACAGTGTGGAAGTGGAGTCTGAGCCGGGAAAAGGGACCCGTGTGAAGATGAAGAAGACCGTCGGAAAAGGAAGGGAGATATGGACCACACAATCGCTTTGATCAGAAAATCACACGACGGGGATAAAGAAGCGAGAGAACAGCTTGTAGAGGAAAATATAGGGCTGATCTGGTGTGTTGTCAGGCGTTTTGGAGGACGCGGAGTGGAGATGGAAGATCTCTTTCAGATAGGAAGTATCGGTCTTCTCAAGGCGATCGACAAGTTCGATCTGGATTATGATGTGAAGTTCTCCACCTATGCGGTTCCCATGATATCCGGGGAGATCAGGCGTTTTCTGCGGGACGACGGTATGATCAAGGTCAGCCGTTCCCTGAAGGAACTCTCCTACAGGAGCCTGAAAGCCGGAGAGAAGCTTACAGACAGGCTTGGAAGAGAACCTACCATGGAAGAACTTTCCGAGGAGCTGGGGGTTGAGAAAGAAGAACTGGTGCAGGCTATGGAGGCCGGTGGAGAGGTGGATTCTCTCTACCGCCCGATCCACCAGAAAGAAGGCAGCGAGATCCGGCTTCTGGATAAAATCGAAGAAAAAGAAAAAAGTGAGGATAAGATTCTTGACCGCATGATGTTAAAGGAACTTCTGGAAACTCTGAATGCAGACGAACGCAGGCTGATCTGGCTGCGTTATTTTGCAGACCGGACACAGTCTGACGTAGGGAAGATTATGGGAATATCCCAGGTTCAGGTGTCGAGGATGGAGAAGAGAATCATGGAAAATCTGAGAAGAAGAGGTTCCTGAAGAAAGAAAATTCCGGATAGAAGGAGAGAGGTACGTTTTGCAGAAAACAGACGGAAAATATGGTAAGGTATGCATATTTTTTCTGTAAATCAGGATACTAATCCACAGAATCAGATGCAGAAAAGCCGGCGCACAGGAGCCGTGAAATCTGCGTCGGCGGAAAGGTCGGTGGATGTGATGGATGACGGACGGAAGAAAATATGGATCTGTCTGCTTGTTGTGGCTCTTGCCGCAGTCGTAATCGGGATTCTCTACTATTTCAGCACCCCTGCGGAGCACGGCAGCGAGGGATTCCTGATCCGGGCGGAGGTGGAAGAAGATGCCCTCTGAGGGAAAGACACTCTATATAAAAGGAGACCGGGATGTGGAAGTGACAAAACCTGACGTGACGCTTGGAGATCTTCTGAGTATGGAATGTACGGATAAGCTGATGCTGGCGAAGATTAAGACACTTAAGATCATCAGATTTAAGAAAAGCGGAAAGCAGAGATGCGTAGTTTCGGCGCTTAAGATCATATCCTGTATCCATGAGAAATTTCCACAGGCGGATGTACAGAATCTGGGAGAGACAGATATCATCGTGACCTATGAAGACCAGAAAACTCCTGCTCTTGTCTGGCATATCATAAAGACAGCATTTGTTGCGGCGGTGACATTTTTCGGAGCGGCTTTTTCTATTATGGCATTTAATAATGATGTAGATGTAACGAAACTGTTCGGGCAGATCTATGAGCTTGTCACCGGGCAGGAGGCAGGCGGGTTTTCGATACTGGAAATCGCATATTCTGTGGGCGTTGCCGCAGGAATCCTGATTTTCTTTAATCATTTCGGCAAGAAGCGTTTTACTGTGGATCCGACTCCCATGGAGATCCAGATGCGGCTGTACGAGAATGATATCCAGACGACACTGATTGAGAATTCAGAGCGGAGAGGAGAAGAGATGGATGTGGGCACAACAGATATTTCTGGCAGCAATCGGACTTAGCGCAGGGGTCGCCGTGTCATGCGGCCTTTTTTCTTTTATTGTGGAACTGGGGGTAATCGCAGATTTTGCAGACCGGACGCATACCGGAGATAAAGTGCTGTTTTATGAGGACTGCACGGCGCTGGGCGGGATTATGGGAAACATAATCTATGTATTCCATATAGGAATTCCGGCGGGAGACTGGGGTCTGGGAATTTTCGGAATCTTCGCCGGCATCTTTGTCGGATGCTGGGCCATGGCTCTGGCGGAGATACTGAACGTATTTCCCGTATTTATGCGCCGCGTCCGGATTGTGCGGTATATGTCTGCTTTTGTGATCAGCCTTGCAGTGGGAAAAGGGCTGGGGGCCTGCCTGTTTTTCTTTGAAGGATGGTAAATGTAATAAAACTTTCATAAAATGTATTTACGAAAATTTTACTTACATTTTATGGATTCATGATATCAGTTTGACATTAAGCTCTTTATAATATGCACTAACAGTTCAGTCATCTGATGCCGGAAGACGGATTTATGCCTGTTTAAGAATCCGGCATCTGGCAGACGGAACTGCTCAACCGATAACAAGAGAGTAAATGGAGGAAAAAATCATGAATCCGCAGAACAAGATTTCACAGTCACAGAAATTAATGGTATTTGTTCTTTCAATGTCACTTTACGGACTGGCTACTTTATTTACAGAGCTGATCCCGTCTTTTCAGGTCGGTATCGTGGAATTCTCAGTCGAGTATTTCCTGTTTATTCCGCTGACACTGGCTATGCTCTTTGATCCGCTCTCCGCAGGCCTCGGCGCTGCAACCGGAGAACTTGTCTTCAGTGAGATCATGCTGGGACAGTTCGGAGGCCTTGGCGAGCTGGAAAAATTCCTTACCGTTACAATCGGTGTATATGTTGCGGGGCGTCTCGTAAAGAATCCGAGAAACCGTGCGGCTGTCGCAGGCGCTTCCATCTTCGGCGTATTTCTTCAGCTCTTTATGGGAACCGTGGTGGACATCCTGAAGGTACAGTTTGCAGTGGAAGACTTTGAGGCTGTCGCAGGACTTCCGGAAAGTGTATTTGCCACAGAAGGATTCGCCTGTCTTAACGACCTGCTGTTCTCAGGAATCCTCTTCTGTATGCTGCCGACCATGTTTCTTGTACCGAAGCTCTATGGCAAGATTGAGCCGCTGCTCGGCATGAAGCCGCGTGATGAGAAGACGATGACAGGAAGCGCGCTCTCTGCAAAATCCATCGGACTCTGTCTCGTGGGATTCGTTGTCGCAATCGTGGCACAGCTTCTGGCAAAAGGCGGATATGCGCTGATCGACTGGGAGGCTGCATGGGCTGAGAGCACAACAGCGATCATAATCGCGATTGTTGCGGCAGCGGTCATTGCGCTGATCGTGATCGGTGTGATTCGCAGCAGAGCAAAGAACAGACAGACAGCATAAGTATAAGTAACAGAAAGTATACGAATTAAGAGATAATGCAACAGGAAGGTGCCCGCAAGTGAGTATTATAGAGATCAGAAATCTTACATTTACATACCCGGGGGCATCAGAGCCGACATTAAAAAATGCATCAGCAGTGATTGAAAAGGGGGATTTCCTTGCGATCGTTGGAAACAACGGCTGCGGGAAATCTACTCTTTGTAAGACATTAAACGGCCTGATCCCTCACTTTATCGTCGGTGATATGGACGGCGACGTCATCATCGACGGGTTGAACACAAAAGAACAGGAGATCGGCACGCTGGCCCGCAAGGCGGGATATGTCTATCAGGATTTTGAAAATCAGATCGTATGTCCTACCGTGCTGGAAGACGCCTCTTACGCGTGTCTGAATTATGCCATGCCGGATTATGAGGAGAAAGGGAAAAAAGCGCTGGACGTATGCGGTCTTTCTTCCAAAATCGGCGATTATGTGTGGCAGCTCTCGGGAGGACAGAAGCACCTTCTTGCATTAGCGGGGACCGCGGCGTTAAGCCCGGATATCCTGATCCTCGACGAACCCATTGCCCAGCTGGATCCCGCCCATGCGGACGGCATCTATGAAGTGCTGAAGGAACTGAACGAGAAATACGGCAAGACCATTATCGTGATCGAGCATCACACAGACTACATAGTAAAATACTGTAAGGACGTCATGCTTCTGAAAGACGGAGGCATAGAGTGGGTTCTGCCTGCAAAAGAGGCTATGCGCCGCACGGCGGAACTGCAGGGATGCAATATCTTTCCGCCGCAGGTGGCCATTGCGGCTGAGCGCATGATCGATGCGGGACTTCTCCCCAAGGAGCCGTTCCTTCAGAAAGAACAGGAGCTCCCCGTGGACGTGGCTGAGGGAGTCCGCATATTTACGCCTTATCTTAAAAGCAAAGGCCCGGCGTATAAGCAGCCGCTGAACAGAGAGCTGAAGAGAGATCCGATTGTCGACTTTAAGAATGTGACGGTAAAATACCGTGCAGTTAAAGGCGAACCGCCGAAGATATTCGACGACTTTTCCATTCAGATAGGAAAGGGAGAGAAAATAGCCCTGATCGGTTCCAACGGCGCGGGAAAATCTACGATGCTCAAGATGCTGATGGGCCTGATCCGTCCGGAATCCGGTCAGGTGCTTTTAAACGATCGGCCGACTGCGGATCTCCCGAAAGAGGAACTGGGCCGTACGATCTCCATGGTGTACCAGAATCCGGAGGAAATGTTCATCAAAGATTCCATCCGCAAGGATATCGAGTACGCTATGATGGTGAGAAAGGTCGAAGATTATCAGAAGAGGACGGATGAACTGCTTGAGATGTTCCGTCTCACAGATCTGCAGGACCGGGATGGCAGGCTGTTATCCGGCGGACAGATGCGGCGCGCTTCCCTCGCCATCGGAATCGCACTGCAGCCGGAGATCCTGCTCCTCGACGAGCCGACGGCTAATCTTGACATTGCCACCAGACGGGAGATCATGAAGACGCTGCAGATGCTCAAAGGCATTACGGACACGGTGGTGATTGCCACCCATGATATGCAGCTTGTGTGCGACTGGGCGGAACGGCTGATCGTTCTCTCTGCCGGGTATGTGATCGCGGACGGAACGAAAGAAGAGATCTTTGCAGATATGTACGTCCGTCAGCAGGTGGGGATCCGGCCGCCTCAGATCTGCGATATGGGCAGGGCTCTGGGGATCGAGAATCCGTGCTTTACGATCGATGAATTTATGGAATATTTCCGGGGTGAAAAATATGCGTAAACTTTCAGAGAATATATTAGATAAATTTTCTATGGATTTTCTGAGAAATCAGGTGCTCAGGAATGCCTACGGCAATGATGATACCGTGATCGCGAAAATGGATCCGCGTATCCTTCTTGTCTGGTATCTGTTCTTCGGACTTGTCCCGTGGTTTTTAAACGATGTAGTCCTGTTGCTGGGAATCTTCCTCTTCGTGGCACTCACCACCCGTGCTGCAAAGGTGGCCCCGCTGGTCCTCTTCTTGTTCTGCATCGGTGTATTTTCGCAGACCGGTTATCTCTTTATCGTGGCACTGTTCTTCGGAGGAAATACGGAAACCATTGCGCCGCTTCTTGTAATGACGCTGAAAGTGGCGGCTGTGTCCCTTGCGTCCATCACCGTATTTTCAGGACTTGACCCGGACCGCCTGGCAAACGGCCTGCTCTGGTTCGGGTGTCCGGGACAGCTTTCTTTCAGTATATCTTTCGCCTACCGTATCCTGCCGGTTCTGATGGAGGAGTTCCAGAATATTCTTCTGTCCTACCGTCTGAGAGGCAATCCGCCCTGCAGGAAGGGGCTGATCGGAAAGATCCGGTATCTGTGCTATCAGGTAAAGATGGTCATCCAGTCATTTTATCCGCTGATGCTCAATACGGCGAAGCGGTCCAGAACTACAGTGGAGGCGCTGGAACTCAGGGGATACCGCTATTCCATCCAGAATCCTGAGGTAAAGAAGATGAAGCTGTCTATGCTGAAAGTGACTCAGGCGGATATCATTTTCGTCTGCATCTCAGCGGTGTGGGTATGCGTATGTATTGGTCTGTCTGTTGTACTGTGAAGACAGACATAGTATGCAGGATAGAAATACTGCAGGATAGAAACACAGGAAGGATGAGAAAGAAACATGAAAATTGATTTTCACACACACGGGAAACTGGCAAAGAAGCTTCCCTTTTCAAAAGAATATACGGACTGGCTTTTCCGGGAGGCACAGAAATCCGGTCTGGACGCACTCTGCCTGACAGAGCATTTCAACACGCTGGGCTTTCAGGAGGTGTACCGATATATATCCGGCCGGTGTACAAGAGAAGGAGACTCTCTTGTGACAGAGAGCGGATTCCGCATCTTTCCGGGTATGGAGACAGATATAGCGGAAGGCGGCCATACACTGATCATCGGCCCTATGGAGTGCATCCTGGAAATGAACCGGCGTCTGGAACCGAATAAAGAGAAAGGAAAATTCCTGACCTTTGAGAAGCTGGCGCAGATGGTGGAGGAGTACCCGGTCATATTCGGCGCGGGACATCCGTACAGAGACGGCGGACATATACCGGAGCTGCCGCAGGAAATGCTGGAGAAATTCTTCTTCCTCGATGTAAACGGCAAAGACCTTGCCAGAGACTGCGACGGTACATGGGAGAAGATGAGGGCGCTCTCCCGTAAGCTTGACCGTCCGCTGGTGGCAGGCAGTGACACCCATCAGTCCTTCCAGTACGGATGTGTCTGGAACGAATTCAGGCAGACCGTCGATACAGTGCAGGATCTGGCGGCGGAGATCACAAAAGGAGCGTACGAGATCCGGATGTCTGATGCACTTGCATTTAAAGTAGAGTCGGCGGGAATCTTAAAGCGCGCACTAAAAGAAATCGATGCGCTGGGCGGAGACTATGTATCCGTGCTGCTGAAAGGGGCGGAGATATAAAGTAAAGAGGCGGAGATCCTATCTCGGGATCTCCGTTTTATAATGCTCTTTTAATTTATACAGGCAGTCCAGATGTTCAGAAGATGCCGCTCCCAGTTTTGCCCCCAGCATTACTACAAGGGCATCGAGCAGGGCGGCGGGAGCTGCCATGGAATGATATTCCGACGGCTCGCCCCGGAAGACGAACAGCGGGATGACAGCCTCCTGTTCCAGCGAGTGGTACAATCGGCTTGTGAAAAAGATACTTTTATAATGAATTTTTTTCTGATAGTCCAGAAGTACTGCGGCCTCTTTCGGGGTCTTCTGAAATCCGAAGAGAACAACAAGGTCTTTTTCGGTAAAGAAGTTCATATATTCAAAGAGTTCCGAGCTTCCGGAGGGAAGAAGAATCACTCTTCTGCCGAAACGGTTCAGGCGGAACTTGAGCAGTTCTGCCATGGAGACGGAAGCGCCTTTGGCATAGATGTATATATTTTCGGCAGCAAGGATCGCATCCGCCGCTTTGTCCAGACTCTCTTCATCGAGAAATTCCAGTGTTTTTTCAATACAGTACTGCTGGCGGTGAAGAAATCCTTCCGGTGTATTGGACGATTCGCTGCCCAGCGTGGAATTCAGCTTCCCGGCAGGAGGATTCTCCTCCGCGATGTGCTGCAGAACGGCGCTTTTGAGTTCTTTGAAATCCCTGTAGCCGCAGTGTCTTGCAAAGCGGGATACGGTTGGTTCGGAACTGCCGATACACCGGGCCACGTCGCCGATACTCATGCGGATGAATTCCTGCGGGCTGGCGATGATATAATCGATGATTTTTTTTTCCGTCTTCGTAAAATGTACGTCAGATTTTACAAAATAAATGTCAGTCATGTCCAGGCCTCTTTCCTGAAATTTTATATATCATGATGCATAGTTTGGGTCTTTTTCCCTAGTATCATATCATAAAAACAGGAAGAAAATGTAAAGATAACATACAAAGTGTGTAAAACATTCGACAAACACGGATATATTCGCTATAATAACAACTATTGAGGGTTAGGGGCGGAACCGGCTTATGCCCGGGAGAAAGGAGAGGAATGAATGCTTCAGATCAGGGATATCTGTAAAGAATACCGCACCGGCAGTCTGGTTCAGAAAGCACTGGACAAAGTTAGTTTAAACTTAAGAGACAATGAATTCGTCGCGATTCTCGGACCAAGCGGCTCCGGGAAGACAACGCTTCTTAATATTATCGGCGGGCTTGACCGCTATGACACGGGAGATCTCATCATCAACGGGATTTCCACAAAAAAATATAAGGACAGGGACTGGGATTCCTACCGGAACCATACGATCGGGTTTGTATTTCAGAGTTATAACCTGATCCCCCATCAGACGATCCTTGCGAATGTGGAGCTGGCGCTTACGATCTCAGGCGTGGGAAAGGCGGAGCGCAGGCAGAGAGCTCAGGAGGCTCTGGAACAGGTCGGGCTCGGGGAGCAGGTGCACAAGAAACCAAATCAGCTCTCGGGCGGACAGATGCAGAGGGTGGCGATCGCCCGCGCACTTGTCAATGACCCGGATATCCTGCTGGCGGATGAGCCCACAGGAGCGCTGGACAGTGAGACCAGCATACAGGTCATGGAACTGTTAAAGGAGGTGGCCAAAGACCGTCTGGTCGTGATGGTAACCCACAATCCGGAACTGGCGTATGAATATGCGAACCGGATTGTTAATCTGAAGGACGGGAAGATCATATCAGACAGCAACGAATATATCGTCGCAGATGAAGAAATGAAAGAGCCGGAACACAGGAACATGGGCAAAGCATCCATGTCATTCCTGACGGCTCTGTCTTTAAGTTTTAACAATCTCAAGACAAAGAAAGCCAGGACGCTTCTGACGTCATTTGCAGGATCCATCGGCATTATCGGCATTGCGCTGATTCTGTCACTGTCTACCGGAGTGAATGACTATATCCATCAGGTGGAGGAAGAGACGCTCTCGGAATACCCCCTTCAGATTCAGAGCACAGGCTTTGATTTTTCGTCTATTATGGTAAGCGACGAAGGAGGCGGCGCACAGGATCAACAGGGAGATATTCATGTGGTGGAGATGGTGACGGATATGTTTTCCACTATGGATTCCAATGATCTGGAATCTCTGAAGGCTTATTTTGACAGCGGGGACAGCGGAATTGAACAGTACACGAACGCAGTGGAATATTCCTATAATGTAGAGCCGCTGATCTATAAAGAGAATGGAGATGAGATCCGCCAGGTGCATCCGGACCGTTCCTTCGACTCCATGGGACTTGGGAGCTCTTCTAATTCCAGCAGTATGATGTCCGCTATGATGAGCACGAATGTGTTTTATGAGATGCCGGAGAACGAACAGCTCTATGAGGGACAGTATGTCGTAAAGGCGGGACGCTGGCCGGAAAATTATAATGAGTGTGTGCTGGTGCTGACATCAGGCGGCGGAATGAGCGACTTTATGCTGTATACTCTGGGCTTAAGAGACCCGCTGGAGCTTGACGAGATGGTGGATCAGTTCATCAATGAAGAAAATATTACTGTACCGGAGGATATGGGAACTTACACATATGACGACATTGTGGGGACCGTGTTCCGCCTGGTAAACAGCGTGGACTGTTACCAGTATGACAGTCAGTACAATGTCTGGACAGACAAATCCGGTGACGATGCATATATGAAACAGCTCGTAGAAAACGGGGAAGAGCTGACCATTGTCGGAGTCGTACAGCCTTCTGAGGATGCCAATGCCTCTGCGCTGAGTCCCGGAATCAACTATCCGGCATCCCTGACAGAGCACGTGGCAGAATACGCGGCGGATTCCGAGATTGTAAAAGAACAATTGGCGGAACCTTCTGTCAATGTATTCACGGGAGAGAAATTCGGGGAGGAAAGTTCAGAAGACGGATTTGACACGGATTCTCTGTTCACGGTGGATGAGGAAAAGCTTCAGGAAGCATTCGGTTTTGATGAGAGCGCATTTTCCAATCTCGGGGATTCGCTCGACTTTTCGGGACTATTTGCGGACGCGGGCAGTTCGCTCGATCTTTCCGGTATGACAGACCTTGGAAATATCCAGGTGAACCTGCCGGATATGCCCGCCATGAGCATGGGAGACCTTCTGGGAAGTCTGGATCTTGACGTATCCTCCGACGGGTTTTCTCAGATGGCGGCAAGCCTGATGGAGGGATATCAGCAGTATGCGCAGGAGCATCCGGAAGCGGATTACTCCGGACTTTCCGGGGCATTTCAGGAGTATCTGGGCTCAGATGCGGCGCAGCAGATCCTGAGGGATAATATTGCGGAAATCATTCAGTCCGGAGAAGGCGTTACCGTGACTGCAGATCAGCTCAGGGAGATGATAAGTGCACTCATGTCCGGATTTCAGGAATATGCTGCGAAGAATGGATACACAGATCCGGATAAATTCGACGAGTATCTGCAGGAGTACCTTGCAACATCCGAAGCTCAGGGAATTCTGAACAGCTATGCCGATGAGATCTTTAACAGTGTGATTGAAAATGTAGATATTTCTTCCGAACAGATCAGCAGACTTGCGGGTGAGCTTGCGGCGGGATATCAGCAGTATGCACAGGAAAACGGAGCACCTGATCCGAGCCGTATGGGCGAACACTTTATCGCGTATCTGGGTACGGCGGACGGACAGCAGAGACTGACGGACGGACTTGCAGGAGCTGTGGATACAGCCGGGCTGGAGGAACAGATCTCCGGTGCGGTGGAGAGCTACATGAGAACCGCCATGGCCTCCTACGGAAGCGCTATAGGCCAGGCGATGGAAACCCAGATATCGTCTGCCATGCAGCAGGTGATGGGCCAGCTCGCCGCGGGCATGAGCGACGCCATGGGGCAGGCCATGACACAGGTGGGCAGCAGCCTTGAGAATGCAATGAACATTGACGGAGAAGCATTTGCTGATGCATTCCAGATGAACATGACAGGGGAAGAACTGGCAGAGCTTATGATGTCTATGAATTCAGGACAGAGTGCATCCCTTGAGAATAATCTGAGAACACTGGGGTATGTAGACTTTAACGAGCCGGCAGGCATTGATATCTATCCGAAAGATTTCGAGAGCAAGGAAGAAGTAGTCGGCATCCTTGACGATTACAATGCACGCATGGAGGCGGAAGGGAAAGAGGAACAGGTGATCACATACACCGATGTAGTGGGGACACTGATGTCCTCCGTAACCGATATCATTGATATCATCAGCTACGTGCTGATCGCGTTTGTGGCGATTTCCCTGATTGTTTCTTCTATCATGATCGGAGTGATCACATATATCAGCGTGCTGGAAAGGAAAAAGGAGATCGGTATCCTGCGTGCGATCGGAGCGTCAAAAGGAAATATTTCGCAGGTATTTAATGCAGAGACATTTATCATCGGCCTGTGTGCCGGCCTGCTGGGAATCGGTATTTCGCTTCTGCTTCTGATCCCGGGAAATGCACTGATCCATTTCCTTGCGGGAACCGATGATGTAAGCGCCGTGCTGCCTGTTGTACCTGCGCTGATCCTGATAGCCTTAAGTGTAATTCTGACCCTGATCGGCGGTCTGATTCCGTCAAGAAAAGCGGCTAAGAGTGATCCGGTGACAGCGCTTCGGACAGAGTAAAAGCGGAATAAACACACGGCAGAGAGAACAGTTGTACAGAAGAAATCAAAGACATGGTAAGGAGAGTGGCCATGAGTCAGAATATTATAGAATTAAGAAATATCAAGAAAGTATTTGAAGATGATGACACTACAGTAGTGGAGGACTTCAATCTTGAGGTGAAGAAAGGGGAATTCGTCACCTTCCTCGGCCCCTCGGGCTGCGGAAAGACGACAACGCTTCGAATGATCGCGGGCTTTGAGTTCCCGACAGAGGGGGAGATCCTGCTGAACGGGGAGGATATCAGTCATCTTCCGCCAAACCTGAGACCGATCAACACAGTGTTCCAGCGCTATGCTCTGTTTCCGCATCTCAATGTCTATGACAACGTAGCTTTCGGACTTAATTTGAAAAAACTTCCGAAACACGTGATCGATGAAAAAGTAAAAAAGGTACTGGAGGTCGTAGATCTCGAGGGATTTGAAAAGAGAAAGATCTCCACACTGTCCGGCGGCCAGCAGCAGAGGATTGCGATTGCCCGAGCCATTGTCAATGAGCCGGACATCCTGCTCCTCGATGAGCCTCTGGGCGCGCTGGATCTGAAAATGAGAAAAGAGATGCAGCTTGAGCTGAAATCCATGCACGAACAGCTTGGGATCACATTTATCTACGTGACTCACGATCAGGAGGAAGCGCTGACCATGTCCGATAAGGTGGTAGTCATGTCGGACGGTATGATCCAGCAGATCGGGACGCCCGAGGAGATTTATAACGAGCCGAAGAATGCATTTGTCGCTGACTTTATCGGAGAGAGCAATATCTTCGAGGGAAAGATGACGGCATCCAAGACCGTTGCATTCTGCGGGGCCCAGTTCCCGTGCGTGGACAATGTGCCGAAAGATACGAGGGTTGACGTGGTTGTGCGCCCCGAGGATGTGGTCATCACCAGACCTGAGGACGGGCAGATCCGGGGAACCGTGGACTCGGCAGTCTTTAAGGGAATGTATTACGAGATTACGGCGATTCTGCCTGATGAGAATGAGGTAGTCATCCAGAGCACAAGAAGCGTCCGGATCGGTGAGGAGATCGGTATGCGCATCGGGCCTGACGAAATCCATGTCATGCCGGCAGGCGTGCTTGTCAATGTATTTGACGGAACGATTACGAAAGACGGCCGCGCTGCATTTGCCGGGGGCGAATATGAGTGCGATCTGACTCAGCTTTACAAGGGCTCGGTCTTAACCGGCGAAAGCTCTGTCAGAACAGCGGATGGGACGGAGATTGACCTCGGCGGAACAGAAGTGACGGTGGAAGTGCCTGTGAAAGCAGTCTCCATGAGTGATGAGCAGCTGGATTACCGTGCAGATGGAAATATTATTTCTTTTATCTACAAAGGAAACCATTACAACTATACAGTTCGCACAGCTACGGAGGACGACTTCGTGCTGGATGAGGATGATCTGTGGAATGAGGGGGATCACGTCAGTCTGATGATCCCGAAAGATCAGATCATACTGAAGAGAAAGTAGGGATTGGATATGAATAGATTTCGGTTCAGCAGAAAACAGCTCTGTATACCTTATGCCCTGTTTCTGATCTGCTTTGTCGTACTGCCTCTGGCAGTTATCGTATACTATGCGTTTACGGACGGGAGCGGCAGGTTTACCCTCGCCAATTTCCTGAATTTCTTTACCAACGGAAATACGATCGGCACCCTCTGCTACAGTGCTGTGATTGCGGTTGCAGTGACTGCAGTCTGTCTGCTGGTTGCTTATCCGGTGGCATATGTGCTGGCCAGAAGCGGTCTGAAGAGAGGTCCGGTGCTTCTGATGCTGTTCATCCTCCCTATGTGGATCAACTTTACGCTGAGGATCACAGCGCTCAAGGAGATACTGACAGTGATCGAGGGAAATCTCTCCCTGCATCCGTTTCTTAATACCGTGATCGGTATGACCTATGATTATCTTCCGTTTATGATCCTGCCGCTGTATACGACGCTTCTCCAGCTTGACCAGAATCTGCTGGAAGCGGCACAGGATCTGGGAGCAGGTCCTGCGGCAGTGTTTTCAAGAGTGACGCTGCCTTTATCCATGCCGGGAATTGTAAGCGGTATCACCATGACTTTTCTTCCGGCTATGACGAATTATGTAATCCTTGATATGATGTACAACAGTACCTATATCATGGGATCACTGATCGGAAGCTACTTTAATATCTACGACTGGAACAACGGTTCCATGATCTCCCTGATCCTGTTTGCAGTGATCTGTATTGTCTCGATTATTACGGGCGGGGAGGATCAGGATGATGCGAAGAACAGGGGGGCAGTGCTGTAATGAAAAAGATACTTTCCTATTCATGGCTTGCCATTGTGGCGTTATTCATGTATATCCCGGTGCTGATCCTTGCCTTTTACAGCTTTACGGACTCTACGACGATCGGCGCTGTGCGCGGATTCTCCCTGCACAATTACGTGACGCTCTTTACAACGGAAGAGCTTAAGAATATGATCATCGGCACTGTCCTGCTGGCTGTGGGGGCGGCGGTGATCTCCTCTGTTCTGGGAACCGTAGGCGCTGTGGGCGCGTTTTATTCCAGACCGCTGTCACGCGCGATGGTGGAGACGGCAAACCGGATTCCGGTGGTAAATGCGGACGTCGTGACTGCATTTTCTATCTGTATCCTGCTTATCGTCGTGCTCGGAATCGAGAAGAATACATTTATCCCCCTGGTGATCGGGCACGTGGTGCTGTGCACGCCTTTCGTGTACCTTGCCGTGATGCCCAAACTCAAACAGATGGACAACGGTCTTTACGAGGCGGCTCTGGATCTGGGGGCAACACCTTTTCAGGCGCTGTACAAGATCGTGATCCCTCAGATCATCCCGGGAATTATTTCCGGATTTATGCTGTCTATCACACTTTCACTGGATGATTATTTTATCTCCACTTATACAAAGCCGACTACATTTGACACCATCAGTACCTATGTGGTCAACGCTACCAGAGGGGCTCAGACGGAGATCAAGACTGCGCTGTGGGCATTGTCTACCGTAATTTTCGTGGTCGTGATTCTTGCAGTGGTGATCATGAATGTGGCTTCGGCGAAAACAGAGAAGAAACAGGAGGTGGGTGCGTATGACAGCAGAGAGTAAGACGAAGCGCTGCAGGATGATCAGAACTGCGGCAGCGGGGCTGGCGCTGACGGCAGGGCTTTCGCTGGTACTGCCCGGAACTGCCTTTTCCGGCGGGATGGCTTCTGTATCTGCGGCGGAAAGCGGACAGAAAGTGACGCTGCGTATCGCCAACTGGGAAGAATACATTGACGAGGGAGACTGGGACGAAGAGGAGGCCATTGAGCTGGATGACCGGGAGGGCACGACTATCCTGGGAGAGAACTCCATGGTAGAGGACTTTGAGGAGTGGTATCTGGAGACATATGGTGTGGATGTGGATGTTGAGTACTCTACATTCGGTACAAATGAAGATCTGTACAACCAGCTTACTCTCGGGAACAACTTTGATCTGGTCTGTCCCTCCGAGTATATGTTTATGAAACTGATCGCAGAGAACCGGCTGCAGCCTCTCTCTGAAGGTTTTTTTGATGAGCAGAATGAAAACAATTATTATATCCGGGGAGTGTCGGATTATATCAGGAATATATTTGACACGAATACAATAAACGGTGAACCGTGGAGCAAGTATGCGGCGGGATATATGTGGGGAACTACCGGGATCGTCTACAATCCGGACGTGATCTCAAAGGAAGAAGCTTCCCACTGGGCGATCCTCGCAGATCCGAAGTACAAAGGACAGGTGACAATCAAGGATAATGTACGCGACAGTTATTTTGCCGCATTGGGAATACTGAACGAGGAAGAACTGCTGGAGCCGGAGTTCCTGCAGTCTTCCGACCGTCTGGATCAGATTGCGGAAGCTATGAACCGGACGGATGAGGAGACGGTTGGAAAGGCTGAGGCAATCCTGAAGCAGATGAAAGAAAACGCCTATTCTTTCGAGTCTGACAGCGGGAAAGCCGACATGGTCACGGGGAAAGTCCTTGCCAATTATCAGTGGTCGGGAGATGCGGTCTATACGCTTGACCAGGCGGAAATCGATGATTATTATCTCGCCTATGCCGTGCCGGAAGAGTGCACGAATGTCTGGTTTGACGGCTGGGTTATGCTGAAAGACGGCATAAATGGCGATGCGGCGAAGCAGCAGGCAGCCGAGGCTTTTATGAATTTTATGTCCAGACCGGACAACGTAGTCAGAAATATGTACTATATCGGATACACCTCTGTAATTGCAGGGGGAGACAGTGATATCATCTATGCCTATGCAGACTGGTGTTACGGGGCGGAAGATGATGCGGAAGATACGATAGAATATCCGGTGGGATTTTTCTTCAGCGGCGATAACGCTGATGAAGATTATGTCATTACCGCCGAGGCAGATCAGGCAGACAGACAGCTCTTCGCCCAGTATCCGCCCCAGGATGTGCTGGAGCGCGCCGTGGTTATGCAGTACTTTGACCAGGAAAACAATGAGCGGATCAACCAGATGTGGGTCAATGTCCGGTGCTTTGACCTTGCGTCACTGACATGGCATGACTGGGCGAAGATCGCGGCCGTTGTGATCGTACTGGCAGCGGCAGTGGTGCTCTACAAAAAACGCGATAAAATACGTATGCGTACCGATGTGTGATTGGAAAATCATTAAAAAATCATAAGACCAGCTAAAAGTAAAGCGGGCACACGAAGAACTGATGTCAGATAACTTCGTGTGCCTGTTTTAGAATGAGTTTTTACTCCTGAGCCGGTACGAAAAATCGAATTTACTTACAGAAAGATCTCTGCTTTTTTATCGCTCTGGCAGACTTTTTTAAGTTTGCTCTCTGCCATTTTCATTTTCAGTGAATTAACGCTTCTCGCGTTCTGCTTACAGACGCGGACACATTTCATGCAGCCGATGCATTTCTTTGTATCGGTTTTTTTCGGCTCTTTTACCGGGATTGCACCTGTCGGACAGACTTTGGCACAGGCGCCGCAGAGAGTACACATATTGGAGTCTGCTTTCGGGAAGAGGACATTTTTTCCATATTTCTTGTAAGGTGTGCTGCCGGGCACCTGAATGTTGATGTGGTCGAAGGATTCTTCCTTTCTGATCCTGCGGTTGAGGTTGACTCCGAATTCAGCGATAGTCTTCAGGTCTGTTTTATTCGGTCTTCTCGCGCCGATCGTCGGTACGATGGAGTGTTCTGCCGGAAATGCTGCGGCGCCGATGACCTTAAAACCACGGTTCTCTACTTCTGTTTTCAGTTCCAGAAGGGCGTCTTCGTATTCGCGGCATCCGTATGTAGCGATCAGGGCGGCAGGGGTATTGTCTCCCGAGATATTCTGAAGGTATTCCATGAAAAGAGCGGGCACGCGTCCGTAATATACCGGGATTGCAAAGATAGCGAAATCATTATGTGCAAATTTCAGTACCGGTTTCTTTTCTTTGTAGACAGAAAAATCGAAAGATACCGATTTAAGGTCAATGTTTCGGGCAGCCTCCATGACGGTTTTTCTTGTTGCGCCTGTCGGACTGAAATAGACAAGCTTCAGTTCATTCATTTTCATAAAACAAAACTCCTTTGTATGTATTTGATCTTCCTGCGGAGAGACAGACATCTGTCAGCGGAAGTCATAATCCGATAACAACTATGATAGCATACTATGTGAAAAATTGCACGGCATTCAGGAAAAAGCTATTGTATTAATTGTATTATATGATATAATACAAAATATCAAAGACGGAAGACACACTCAATACGGGATCGGAAAGGATTGTGAAGAAAAGAGGTAATCTGTATGGTACTTAAGATCGATATGTCGGGAGAGATTCCCATTTATATCCAGCTCAGAAATGAGATTGTAAAGGGGATCGGCAGAGGTGAGCTGTCGCCGGGAGAGAACCTGCCCACGGTGCGGCAGCTTGCATCGGAGCTGGGCGTCAATACGATGACGGTGAGCAAAGCATACCAGCTATTGAAATCTGAGGGATTTATTGAGACGGACCGGCGCAAAGGGGCCGTGGTAAAACCGGTGCAGACTATGGGTGAAGCAGTGGAAGCCGAATACAGGGAGCATCTGGGAGACGAGCTGGAGCTTTTAAGCGCCGAGGCGAAACTGAGAGGTCTGAAGCGGGAGGATTTTCTGAGGCTGTGTGAAGATGCATTTGCGGAGATGGGGGTGTAAACTATGTTTATGTTTGTCCTGTTTCTGGTACATCTCTGTTTTTATGGTCGTATGGTCAGTATGGCTGCTGGAATTCTGTATCGGAGCGATGGTGCTTTTGTATGGAAATCATCGGAAACTGTATGATATGAAAGTGGAGAAAGGATGGATCGGGAGCAGCGGCAGCCGGATCATGGCAGTGGATACGAAAGCGGCGGTGCAGTCCGGCAGAATGGGACTGTCTCCGTGGTGGCATCTGCTTTTCTGTCTGCTGATTCTGATGCCATGCATCGATGCGGATATCAGACATTATCTGATGACGTCCGATGACGGCTGGATTTTCCTGGTTACGGGGATTCTTGTCAGTCTTACATTCGGTATCCTGCATATTGCCATACTAGGAAGATACGGCATTCACGGCGGACAGTATATACCTGAGACGCTGATGAATGCGGTGAATGAATTAGAGGAAGCATATAACTATTATAAAAATGATAAGCAGTTCAACGAAGAGCTGACACAGCTTCTCAATGAATATGCGGGAAGACCGTCCCGGTTATACTATGCAGGACGTATGACCGAGGATCTGGGCGGAGCGAAGATCTATCTGAAGCGTGAGGATCTGAACCACACCGGCGCCCACAAGATTAATAACGTGCTGGGGCAGGTGCTCCTTGCAAAGAAGATGGGAAAGACGAGAGTGATCGCGGAGACAGGAGCGGGACAGCACGGCGTTGCAACGGCTACTGCAGCAGCTCTTATGGGCATGGAATGCGAAGTGTTCATGGGCGAGGAGGATACAAAGCGGCAGGCCCTCAATGTCTACCGGATGCGTCTTCTCGGAGCACAGGTCCATGCAGTCATCACAGGGACGGCTACGCTGAAAGACGCTGTGTCCGAGACGATGAGAGAGTGGACAAGGAGAATCGAGGATACCCACTATGTGCTGGGCTCCTGTATGGGACCTCATCCGTTTCCTGAGATTGTGAGGGACTTTCAGGCAGTCATCTCAAAAGAAATCAAAGAGCAGCTGATGGAGAAAGAAGGAAAACTCCCGGATGCAGTGCTCGCCTGCGTGGGCGGCGGCTCCAATGCCATCGGGGCATTTTATCATTTCATTGGCGATGAGAGTGTGCGGCTGATCGGGTGCGAGGCAGCCGGAAGAGGTGTTAACACGGCAGAGACGGCAGCTACCATCGCTACCGGAAAGCTGGGGATATTCCACGGTATGAAGTCCTATTTCTGCCAGGATGAGTTCGGACAGATCGCACCGGTCTACTCGATTTCCGCAGGGCTGGACTATCCGGGAATCGGACCGGAGCACGCTGCTCTGTATGACAGAGGGAGAGCAGAATATGTAGCTGTGACGGATGACGAGGCAGTGGATGCATTTGAATATCTGGCGAGGACAGAAGGCATCATCCCGGCCATTGAGAGCGCCCATGCGGTGGCTTATGCGAGAAAACTGGCGCCGCAGATGGCGAAAGATCAGATCATGGTGATCAACATTTCAGGAAGAGGCGACAAAGACTGTGCCGCCATCGCAAGATACAGAGGGGAGGATATCTATGAGTAGGATACAGGAAGCATTTCAGGGAAAGAAAGCGTTTATCCCGTTTATCACATGCGGGGATCCGGATCTTGAGACAACGGAGCAGCTTGTCTATGCGATGGAGAAAGAAGGGGCAGCCGTTATAGAGCTGGGGATCCCGTTCTCGGATCCCACGGCAGAAGGGCCGGTCATACAGGCGGCAAACCTGCGGGCGCTTGGAGGCGGTGTGACCACGGATAAAGTATTTGAGACAGTGGAAAAGATCCGGAAGAATTCCCGGATCCCCCTCGTGTTTATGACGTATGCCAATGTAGTATTTTCCTACGGGACCGAGCGCTTTGTAAAGAGAATGAAAGAGACGGGGATGGACGGACTGATCCTGCCGGATGTGCCTTTTGAAGAAAAAGAAGAGTTCGACTCGGTATGCAGAGAGTACGGCATCGAGCTGATCTCCCTCATTGCGCCCACTTCCCATGAGCGTATCCGCATGATCGCCGAGAAAGCGTCGGGATTCGTGTACTGCGTCTCCTCGCTGGGAGTTACGGGAACAAGAAGTGAGATCACCACGGATATCGGCGAGATGGTGCGGCTTGTAAAAGAGGCGAAAGACATTCCGTGCGCGGTGGGCTTCGGGATATCGACGCCGGAGCAGGCGGCGGAAATGTGCCGGCAGGCTGACGGCGTCATCGTAGGGAGCGCGATCGTGAAGCTGTGCGGCGCCCACGGAAGAGACTGCGTGCCTTACGTGGCGGAGTATGTAAGATCCATGGCAGAGGCAGCGCAGTCAGTATAAATACAAAGTGTGGCTTCCGCGCGCAGCCCTTCTACAGCCTTTATGCGAGTCCTTTTTCCCCCAGCCAGTCGATGAGAAGCGGCTGGCTGTTCCTGCGCCGCCGCGCCATGCGGTGGAACTGCAGGATCGTAAGCCCGGTAAATACAACGGTGAGCAGGATGAGCAGGATCACGGAATCGCGGATGCTCCCGCCGCCGCTGATCGTGCTGCGGAATGCGTCCACAGTATAAGTAAACGGCAGATAAGCATGGATATCTGTGACAAACGCCGGCGAGATCTCAACCGGATAAGTGCCGGCGGAGCCGGAGAGCTGCACGACCATAAAGATCAGCATGAGAAAACTTCCCACTTTTCCGAGCGTAAGATTGAAAAAGTACATAACAGAGGTAAATGCCGCTGCGGTAAGGCAGGCAAACAGTATGGTCTCAGTCATTTTCGCCGGGGTGAACCCGTCGATCACATGAAGCAGCCAGATCAGCATAAGCCCCTGCAGGACTGCCACCGGATAGAGGACGGACGCTTTGGACGCCCACCATGCAAGCCCGGATCTGAGTTTCCCGTTATATTTTGTCAGCGGGTACATAAGGCAGAAGGCAAGGCATCCCACCCACAGTCCTACAGACATCATGTACGGCGCCATGGCATGTCCGTTATTTTCTACTGTGGTGACCTGTGTCTCGTCTGTATTCACCGGGGAAGCGAACATATGGATCGTTTCTTCGCCTGCGGTCATGCCGGCGGCTTCGTCCGCTCCTTCGGACAGGCTGTCTGCAAGGACATGAGCGCCGTTCTGAAGCTGCGCCATCCCTTCATCTAACTGAAGAGAGCCGTCATAAAGCCGGGACGCGCCGTCACAGAGCTGTCCGGCGCCGTCTGCGAGAAGCGCAGCGCCGTTATTCAGGCTGTCATTGGTTTTGACCAGCGAGGAAGTCCCTTCCGCCAGTGCGGCGGTTCCATCGGAGAGCTGACCGGCTCCCGAAGAGAGCGCGTCGGCTCCGTCAGCCAGTTTGGCAGCGCCGTCTGTCAGGGCAGCGCTGTTATCTGCAAGTGAGGATATGCCGCCGGTATACGCGCGGATACCGCTTCCGAGCATCTGGACGCCATCGGAGACGGCAAGCCCTCCAGAGCGGACGCCGCTGATCCCGTCGGTTACCTCGGCTCCGGCTGCGCGGAGGCTGTCCGCCCCGCCCAGAAGCGCGTCATTGTTGGAAAGGAGCGTATCGAACCCTGCATTCAGCGCTTTGATCCCTTCGGCTGCCGCAGGAAATTGTTCTGTCTGCGTCTCAAGTCCGGTCAATGTGTCTGAGACCGCCGCTGTGCCGGCAGACAGCTGGCGGGCATCATCACACAATACACCGGCGCTTTCGGTCAGATCCTGAAAGGCGTCGGCAGAGATGTCCGGGATGGAGCCAGCGTTTTCTTCTACTATGGCAGCGGTATCGTTGAGCTGTCCGGCAGCAGTACCAAGCGCTTCGTCCAGAGAGCTGAGTCCGTCAGCGGCGGTATCGGCGATCTGCTGCGCCCTGGCAGTATAGTCATCTGTCTCAACACCGGAGATTTCCTGGATACTTCCGGCGGAAGAGCCAAGAGAATCGATGATCTGCCGCAGGGAAGCGAGGGCGTCCGGCGAAACGGAATCATTTGCAGCCAGTTCCCCATAGACTGCTTCCAGAGAAGCGGCGGACGACGTCATAGTATCCTCTGCGCCCTGAAGCTGTCCGTTGGCAGTATTGATCCTGTCATTTGCGTCAGCCGCGCAGGATGTCACAAGAGAAATGCTGCTGTCTGAAGCGGCTGAGACAGAGTCCTTTGCAGCACTGATCTGCGAAGCCGTATCCGAGAGAGTGCCGGATGCAGAGCGCAGGGCGCCGGCGGACTCTTCCAGCATCGGGGAAGCGCTGCTGATGACGGATGCATCTTCCGAAAGCTGCTGCATCCTGCCGTACAGGCTGTCAAGCCCGTCACTTAAGCCTTCGGCGCTGCTTTTGAGAGAGGAATCCCCATCAGAGACAGATGCGTTAAGACGGGAGACCGCGGAAGCTGCCTGATCCAGATTTTCCAGAGGTTCCAGCTGCCCTGCGCCCTGTGCGAGCTGTTCTGCTCCCTGCGCATAGGCAGCTGCGCTTTGGGTAAATGTATTGACTGCGCTGACGTACCGGTCTGCGCCGGCCTGCAGGGTATCCAGTCCATGGGCGAGGCTCTGGGCTCCTGTTTCAAGATCCTGCGCCCCGGCTGATAGCTGCGGGGAATTCGCATCCAACGCATCTACTCCGCCGGTATAGGTCTTTACACCGTTATTTAACGCATCGACACCGCCGGTGAGCCCGGGCAGAGCGTCCGTAAGAGAATCGGTTCCTCTTTGTAATTGTGATGCGCCGGCATTGATCCGGGCGGCGGCGTCCGTATATTCCTTCAGCCCTTTCGTCAGTGTGTCGGCTCCATCGGAAAACACCAGCGTGCTGTCTGCAAGTTTTTTCAGATTATCCGTAATTGCCACACTGCCGCCGGATGCGTCGCTGATCCCGTCTGATAATCGCAGCGAGCCGTCCGCGGCTTCTGAAAGTCCGCTCCCGGCCTGTGCGATCCGGTCAAAGACGATTGAGACGTAAGTCTCAGTTACCTGGGAAGCGACCTTATCGCGGATCCGCAGCAGCGCAGTCTCGCTCATCTTGGAGGCGATGTAATTGGTGCCCGGATTCGTTGCGTATTTCAATTCCATTTTCTGCGGCTCATCGTCCAGAAGAGTCGCTGCGCTGCGGGAGAAATCTTCCGGGATCGTGATCACCATATACCATGTTCCGTTTTCCAGACCTTCCTGTGCCCTGGCGCTGTCCATAAAATGAAAGTCGAGAGAGTCGTTATCCTTCAGCGCTTCTGTCAGGTCATCCCCTATGCACAGAGTACTGCCTTCGTATTCCACCGGCCGGTCTTCATTTACAACCGCAACCGGGAGCTTGTCGAGATTTCCGTACGGATCCCACATAGATTTCAGAAACAGACCTGCATAAATAAAAGGGATCGCAATAATTGCGATCAGGACAATAAGGAGGATTTTATTTTTCAGCAGGCTTTTCCACTCGTTCTTGATCATATAATTCCTTCTTTCTGGTTATTTTACTTACAGAAAGATAGCATGACGGGAAGAAGTTTCATACAGACATTTGAGGCCCCGTGCCCGAAAATCAGACACAGAGCCTCAAATGTCTAGAAACAGCGGGCGGATTTCGTGCGCTGGAAAACTATCTTGTCTCGAATCTGCGGATCATTTCTTCCACAGTCCCTTTTTTCAGCTGATAGATACGGTCAAATGTGGAGCGGATCTCTTCTGTAAGGCCGGACTGGAGCCACGCGGATGCGACTCCGAAGCTTACGGCTTTGAGGTACTGGACGATGATGCGCCTGTCTTCCGGGCGGATCCGGCGCCTGTCCAGTACGGAGTCCACGTAGAGGATCACGACCCGCTCGCATACCTGCCACAGATACTGCTCAAACAGCTCCCTGTTCACAGAGTTATAGATGTGGAGAAACATGGTCTTCTTTTCCAGTACATAGTCGATGACAGTCTCAAAAAAGGCCTCGATCGTATCTGCGGACGGATATTTCTGTATAATGTATTCCGCTTCCTCCGTCACCATATCTTCGATCAGAGAAGGAATATCATGGAAATAATAGTAGAACGTATTGCGGTTGACCCCGCAGTCTGCTACAATGTCCTTTACTTTGATCTGAGACAGGGGACGCTCGTTTAAAAGCTTTATAAAAGATGCTTTGATCGCATTGTATGTAAAATTCGGCATGGATCTCTCCCTCCTTCAGGCGGATTGGATTGTTACATCTTCCTTTACTATACCATAACAGTTCGGCACACGCTATTCGTAAATGAGTTGGCTGGACTATAGTAATTTTTTTCTGGTATGCCCGGAAGGATTGTGCTACTATAAATTCAGAGTCCGATATATTCAGAAAAGAGGCAGACCTATGAGTTACAAAAATGAATGGTTTTTATTGGAAGCTGATGATAATATTGACGAGATCGAACACCGCGAACCTATGGAAGAGTTTCTGTTCTACAGGGCGGTAGCGACCGGAGATATTGAGACAGTCAGGAAGAACTGCGAGACCGGACGCTTTGTGGAGGGAGAGGGAGTCGGAGTCCTTTCAAGAGACCCCGTGGTCAATCTGAAATATCATTTTGTGATCACGACTTCGATGATCACACGTCTGTGCAGGCAGAACGGTATGGAACTGGAACAGGCGTTCAGGATGAGCGACTTTTATATCCGGAAACTGGATGACATTCACACCGAGGCGGAAGTCCACAGCCTTCACGATGAGATGGTTATGGATTTTACGGAAAAGATGCGCAAATATGCCCGCAGCGATACAAATTCAAAGCATATCAACGCGTGCAAAGAATACATATATTCACACATCAAAGAAAGGATTACGATAGAAGATCTGGCGGACGAGCTCGGTGTATCGTCCGGTTACCTCTCCCGTCTGTTTAAGAAAGAGACCGGCATATCGGTGAGCGCATATATACGAAGCCAGAAGATCGATATGGCAAAGAATCTTCTCAGGTTCAGCGATTATTCCATGATCGACATCGCGAACCGGCTTTCGTTTTCTTCCCAGAGTCATTTTATCCAGCAGTTCAGGGAAGTGGTCGGGATGACCCCGAAGAAGTACCGCGACGAGTACTATATGGTCCAGTGGGACATTGAATCCGGCACTCCGCAGACGGAAGGATATACCGCAGGCATGACTGATAAGAAGTGATTTAAAAAAGAGCGGATTTGCCGTGAGGAGACAGGGACGCTGTGTCAGACGGATAGGGAAAATGCTTTTCCTCTGTCCGGTCAACACGGCGTCCCTGTCTGTTTTATCCGAAAGGTTACAGTGTCAGGAGAATTTCGTTTTCTTCTTTGAGCAGTCCTTCCGGTATATAATTATCAGGAAGTTCTTTCCCGTTCAGGCTCATGCTCCGGCAGCCGGATTCCCGGTGATCCGGATTCTCGACCCTGATATGGAGATGTTTCCCCCGGAAATCTTTGTCAATTTCAAAGGAATCCCAGCTCTCGGGGACAGCCGGCGCGATCCGGATACCTTCCAGATCCGGCCGGAGTCCGAGGATTCCCTCTACGCAGCCGACCATCACGGTGGAGGCGGTTCCCGTCAGCCAGTGTACGTGGGAGCGGCCGAAA
>CAJFGR010000015.1 GCA_904377845.1 uncultured Ruminococcus sp. | reverse complement strand
TGATCCATGATGTTAGTTCCTCCTTGAAAAAATCTATTGTTTTTTTCAAGTATGGACTAAAACTCAATTTAGTGAAAGGCGAGCGATTTGACGTTTACGATTTCTCGATGAAGTTGTTAACTTAAAAGAAGAGGGATTTATTAATAGAGCTAACAAATGATGGAAAAAAGATTAAAGTATTTTTATTGAGGTAAAGCCAATGCGGCAATTCATATCAGGGAGGATAAACGCATGAAGCTATTATTTAAACAGAGATTTTTTTCATGGCTGGACAGCTATGATATTTATGATGAATATGAAAATACGGCTTATGTGGTAAAGGGAGAGTTGGCATGGGGACACTGCCTTAAGATATTTGATGCCGGCGGCAGGGAACTGGGAATGGTGAAGGAGCGCGTGTTTACATTCCTTCCGAAGTTTGAGGTATATGAAAGGGATCAGATGATCGGCTCTATCAGTAAGGAGCTGACTTTTCTGAAGCCGCGCTATAATATTGATTTTAATGGCTGGCACATCGAAGGGGACTGGACGGAATGGAATTATTCTATTACGGATGGCGCAGGGAGAACGGTAGCGGTTATATCTAAGGAGCTTTTCCATATGACAGATACCTATGTTCTTGATATTGCAAATCCGAAAGACGCATTGCACGTGCTGATGTTTACACTGGCGATTGACGCAGAAAAATGTTCGAGGCAATAAGGAAGAAACGGATATGACCGCTGTATTTGAGAAAAAGAGGAGTTAAGATGATTGAAGTAGAAGTAAAGCTTCCGGTCACAGATCTTGATGAGATTAAGAGCGCGCTTAAAGAATTCGGGTTTAAAGAGAAATGCCTTATTGAAGAACATGATACATACTTTGACAATCAGCAGGGAGATATAAGGACGAATGATGAGGCGCTGCGGGTGCGTGAAACGAAAGATCATCTTTCAGGAAAGGTCTGGGCGCAGATCAATTTTAAGGGAAAGAAGCTGGACACACGTACTATGACCCGGGAAGAGCTGGAAACCGGTGTGGAGGATGGGGCTGTCTGCAGAAATATCCTGCAGGCGATCGGATATATTCCCGTGGCTCCTGAAGTGATTAAGAAAAGGTTGATGCTGCAGAAAGAATCCATAACTGTATGTCTGGACAATGTACATGGTCTTGGAGAATTTCTGGAACTGGAGATCCTGGCTGACAGCGAAGAAAAGAAAGATGATGCGCTCGGACAGATAGAAAGTGTTCTGAACAGTCTTGGATATCAGATTTCAGATACCGTGCGGACTTCCTATCTGTCAATGCTTCAAAACGGAAAGAGCCGAAATGTGTGATTAGGAAATGGAAAGAGGAATTAAGTGCCACAGACTTGAAAATTCTTAAAAATACTGCAAAGACTATGAGCTTTATAAGGAGAAAGAATTATGAATTTGGAGGAACTGTTGTTGTAATCTGTAATTCGGCGGCTTTTCTGCTGTTGTAAAAGAGGAAGAATGCAACAACAAAAATAACAAAGCATACTCATCCTATTTTTGTGCGGGTGAGAGTACACAGCGGGATCGGGATTCCGTTCTTTGTAAATGAAGACAGCAGAGTTTATCTGTGCTTGACAATCACTTCCCTGTGTGCTAACCTTTTTTACAGGTCAAAAGATTGAAATGATCGATAAAAGCGATGACGAAGAGAGTAATCTGACGGAAGTCTTACAGAGAATTCCCATAGAGTCCGGAAGGTGTTTTCCGGCGCTTGTGCTGAGAGGGATGGACGGAAAGCAGATGAATATGGCTTCCGAGCAGCGCACCGAACTATGAGGGGCAGCAGTATATGACATGACACATTGATGCCGAATATTCATAGCGAGACTGCGATGGGACCGCCCATTACAGCGGAGGAGTGCTGGCAGGCACTTGCTGAGGTCTTATCCTGTGAGGGATGGACGAAGAGAAGTGGTAACACGGTTCATATCCGTCTTCTTGTTCTCGAGAGAGAGCATGAAGACGTTTTTTTGTGTGTTACTGAAAACGATTAGTATAAAGGGACAGGGCTAAATTCAATTTGGGACACCCTGAAGTGCGATTCGGGACGTAGTAAAACCCGAATTGACTACGTCCCCAAAGGAGGTTATTATGTCAGAGAATCAGAAACCAAAGTATTACATTACCACGGCAATCGCCTACACATCAGGCAAGCCGCACATCGGGAATACGTATGAGATTGTTCTTGCGGATGCAATCGCTCGTTACAAAAGAAGCAAGGGATACGATGTGTTTTTCCAGACCGGTACGGACGAGCACGGGCAGAAGATCGAGCTGAAAGCGAATGAGGCGGGAATCACTCCGAAGGAGTTTGTGGATAACGTATCTGCAGAGATCAAGAGAATCTGGGATCTTATGGATACATCTTATGATAAGTTCATTCGCACAACAGACGCTGACCATGAGAAACAGGTACAGAAGATCTTTAAGAAACTGTACGATCAGGGAGATATTTACAAAGGTTATTATGAAGGAATGTACTGCACACCGTGTGAGTCATTCTTTACGGAGTCACAGCTTGTGGACGGAAAATGTCCGGACTGCGGACGCGAGGTACAGCCGGCGAAAGAGGAAGCATATTTCTTCAAGATGAGCAAATATGCGGACCGCCTGATTGAATATATCAATGAGCATCCGGAGTTTATCCAGCCGGTGTCCAGAAAGAACGAGATGATGAACAACTTCCTGCTTCCGGGACTGCAGGATCTGTGTGTGTCCAGAACATCATTTAAATGGGGAATACCGGTTGATTTTGATCCGAAGCACGTAACTTATGTATGGCTGGATGCGCTTACAAACTATATCACAGGGATCGGATATGATGCGGACGGCAACAGTACAGAGCAGTTTGAGAAGCTGTGGCCGGCAGACCTGCATTTGATCGGAAAGGATATTATTCGTTTCCATACGATCTACTGGCCGATCTTCCTGATGGCTCTGGGTCTTCCGCTGCCGAAGCAGGTGTTCGGACATCCGTGGCTTCTCCAGGGGGACGGCAAGATGAGCAAGTCCAAGGGAAATGTACTCTATGCCGATGAGCTGGTTGATTTCTTCGGTGTGGATGCGGTGCGTTACTTCGTGCTCCATGAGATGCCGTTTGAGAATGACGGTGTGATCACATGGGAACTGATGGTGGAGCGTCTGAATTCCGATCTTGCAAATACACTGGGCAACCTCGTAAACCGTACCATTTCCATGACAAATAAGTACTTCGGCGGCACAGTGACCGATAAGGGCGTTGCGGAGGATGTGGACGCGGATCTTAAAGCTGTGATTGAGAATACACCGAAAGCTGTAGATGAGAAGATGGACGGTTTACGAGTGGCTGATGCGATTACGGAGATCTTCAATCTCTTCAAGCGCTGCAATAAATATATTGATGAGACAATGCCGTGGGCGCTTGCGAAAGACGAGGCGAAGAAAGACCGTCTGGAGACGGTGCTGTGGAATCTGATCCAGGGTATTTCAGCAGGCGCAGAGCTTCTGGAGTCCTTCATGCCGTCAACGAGCAAAAAGATCCTCGAGCAGCTGGGCGGCGGTCATGTGACAGATAAGCCGGAAATCCTGTTCCAGAGACTTGATCTTGAGGAAGTCATGAAGAAAGTCGAAGAACTTCATCCGCATAAGGAAGAGACAGCAGACGAAGCGGCTGATTCTGCAGACAGTGATGCAAAAGAGGAGGCAGTCATCGATATCGAGCCGAAAGATGAGATCACATTTGACCAGTTCGGAACAATGCAGTTCCAGGTGGGAGAGATTATCGCGTGTGAGGAAGTGAAGAAGTCCAGAAAACTTCTCTGTTCTCAGGTGAAGATTGGAAGCCAGGTGAAACAGATCGTTTCAGGCATCAAGGCTCACTATACGCCGGAAGAGATGGTGGGCAAGAAAGTCATGGTACTTGTTAACCTGAAACCTGCAAAGCTGGCGGGAGTGCTCTCCGAAGGAATGCTTCTGTGCGCAGAAGACGCAGACGGCAATCTGTCGCTCATGGTGCCGGAGAAAGATATGCCGGCAGGGGCAGAGATCTGTTAATAATTTGCCGGGACACTGTTTGAATCAAAAAGGGACAGGGTAAATCTTGACTGGGGACGTAGTAAAATCGCATTTTACTACGTCCCCAATCGAAGTTTACCCTGTCCCTAATTCATGCAGCAGCCGTGTATTTGCCTCCGGCATCATGATGCAGAACCGTATGAATTCCCCTTCCAGGCATTGGAAGGACGAGCAGTCCCGGATCATAAGTCCCGCTTTTATGCACCGTTCAAACACATCAAAAGATGTAACACCGGATTCTGTGATTTTTACAAGCAGAAAATTGGCGTATGGCTTATACGTTTTATAAGCAGGCATCTGTGATACGGTCTGATACATCCGTTCTCTTTCAGACAGAATCAGCTTCCTCGTCCGGCTGATATATTCATGATCTTTAAACATTTCTTCCCCGGCAAATGCACCGATGCTGTTCAGCGACCAGGGGATCTGCTTTTCTTTCATTTTTCTGAGAAATTCATGGTTTCCCGTAATTCCGTATCCGAATCGCATACCCGGCGCCGCGAAGAATTTGGAGACGCCGCGAAGCACCATCAGATTGGAATACTTCCGGGTAAGCGGAACTGCTGTGACTGCATCGATATCAGGCGCGAATTCAACATATGTCTCGTCGATCATGACGAAGATATTGTTTTGGGAGCAGAATGCAAGAAGCCGTTCCATATCTTCGCGCAGGATCGCGGAGGAAGTCGGGTTATTCGGGTTACAGAGAATAAGAAAATCGTAACCTTCCGTTAGTACACGGCACAGGTCATCTACATCAAGCCGGAAATCGCTTTCTTCTCTCAGATGATAGTATTCCTGTGTGCTTCCGGAAAAGGAAAGTTCTCTGGAATATTCGGAATAGGTGGGGCCGAGTATAAGAGTGCGGCGGGGAGCGAGTGTCTCGATCAGCAGGGAGATCAGTTCGCTGGAACCGTTGCCGGGCAGGATGTATTCCGCCGGTATATGGCAGTATTCAGAGACGGTACCGCGCAGGCCGGTGTATTCCCGGTCCGGGTAGGATGAGAGCAGATCCAGATGTCCGGCTATGGCGGTCCTGACATTCTCCGACAATCCCAGCGGATTGACGTTAGCCCCGAAATTAGTAATGTCTTCCTTTTTCAAATGATAATATTCACAGATTTTTTCAATATCGCTTCCATGGAAGACCGGTCTGGTATTCATAGCTTTTCTCCTTGAATTATCATCTTTCCCGTAAAAGAGCGGGACGATGTATTTTTAGTTTTTTGCTGCTAATTGATTGTCACATTGTCTCGAATAAAATTCCCAGTGTATTGGGCCCGCAGTGGCAGGAAATGGTGCAGCTTGCTTTTGTAATATGGATTTCCTTGAACTTCATTGTGTCTTCTACGGTTTTCTTTACCAGATCAATGTAGTCCTGCGGGATTCCGGAGTGTGTGATGAACAGCAGATCCGGATTAATATCAGGGTACCGTGCAAGTTCGTCTTTTACGTATCGGGCAAGAACTTTGTCCAGTGAACCGCGGTATTTCTTCCCGACAGCCATACTTCCGTCCCGGTTGTCTACCTGGATGCATGGTTTGAGTTTCAGCATATTAGCGCCGAAAGCGGTTACGGACGAGCAGCGTCCGCCTGCACTGAGAAATGTAAGCGTATCAAGGATAAAGCTTGCGTGGCGCCTGGAAGTCCCCTCCCGGAGTTTCCCGGCTATGGTTTCTGCATCTATGCCTTCTGCAATCATTTTTCCTGCGGCAACTACAGCGAGACCGGTTCCGGTGGAAAGATTGCAGCTGTCTATGACATGGACGTGTCCCAGCTCCTGTGCGGCAAGGCAGCAGTTCTGGTAAGAACTGGAAAGAGCGTGTCCGATATTGATATGAATGACCTCATATCCCTGCTCAACCCACGGGCGGAAATGTTCGGTATATTCCTGGACGTTTACCGCGGCGGTCTTCGGCAGAACTTTATGGTTATAGTATTCCTGGTAGATTTCCTCCGGAGTGATAGTGACGTTGTCCAGATAATCTTTTCCGTTCAGATTAATATGAAGCGGAAAATAGTTGACGTGATAACGTTCTTTTAATTCCTCATCAAGATCGCAGGTGCTGTCTGCGCTCAGGATGATCTTCTGTGATGTAAGTTTGTCCGGCATTGTTATCCCTCCATGTATGTAAATTCCGGCTGTTTGAATAACACAATTATACCACGGTTTCCATAGTTGGAAATATATAAGTTTTGCCGTGGGTCTATTGACTTTTTAAAATTTATATACTATATTATTAAAAACTTAACTATTAAGTTTTGAACTACGTCGGCTTGCAGCCGGCGATATTGTGATATAAAGAGGTGAGCAGTAATGAAATGTCAGTTTTGTAACAGGAAAAGGGTTGACAGAGTTTTTTACATAAATTGGATGGGAACAGTGTATCAGGTTCCGGTTTGCTCTGATTGTCTTCAGAAGATGTGGAATCAGGCAGTAGCATCGGGTAAAACGGAGGAGTTTAAAAGCTATACCGGCTGGTGGCCGGGAAAACAGGATCCCAGGCATATGGGAGACCGTGCTTTTCCTGAGACCGCAGTGTCAGGTCTGATTAAACGGCGCAGGCTTGCTGCTTTGAAGATAAGGCTGGAAGAAGCGGCTGAAACAGAAAACTACGAAGAAGCTGCGAAGCTGCGCGATGATATAGCCGTGATTGAAAAGGAGGCGTGTACACATGGAAATTAATCTGAATATGTTCAGCCGGCGCTCAATGAAAGTGTTTCAGTCGGCTCTCCGGTTTGTTACACATATGGAGCATGGCTTTATCGGAAGCGAACATCTGTTGTGGGCGCTGGTCTTTGACAGCGGTGCGGCGGGGAGAGCGCTCAGGCGCAGCGGACTGGATCAGAAGCTGATCGAGGAATATCTTCATCAGTATGATTTCGACGCCAAAGCCGGCGGAAGTTTTCAGGCGGTGCAGATTTCCGAGGAGGCAGAGCAGGTGCTGCATATTGCCGGGCGGCGTGCCAAAGCCAGGGGACACCGGCAGACTGAGCCTGAGGATCTGCTGTCCGCCATACTTGATGCGGGCGATTGTGCCGCTTACCAGCTTATTGTCTCACTGAAGGCAGATCCGGAGGAGATCCGGAGAGATCTGGATCATCCGGGTACGCCGGCCATTGCGAGAAATGTATCGCCCGGGGATGCGGTGACAGAGCATCCTGTACAAAAGCAGAGTATCTCGGGCAATGGTTCCGCACAGGAGACAGCGTCAGAGGAGTATATGCAGGAAGAAGCCGGAGAAGAGGAAAATGTATCAGCGCTGGAGAAATTCGGCACGGATATGACGAAGAAAGCGGCGGAAAACACCTATGATCCCGTGATCGGACGGGAGGATGTTTTGGAACGTGTAATCCAGATATTGTCCAGAAGAACAAAGAATAACCCGGTTCTCACAGGGGAACCCGGTGTGGGAAAAACAGCTGTGGCGGAAGGCCTGGCACAGCGCATTGCGGACGGCAGGGTTCCGGCTAATCTGAAAAACAGACGGATCATTTCCATGGATCTTGTGGGAATGCTCTCGGGCGCCAGGTTCCGCGGCGATTTTGAGGAAAGGATTAAGACGTTTCTGGAAGAAGCGGAAGCAGACGGGAACGTAATTCTTTTCATCGATGAGTTACATATGATTATGGGAGCTGGAGCAGGCGCAAGTGAGACGATGGATGCGGCTAATATTCTGAAACCTATTCTCGCGCGAGGCGGACTTCAGGTGATCGGGGCCACAACGCTGAAAGAATACCGCCGCTATATCGAGAAGGACGCAGCGTTTGAACGCAGATTTCAGCCTGTGGCAGTGGAGGAGCCGGATCAGGAGGATGCGGTGAAGATTCTGCTGGGACTCAAAGGAAGGTATGAATCATATCACGGCCTTACCATTACGGAAGATGCCGTGAGGGCAGCGGTAAGCCTGTCATCCAGATACATACAGGACAGATTTCTGCCGGATAAAGCTGTGGATCTTATGGATGAAGCCGCATCGCGGATCAGGACACGGGCGCTGTCCACTCCTTCATGGCTGCTGGATCTGGAAGATGAGATCAGGCGGATCGGCAGAGAGAAGAAGAAGGCCGCTGATGCACAGGAGTATGAAAAGGCGGCAGTCCTGCGTGACAGCCAGAACTCTCTTGTAAAGGAACTTACAGAGAAGCAGACGGAATGGCAGAAGCAGCAGTGCAGCTGTGTAGATGCAGAAGATATTGCAGAAGTGGTATCTGCATGGACAGGAATCCCGGTGACCATGCTGACAGAGGACGAAACAAGGCAGCTGCGGGAGCTGGAGTCATCTCTGCACAGCCGTGTGATCGGACAGGATGACGCTGTACGTGCCGTAGCCCGTGCGATCCGGCGGGGAAGGACGGGCGTGGCAGATCCGGACCGCCCGGTGGGATCATTCCTGTTTTTGGGCCCCACAGGTGTTGGAAAGACAGAGCTGTGCCGTGCGATGGCCGAGGTTCTGTTTCATGATGAAAATGCGATGATCAGGCTTGATATGTCTGAGTATATGGAGCAGTACACGGTGTCTAAGCTGATCGGTTCCCCACCGGGATACGTAGGGTATGACGAGGGCGGTCAACTGACGGAAATGGTGCGAAGGAAACCATACAGTATTATTCTTCTGGATGAGATTGAGAAGGCACATCCTGATGTGTGGAATACACTTCTGCAGATTCTGGATGACGGTCGTCTGACGGATGCCCAGGGGCGTACAGTCAGCTTTAAGAATACAATCATTGTAATGACGTCCAATATAGGAGCGCGCGAGATTACCGGAAAGAGTTCTCTCGGATTTGCGAGAAATGAGGAGAGCGAAGAAGAGCGTCGTGAGGAGAATATCCGCAGTCGTGTTATGGAGGCTGTTAAGATGACGTTCCGTCCTGAATTTATTAACCGTCTGGATGAAGTGATTGTGTTCCATCCGCTGAAACAGGAAGACGTGAGAAAGATTGCGGATCTTCAGATAGCAAAGCTGGCTGATCGGATGAAGAAACAGGGAATTACTCTTCGCGTGGAAGAGAGTGCTGTGGATCTGCTCTCGGAGAAAGGCTATGATCCTGCCTTCGGCGCAAGACCGCTGAAACGAACGATCCAGTCTATGCTTCAGAACGCAGTGGCTGACAGGATTCTGGACGGAAAGCCGGGAGAACATGAAGTGCTCACGGCATCAGCGGACGGAGACAGGATCAAAGTAGAACGTAAGCCGCTGGCAGATGAGGAAAAAGTATATGCACTGCCTTAAAGCGCAGGCGATGCCGATATATAGTTTATAACCGGAAAAGAACGGGACTGACAGCATTTTGCCGTCGGTTCCGTTCTTTGGTTTTTCATTCTTAATCCTGTTCTTTGCTCATCGTTATGTAAAGATCATCCAGATCATGCATAAGTCCGAGCAGCTGGCGCATATTGTCTTCCCCGAACCGTGTGAGAAGCTCATTCCAGATTGCGTCGTATTTTTTCTTAGACTGCTCGGCGGCGGCTTTCCCTTCCGGAGTCGCGCTGATTGATACTTTGCGCCGGTCTTTCGGATCGATTTCCCGGGTGATATAATTTTTCTTTTCCAGAGTATTCAATATGTAGGAGATGGCAGGCTTTGAGATATTAAGTTTCTTCTGTATTTTAGGAACATCCAGGTTCATACACGGACACTCCCGGCAGCAGGTGCCGGCGATGCTCTGCAGTATCACCATCTCATTCATCTGCATTTCGCACGTAGAAGAAAGTGCAGATTCCAGTTTCCTGAAATGAACGATCGAAGTAAAAAATTCTTCTCTTAATTCACTGCTCATGATTAACTCCTTAATTAGTAAAACTTTAATAAATTATACATCAGAAAAACTGGTATTTCAAGGAAAACGAAAGTGTCATTTTATCCTTGACCTTGACGCTGCGTCAACATTTATAATTGATTTCAGAGCGATCCCGGTCCATGTCAGGCGCGCAGGGGCTTTGATATCATGGCGGCTATGGAGGAACATCTCTGCGAGCTCGAAGAGCAGAAAGCCCGCATTGACGCACTGATCAGGCTGGTACGGCGTTCTGTAATATCGATGAAAGGAGAAAATAAGATGAGGGATACAGAAAAGTTTATGGCGTTTAAGGAAAACGTGGTAAAGAAACATGAAGAACTGTATGGTGCGGAGGCGCGGGCAAAATACGGTGACAAAGGCGTGGATGATGCACAGCAGAAAGTGCTCGATATGTCAGTGGAGGAGTACGAGAGGTTCCGGAATCTGGGCGAAGAGATCCGCAGGCGTTTGAAAAAGGCTGTACAGAACGGCATCAGCCCGGAGAGCGAAGAGGCGGGGCGCATTGTCACACTTCATAAGGAGTGGCTCGGCATGACGTGGAAGAAATATACCGAAGAGGCGCACAAAGCGGTCGCAAATATGTATATCAGCGATGAACGGTTTAAATTGTATTATGACCGTAAGCTGCCCGGATGCGCTCAATTCCTCGAAAAAGCTATAAGATATAAGATCGGAGAGTAATCATCGGATATCAGAAAAGGGCGGGTATGTGAAAGTACCTGCCCTTTCTGCCGTACGGGAGGATAAAAGAAAAAATTACAATAGTGTATCATCCTTACCTGCATCTGCAAGCTGGGTGTCCGGCGGCAAATCTTTCGGCCACTTTCTCCCAGTTGACCACGTGGAACCAGTCGTCGATATATGCGGCGCGCAGGTTATAATGTTTGAGATAATAAGCGTGTTCCCACACATCGATGTTCAGGAGGAGTGTGCGGGACTGGCGCATGGGCGTATTCTGATTGGAGGAGGTTACGACCTTGAGGACTCCATTGTCGGATACAAGCCATGCATAGCCGGAACCGAAGACAGACAGAGCGGCAGTTTTGAACTGTGAGCGGAAATTCTCCAGGCTGCCAAACTCTCGTGTCATCTCGCGGAAAAACCGGGAGGAGTCATTTTGATGAATATTTGTGCGTTGATAAGGTTTCATCCCGTCAAAATAGAACCGGTGATTATATACACCTCCCGCATTGTTTTTAAGCGGAGCCTGGAGATGGCAGGGGAGCCTGCACCACATAGTGAGCAGCTCTTCCAGCGAATAGTTCTGCAGAGAAGAATTCTCCTCCAGAAAACTATTCAGGTTGTCAATATATGTCTGAAGATGACGGTCATGGTGAAGATGCATTGTCTTCTCATCGATAAAAGGCTCGAGTGCATCATAGTCGTATGGGAGGGGAGTGTTGATAAAAGGATAATAGTTGTTCATAGAAATCTCCGAAAAGGGCTTTCCTGTTAATATATGAGAGAGGAGCAGAAAATATGCTTGGAGAAAAGCTCATAACATTACGAAAAAACATGGATACATTCAGCAGGAGATCATAACAAAAGGAGACATATTTCCCACTCGGAAAATACGCCTCCTTATTAAATAGAGGAATTGAATTATTGTCAGTGGATTAACTATGTTACATTACTTGCCGTTTCCTAATTCCCGAATATGCCGGTCCCTCTGGAAATACAGGCAGACAAATATGCCTGCAAACGCGAGCACAAAGAACAGAAGTGCCGCGCCGGAACCCTTCCCTGCATTTCCACAGGAATGCGTGAGCGGAAGAGGGCGTCCATATTTGTGTTCATAACCGGTATGAACAGCCAGCCGAGAATGGCGCCCAGGCACCATACCGGTGTACTCTGTCCCAGGGCGAGCAGGAAGTTCTCCGTGCTCATGGAAAACAGAAGGGAACGGCAGATCACCTTTACCCGGTTTTTCGGAGGCGGGAGGAATGTGACGACTGCACTTCCAATGACATTTGCCAGGCCGGTGCATGTATTGACAAGCGCCAGCGAAGTCTGGCTGCCTCCGCTCCGGGAGAGCAGCATGGCGGGCAGTGCCGCGTTGTAGACAGATGCCACAAGGTTGATGGCTGCGAGGAACAGGATAAGATCCAGTATCCCGCGGTTCCTTTTCAAATATTTAAGTCCTGCAAGAGCAGACTGGAGAACAGATTCCTCCTCTTGGCCCTCGACGGCGGAAATCCCGATCTGTCTGTCACGAAATTGTCGGCGGGGATCCGGGATTCGGATAAAGAATGCCAGTGCGGTGAAGGCTGTCACAAATGACAACAGGTCAAAAACAATCACTGCATAAATCCCGAGAAAGCCCAGCAGTGCCGTGGCAATTACCGGTGAGAGGATAGTTACCAGGGAATTGGAAAATGTTCGCATTCCGGCAGCTCTCTGATACTGCGCTTTCGGTGTCAGCAGGCTTACCGCCACATCGGAGGCAGGCTGCTGAAATGTATTTCCGAGCCCGTTCAGTGCATTCAGAATTTTCCGCTGTCCTGATCTATTATCTTGCTCCGTGTCAGTTCCGCCCGGGATCAGACTCTGCACGGAGCATGAGCAATGCATAATCTCATGGTATATAATCTCCTCAAAATTTGTTCCATTATAACTTTACGATAAGTGTTGTGTCAATTGTTCAAGGTTGATTCTGAATTTTTGCAGGTGTATGATTGAGATAAATGTTCAGATGTGTTGAACAGTTACTTTACAGCAGAGAGGTGTCATTATGTACATAGGAGATTTACATATTCATTCCAGATACTCAAGGGCGACGAGCAAAGACTGCACGCCGGAGCATCTGGATCTGTGGGCGAGAAAGAAAGGAATACATATTGTGGGAACCGGTGATTTCACTCATCCGGCATGGCGGGAAGAGCTGGAGGAGAAGCTGGAGCCTGCAGAGGACGGACTCTATGTGCTGAAAGACGAATACAGGATCAAAGACGAAGAGACCCCGGGAGAAGTGGTCCCGCGGTTTGTTATAACCGGGGAGATCAGTTCCATTTATAAGAAAAATGGGAAAGTGCGTAAAGTCCACAGTCTGATCCTTCTGCCCGGCCTTGAGGATGCGGAGAGGATCTCGGCAAAGTTGGAACAGATCGGAAATATCCATTCTGACGGACGGCCGATACTAGGCGTGGACTGTCATGATCTGCTGGAAATCATTCTGGAACTGAGCCCGCAGGCAGTCTATGTGCCGGCTCATATCTGGACACCTCATTTCTCCTTGTTCGGGGCGTTCTCAGGATTTGATACAGTGGAAGAGTGTTTCGAGGATCTGACGCCGTACATCCATGCCATGGAGACGGGACTTTCCTCGGATCCGCCGATGAACTGGCGTGTCTCAGCCCTTGACCGGTATCAGCTGATCTCCAATTCGGACGCTCATTCCCCTGCAAAACTGGGAAGAGAGGCAAATTTATTTGATATTCCTCTGTCCTACGAAGGGCTGTCCCGTGCCATACAGACGGGTGAAGGATTATATGGTACGATCGAGTTCTTCCCTGAGGAGGGCAAGTATCATATGGACGGTCACCGGAAATGCAATCTCTGTCTGACGCCCTCTGATACATTGAAATATAATGGGATCTGCCCGGTGTGCGGCAGGAAGATCACGATTGGAGTGTCCCACCGTGTGGAAGAACTTTCGGATCGTGAGGAAGGATATATCCGGGAAAATGCAAAGCCGTTTGAAAGTCTGGTTCCGCTGCCGGAAGTCATCGGAGCTTCTTCCGGACACTCAGCTGCCAGTGTGAAAGTGCAGAGAGAATATCAGAAAATGCTCTCCGAGCTGGGACCGGAATTTGAAATTCTGAGGAATCTCCCACTGGAAGATATCCGCAGGGTATCCGGCACCCGTGTGGCTGAAGGAATCGGGCGCCTGCGCCGGGGGCAGGTAGAACGGATACCGGGCTTCGACGGAGAATACGGTGTGATCAAACTGTTCAGCGCAGAAGAGCTGAATAATACAGATGGGCAGATGAGTTTCTTCGAGCTTCTGGGAACGCAGGACAGCGAAAAAGAAAAGACAGAGAAAGCAGGAGAAGAGACAGGAAAAGCCAATGAAGAAATCACGGGAGCAAAGGAAGAAGGGCAGCAGAGTATAGGAGATCAAAAGAATACAGCGGAGCGACAGGATACAGAGGGGCAGAATATGTCTGCACGTCTGAACCCTGAGCAGGAATACGCTGTCCGGTGTACGTCACCCCACATTGCGGTAAAGGCAGGCCCCGGCACAGGAAAGACAAAGACGCTTGTGTCCCGACTCCGCTACCTTCTGGAATACCGGAAAGTACGCCCGGCAGAGATCACGGCGGTTACATTTACCAATCAGGCGGCGGGAGAGATGCGGGAGCGTATCGAGAAAGAGACGGGGAAGAAGCAGGCCGGCCGTACAATGCAGACCGGCACATTTCATGCAATCTGTCTGAATTTCCTGAAAGAGCAGGGAGAAGAATTTGCTCTGATGGGAGAAGTGCAGCAGCGAGTTCTGGCAGAGGAGGTCATCTCACATACAGGAGTGAATGCAAAGCCGGGCAGATTTCTGGAGCAGGTATCGCGCAGAAAATCCGGCATAGATATGACTCTTGCAGGTGATTCTTCGGGCACTGCTATTTCTGATGATCCGGCATGGCAGCAGGCTTTCCGTATTTATGAAGAAAGGAAGAACGAACTGCATCTGCTCGACTTTGATGATCTTCTGCTGCGCACAGCGGAGCGCATTGAGAGCGGTCAGGTTACTGAAGGCTGGGAGAAGAGGTTCCGTTATCTTCTGGTCGATGAATTTCAGGATATTAACCCTGCCCAGCTTAAATTGGTGCAACTGTGGAGCCAGGCGGGGAGGGAGCTGTTCGTGATCGGCGATCCGGATCAGTCGATCTACGGTTTCCGCGGAGCGGACAGTGCCTGCTTTGAGCGCCTCGGGCAAGAATATGATGATCTTGAAATCATAAGCCTGAAAGAAAATTACCGTTCCGCGCCTCAGATCCTGAAAGCGGCGTTGGCGGTGATCAGTGCAGCAGAAGTGGGAGAAAAAGAAGAGAGAGAAATGCTTCATCCGAATTGTCCGGACGGCGCGCCTGTCCGGCTTGTACGCGCCGGGAGTCCTATGGGCGAGGCGATTTTTATCGCAAAAGAAATCAACCGTATGGCAGGCGGTATGGGGATGATCGAGGCCCATCAGACTGCATGGGAGCATCCGGAAAAGAAAATCCGAAGTTTTGATGAAATTGCGGTCCTCTGCCGCACCCATCATCAGGCGGAACTGGTGGAAAAATGTCTGCGAACAGAGAGTATCCCTTATGTAATCGCCGGCAGGGAAGATTACCTGAACGAAGAATCTGTGCAGAACAGCATCTGTTTCTTCGGCCTCTTAGAGCAGACAGAGGAATCAGGGAATCTGCCGGATATGACTGGCGATATTTCCGGAATGGAGGTATGTGCGAAATACTTCTGGAAACTGGAGTGGAGCGATATGGCAGAGGAAGTGGTCAGAAATGCTCTGATCAAGTACCGCCCGCTTTATAAAAAGAAAAAACCTCAGAAATTCCTTGAACAGTGGATGGAAGAGGTGAAGCTGACAGACGATCCTGCCATGCAGAAACTCCTGCAGGCGTCGGTATTTTATAAGACAATGACGGAATTTCTGTATGCCCTTGAGCTGGGTGTGGAGAGTGACCTGAAGCGCTGCGGCAGTAAGAAATACACTTCCGACGCGGTCACTGTCATGACTCTGCACGGCTCAAAAGGGCTTGAATTCCCTGTAGCATTTATCTACGGAGTGGAGAAAGGCTCAATCCCGCTGGAAAATGAGAAGCATCCGTCGGACAAAGAGGAAGAGCGCCGTTTGTTCTATGTGGGAATGACAAGGGCGAAAGAAGAGCTGATCCTGACAACTTCCGGGGAGGAGTCGGAATTTACCGGTGCCATTCCCGCAGATGTATCTGTTCATGAAAATGAAGAGAAAAAGAAGAAAGAGCAGGAATGGCAGCAGATGAGTCTGTTTGATATGTAAGGCTGAATTTCTACGAAAAACGATCAGGATACAGCCATGGAAAAAAGTGTTGCAATGATATTACAGGTCTCCGGAAAACGTGCAAGGATTACCTGCCGCACCATTTCGGGCGTAATGCCGGAATGAATGTCAATGACGATTTCTCCGCTTGCGGCGTCACCGATGGCAATGGTCGCATATGCTGCCCCGCCCGCTGCGATTTTCTGGGCTACAGCCAGACCTCCGATCGAGTAGACGCCTATTGCGCACCCGCCTACCGCAAAAAGACCTAATGCGAAACCGCCGATAGCAATGCCGCCGACAGAGAGTCCGCCGCAGGCGAGAAGTAGGCCGGCAGCTACTGCGCCGAGAGACAGAATGCCGGCTGAGAGTACTCCGATAGAGAAAATCCCGGCAGACAATACGCCGAGAGCAAATATCCCGGATGCAGCAGTTCCAACGGCAAGTATCCCTCTGGCACGATGGAGCTTCTGTCCCGGGATCCACCTTCCTATATTGATATGTACCAGCGGGAGCCCGAAGAGTGTGCGCCTGCTCTTGTATTCATAATGCCAGTGGTAGGGAACATAGTGGATTTCTCGGCCCGTCTGCGCCTGCTCTGTTTCTGCTTCTTCGGAAGCCGGTTCCGGAGTTCCCCGCCCGACAAGTTCATCTATAGATATATGGAAAAAGTCGCTTAACTGGATCAGCTTATCCATCTCAGGCGTCGTAACACCAAGCTCCCATTTTGAAACAGTCTGGCGTGTAACTCCGAGCTCATATCCGAGCTGCTCCTGAGAAAGTCCCTGCTGTTTTCTTAAAGTAATGAGTCGTTCCTGAAAAGTCATAATAAAGTTTCCTCCTGTAATAAATACATACAGACGGCTGGCAGCGCTGCGCTTTGTCTGGCAGATACAGAATAGCAGAGAGCGTCAACAATTGCTACCATGAACCGTTGGAAGTTTGTCAACTAAAGTTAACATGGAATTAAATAATGTTAAAAGATATAAATAAATTTCAAATTTAGTTTATAAAAATATAAGAATTTGTAAGCTTGTATATTATTGCGCTGGGGCTATAATAAATGTACCAATTCTTATTCTGTGGATCTTTGTATCAAATCAATCGGTATTGATCCTGTTCAGAACAGTCAGGGGGGGCAGACTGCAGTCTGATTCTTAGCCGTTTCGGCTGATTTTCACAAATAAGATTGTCAAAGAAACTGATAACATCTATAATCAAAGGAGAAAGTGTATGGAAAAAAGAAAACAACTGAATATGCAGATGGACACAGACAATGAACCTTTTAATCCACTAAAGGACATGAACCTTATGGATGATTTTCTGTTTGACGTTGCGACAGTCGATCTGGAAACCTGCAAGATAATTATTGAGCTTTCGCTTGGGATAACACTTACAAAGATTGCATGGAAAGAAGGGCAGAAAGTCGTGCATAATCTTCCGGGGAAGCGTGGAATCCGGATGGATTTCTATGCTGAAGATGATCAAGGGCGCGTCTTTGATGTAGAAATGCAGAAAAGAAACAGGGGAAATATTCCGAAAAGAACGCGGTTTTATCAGGCTCTGATTGATGCACCAATGCTGAAAAGCGGGGAGCAGGGGTTCGATCATCTGAAACCGGCGTATATCATAGTGATCTGCGGATTTGACCAGTATGGATACGGCTTTTACAGATATACGTTTGACAATCGATGCAAAGAGCTGCCGGAACTGCTCATGGGTGATGAATGCCAGAAAATCATATTGAATACGAAAGGTACGAATGATGAGGATGTCGAGAAGCCTTTGGTTGATTTTCTGCATTATATCGAAAAGAGCAGTGAAGATAATATTCCGGAAGACTGTGATGAGCGTCTGAAGCATCTGCATAGAAAGCTGGAAGAGATAAAAGCAAATGAGCAGATGGGAGTGACGTATATGAAGATGGAAGAAAGAGATCGACTTATCCGAGAAGAGGGGCGAAAAGAGGGTGAGCGACGTGGAAAGATACAAGGGGCGATCAAAGCGGAGGCAAAGATTGTATCGATGATCCGAAAGAAGTTGGCAAAGGATAAAGATACTGACAAGATAGCTGAAGAGTTGGAACTGGAAAATGATTACGTGGAAAAAGTTGCTGCCCTGCTTCGGGAGGATCCGGACAAAACGGACGAACAGACAGCGGAGCTGCTCCTGTACGGAAAGGAAGAATAATGAGATGGATATAAAAGTTGACTACAAGGCAGTGGAAGAGGTTGTGCGGCGTGCGGGCATGATGATGAAGGAAGCTCATCTGTCCTCCGATTCCGTACAGCACAAGGAAGGCGCGGCAAATTTTGTTACTGCCTATGATGTTTCAATCCAGAAATTTCTGATAGAAGAGCTGCATCGTATCGTACCGGAGGCTGCTTTCTTCGGAGAGGAGGAGACGGAAGGGAACACCAGGGAGAAAGAACTTGACAGCCTGTGTTTCCTGATCGATCCGATTGACGGAACAACGAATTTTATGTTCAGGTACAATTACAGCTGTATTTCCGTGGGGCTTGCATATGCAAAAGAAATGATTGCAGGATTTGTATATAATCCATATGTGGATGAGATGTTCACTGCGGTCCGGGGAAACGGAGCATATCTGAATGGAGAAAAGATTCATGTGCCGGACAGCGGGCTTGAAGATGGAATCGCCTCTTTCGGATGTGCGAGATACAATAATTCTGATACAGGTCTTTTATTCCGTGTGGTGCAAGAAATGTTTAACCGGAGCCTTGCAGTGAGGTGCGGCGGATCGGCGGCTCTTGATCTGTGCCGTGTAGCGGCCGGGGCCAGTGTTGTGTATCTGGAAATGAAGCTGAATCCGTATGATTACGCGGCGGCTTCTATTATTATAGAAGAAGCAGGCGGTGTGATCACGCAGATAGATGGAAGTAAGATTACGTTGGATAAACCGTGTTCGATATTGGGGGCGGCACCGAAGGCGGCGGACGAAGTACGGGATATCATAAAGGAAGAAATACAGGAAAGGACTTCGCATTCCTGAAGATCTTTCCGTCATAGGGTTTGACGACCTGTCCATGAGTGAGCTGGTCACGCCTCCCCTTACAACGGTGCGTCAGGATATTAAGAAGAAAGCACTGGTGACCTGCGAGCTTCTTATGAAAAATATCAGGGAGCCGGACAGCCCTGCGGAGAATATTGTGCTGAATGTGGAACTTTCCAGAAGAAAATCGGTGCGGAAACTGTGAATGCCCGTCCCGTACCATCCGCAGATCCCGGAGGACCATATATTGACAAGCTGCCGGACTCTGGACTATAATAGCGGCATTCAGAGGAGAAAGGAATCCTGCCGTACTGCGGGAATATGGTATATAACCGGCGGGGAAAAGGAGAAGGAACAGCATGAGATTAGGGGAAAAACAGGTCTTGACTGTCGTCAAAAAAGTAGATTTCGGCGTTTACCTGGGCAGCGATGAGGAGCGGGTACTGCTTCCGAAGAAACAGGTGCCGGAAGAAATAGAGATAGGAGATCCTATTGAAGTATTTCTGTATAAGGACTCATCGGACAGGATGATCGCGACGACGAGAGAGCCGAAGATCACGATTGGCAGACTGGCAGTGCTGGAAGTAGTGGATGTGGGGCGTATCGGAGCGTTCCTCGACTGGGGGCTGGAGAAAGATCTGCTCCTTCCGTTCAAGGAGCAGACAATAAAAGTGGAGAAAGGCGACAGATGCCTTGTGAGTCTGTACATCGACAAGAGCGGACGGCTCTGTGCTACGATGAAAGTCTATCCGCTGCTGCAGACGGATTCCCCCTATAAAAAAGATGACACAGTGCACGGAACTGTATATGAGGTCAGCAGAGAGTTCGGCGTATTTGTTGCAGTGGATAATAAATACTCTGCTTTGATACCGCGCAGGGAAGTATATGGCAGAATGTATCCGGGGCAGGAGATTGAGGCGCGTGTTGCGGCAGTGAAAGCGGACGGGAAGCTGGATCTGAGCATCAGGCATCGTATTCCGGAACAGATGGATGATGATGCCCGTAAGATTGTGGAACGCATGAAGAAGAACGGAGGAGTGCTGCCTTTTACAGATAAGGCAGATCCTGAGCGTATACGCGATGAACTGGGAATGAGCAAAGCTGCATTTAAACGGGCGGTCGGAAGACTGCTGAAACAGGGGAAAATAAACATCGGTGAGACAAAAATAACCTTGCAATCCGATGCAAATCGGTTATAATAGTCAGTAGGAGTGCGTGTGGAATAAATTACCGCAGACTCTCCGGATATAGGTGATCACAACAGATGTGAACAAAGAGAAAGGAGAACATATCATGAAAGTTCAGAACATCACAGATATAGAAGGTTTTTTCAAAGTTGTTGACGAGTGCAAAGGTAAAGTAGAGCTTGTAACAGGTGAAGGAGACAGACTGAACCTGAAATCAAAACTTTCCCAGTATGTATCCATGGCAAATATTTTCTCAAACGGTGAGATTCCGGAACTTGAGATTATCGCTTACGAGAAGGAAGATACAGACAGACTGATCAAGTTCATGCTTGACGGAGGAAATAACTAGGTATACCTTGTAATTAACGAAACGACAGGCAGGGGCGGTTTCCGCAGTAAGGGAACCGCCTTTTTGTAATTGTTTTTATCAGAGGTGGAACATGAGTTTTGTGCATTTGCATGTCCATACAGAGTACAGTCTGCTGGACGGATCGAACAAGATAAAAGAATATGTGGCACGGGTGAAAGAGCTCGGCATGGACAGCGCTGCGATCACAGATCACGGTGTAATGTACGGTGTGATTGATTTCTATAAAGAAGCGCGTGCACAGGGCATCAAACCGATACTGGGCTGTGAGGTCTATGTGGCACCCAATTCCAGATTCGACCGGGAAGTGACAGGCGGGGACGACAGGTACTATCATCTTGTGCTGCTTGCGGAGAACAATGAAGGCTATGCCAATCTGATGAAGATTGTATCAAAAGGCTTTGTAGAGGGATACTATTACCGGCCACGTGTGGATAAAGAACTGCTCAGACAGTATCACGGCGGAATAATTGCGCTGAGCGCCTGCCTTGCGGGCGAAGTTCAGCGCTATATCGTGAAGGGGCTGTACGACGAGGCGAAGAAGACGGCCCTGGAGTACAGGGATATTTTCGGAGAGGACAACTATTTCCTTGAACTTCAGGATCACGGACTGCCGGACCAGGCACTGGTAAACCAGCAGCTGCTGAAAATGTCCGAGGAGACGGGGATTGAACTGGTTGCCACGAATGACGTCCACTATACGTATGCGGAAGATGCGGTTCCACATGATATTCTGCTGTGTATCCAGACAGGCAAGAAGCTGACGGACGAGAACCGTATGCGCTACGAGGGAGGTCAGTATTATGTGAAATCTCCCGAAGAGATGGAAAAGCTGTTCCCGTATGCGCTTCAGGCTCTGGACAATACGCAGAGGATCGCGGACCGGTGCTCTGTGGAAATAGAGTTCGGAGTTACGAAACTGCCCAAATATGATGTGCCGGACGGATACACTTCGTGGGAGTACCTCCAGAAACTCTGCTGGGAGGGGCTTGAGAAGCGATACGGAAAACCGACGCAGGAGCTGAAGGACCGGCTGACTTATGAACTGGACACGATCAAAAATATGGGATACGTAGACTACTTTCTTATCGTGTGGGATTTCATCAAATATGCGAAAGACCACGGGATTGCAGTAGGACCGGGGCGAGGATCTGCGGCGGGAAGTATTGTGTCTTACTGCCTGGGAATTACGACGATCGATCCCATCCGTTACCAGCTCCTGTTTGAGCGTTTCCTGAATCCGGAACGTGTGTCCATGCCCGATATCGACGTGGATTTCTGTTTTGAGAGACGTCAGGAAGTGATCGATTATGTTGTGCGCAAATACGGAAAAGACCGAGTAGTCCAGATCGTTACATTCGGTACGCTGGCTGCCCGCGGTGTCCTCCGTGATGTGGGACGCGTTATGGATCTGCCCTATGCGTTTGTAGACTCTATCGCGAAAATGATCCCTCAGGAACTCAACATCACCATCGATAAGGCGCTTAAGGAGAATCCGGAGCTGCGCCGGACATATGAGACGGACGAGCAGGTAAAGACATTGATCGACATGGGAAAACGACTTGAGGGACTTCCGCGCCACAGCTCCATGCACGCCGCAGGAGTTGTGATCAGCCAGAAGTCGGTGGACGAGTATGTGCCGCTTTCGAGGGCCGCGGACGGAACGATTACTACACAGTTTACCATGACCACTCTGGAGGAACTGGGACTTCTGAAAATGGATTTCCTGGGGCTGCGTACTCTGACAGTGATCCAGAACGCGGTGAATATGGTGCGCCGCAAACGTCCGGATCTGGATATGGAGAAGATTGATTATAACGATCAGAAAGTGATGGACTATATCGGTACCGGAAAGACAGACGGTATCTTCCAGCTTGAGAGCGCGGGGATGAAGAGCTTCATGAAAGAGCTGAAACCCCACAGTCTGGAGGATATTATCGCCGGAATCTCTCTTTACCGTCCGGGACCGATGGATTTCATACCCCAGTATATCAAGGGAAAGAATGATGCCTCATCGATCACTTATGACTGCCCGCAGCTGAAGCCGATCCTGGAGCCCACATACGGCTGTATCGTTTATCAGGAGCAGGTGATGCAGATTGTGCGCGACCTGGCCGGATATACGCTGGGACGAAGTGACCTTCTGCGCCGTGCCATGTCCAAGAAAAAAGGCGATGTGATGCAGAAAGAGCGCCAGATCTTCGTCTATGGGGATGAAGAGAACAATGTGCCGGGATGTATTAAGAACGGAATCGATGAGAAGACGGCGAATAAGATCTATGATGAAATGATTGATTTCGCAAAGTATGCCTTTAATAAGTCCCATGCCGCGGCATACGCGGTGGTGGCCTATCAGACCGCATGGCTGAAATATTACTATCCGGTGGAATTCATGGCGGCGCTGATGACGTCCGTGATTGAGAATCCGTCAAAAGTTGCAGAATATATTTATGCCTGCAGACAGATGGGGATTCAGATCCTGCCTCCGGACATTAACAAAGGAGAGGCGGATTTCTCTGTTGACGGCGGAAATATCCGCTACGGACTGGCGGCCATCAAGAGCATCGGGCGTCCGGTAGTACAGGCAGTGACGGAGGAGCGGGACGCGTTTGGACCGTTTAAGACACTGGAGGATTTCATTACCCGTATGTCTGCAAAAGACGTGCTCAACAAAAGAACGATCGAGAATCTGATCAAGGCGGGGGCGCTGGATACTCTGGGCGGTACCCGCAAGCAGTTTATGAGCATCTATATTCAGATTGTGGAGCACGTAAATCAGGAGAAAAAGTATTCCATGTCAGGGCAGATGAGCCTGTTTGATCTGGTCGGCGAAGATCAGAAAAGTGAATTTCAGATCAGAATGCCTGACGTCGGTGAATATACGAAAGAGAATCTGCTGGCGTTTGAGAAGGAAGTCCTCGGCATCTATATCAGCGGACATCCTCTGCAGGAATATGAGGAAAAATGGCGGAAAATGATCTCCGCAACAACGCTTGATTTTCAGCCCGATGAGGAGAGCGGACGGTCAAAAGTCCATGATGGAGCGCGGGAGATCATCGGCGGTATGATCACGGACAAGACGGTCAAACACACAAAGACAAATCAGATGATGGCGTTTGTCACTGTGGAAGATCTGCTGGGAACCGTAGAAGTGGTGGTATTCCCCAGAGATTATGAGAAAAACCGTGAGTATCTTGAAGTGGACAATAAAGTATTCATCCGGGGACGCGTGTCCGAGGAGGATGAGAAAGCCGGCAAACTGATCTGCGAGAAAGTGATTCCGTTTGAAAAAACGAAGAAAGAATTGTGGATACAGTTCCCCGATAAGGCCGATTTCCTGGACAACGAACAGATCGTCTACGGGTATCTGGCGGACTCTGAGGGAGAGGACGAAGTGGTGATCTACTGTGCCAAAGAGAGAGCGATTAAAAGGCTGCCGCGGAACAGGAATATAAAGATCAATCAGCAGGTTTTGAGCAGACTGATGAATCATTTCGGGGAAAGCCGCGTAAAAGTGGTGGAAAAAGCTATTGAAAACCACTTCTAAATACGGTAAAATATTTTCGGAATTGTTAAAAATTTTTCGATTAGAGATTTTTGCAGTTATCTGACTTTATGGAAAGGTGGAGAAAACATGGCAGAGAATAATGAAATGGAAATGTACGCGGAAGATTTTGAAGACCGCATCCGTACGATCGGAGTTCTTACAAGCGGCGGCGATGCGCCGGGAATGAATGCAGCAATCCGTGCAGTTGTTCGTACAGCTCTTTCCAAGGGGCTGAAAGTACGCGGTATCCGCAGAGGATATCACGGACTGCTTAAAGAGGAGATCATAGATCTTTCCGCACGTGACGTATCTGATACAATTCAGCGCGGCGGTACAATCCTGCAGACAGCGCGCTGTAAAGCAATGCGCACAGAGGAAGGACAGCAGAAGGCGGCTGCGATCTGTAAGAAATACGGCATCGACGGCCTGGTTGTAATCGGTGGTGACGGTTCCTTCGCAGGAGCACAGAAACTGGCAAATCTTGGTGTGAATACAATTGGTATTCCGGGAACGATCGATCTGGATATCGCCTGCACAGATTACACAATCGGATTTGACACAGCGGTAAATACAGCTATGGAAGCGATCGATAAAGTACGTGATACTTCCACCTCCCATGAGCGCTGCAGTATCATAGAGGTTATGGGACGTGACGCAGGTTATCTTGCTCTCTGGTGCGGTATCGCCAACGGAGCTGAGCGTATCCTGATGCCTGAGGAGCATGATTATGACGAGCAGGCAATCATCGCGGATATTAAAGAATGTCAGAAGAGAGGAAAGAAAAACTATATTATCATCAATGCCGAGGGTATCGGAGATTCCATTAACATGGCGAAGAGAATCGAAGAGGCTACAGGTATGGAGACAAGAGCAACAATCCTCGGACATATGCAGCGCGGCGGAAGCCCGACATGTAAAGACAGAGTGTATGCTTCCATCATGGGTGCAATGGCTGTTGATCTTCTCATTCAGGGAAAGACAAACCGCGTGGTAGGATACAAGGACGGCAAGTATGTCGACTTTGATATCGAAGAGGCACTGGCTATGAAGAAATCAATCTCCGAATACCAGTATGAGGTAGCGAAAACACTGGCACTGTAATATAAAAGCAGCAGTTCAGCCGCAGCCAGTACCAGAGCGCGGTTTTGCGGATGGCGCGGGTGAACGTATATATCAGAGTAACACGGGAGAGCAGGTTATTATGGAGAACAGGAATACAGCACCGGTAGGTGTGTTTGATTCCGGCGTAGGAGGGCTGACGGTAGCAAGGGAGATTTCCCGTCAGCTCCCGAATGAAAATATCGTATATTTCGGGGATACAGCGAGAGTTCCATACGGAAGCAAATCGCAGAATACGATTATCCGCTTTTCGGAACAGATCATCCGTTTTCTGAAAACAAAAGACGTCAAGGCTATTGTGATCGCCTGTAATACGGCGAGTGCGCTGGCCCTTGACGCTGTCAGGGATGAATTTGATGTGCCGGTAATGGGAGTTGTCATACCGGGCGCACGAGCTGCCGTCGAGGCGACCAGAAACCGGAAAGTCGGAGTTGTGGGGACAGACGCAACAGTCCAGAGTGGAATGTACACCAAGATTATTCATTCAATGGCGCCGGACGTCACTGTGATCGAGAAAGCCTGCCCTCTTTTTGTACCTCTTGTGGAAGAGGGATTTAAAGATCATGTGGTGACACAGGAGATCATAGAGTATTATCTGGAGTCCATGCGGAATTCGGATATCGACGCCATGATCCTCGGGTGCACACACTATCCGCTTCTCAGATCAAAGATCAGAGAATATATGGGCGAGAAGATCCAGATCGTCAACCCCGCGTATGAAACCGCGATGGATCTGAAGAAACTTCTCCATGAACAGGGAATGGAAAATAACGGCGAGTCAGACGAGCACAGCAGGTATTCATTTTATGTGAGCGATGCGGCGGAAAAATTCCGCAGATTTGCGAACACAGTGATGCCCTTTGACGTGCCGACGACAAACGTTGTAAATATAGAAGAATTTTAGCAACAGTTCAGCCATCAGGAATGGCGCGGCTGAACTGTTATGGGAGTCAAAAGAGCAGAAAGATGACAAAGGAAGTATTAGTCAGCATATCAGGAAAGCATATTGATATCATGAACGATCCGACCGCAGGATACGAGACGGGCGACGACAATATCGAGGTCGTAACTCCGGCAAACTATTACTGCAAAAACGGGAAGCACTATATTATTTATGAAGAGGTGCTTGAAGGGATGGCCGGGACGATCTGCAACAGGATCAAGATCACCGGAACCGACAGCATAGAAATCATGAAGAGCGGAGCTTCCAGTTCTCATATGATCTTCGAGAAAAACAGGAAGAATCAGACATACTACCGCACGCCTTACGGACAGATGCTGATTGGTGTAAATACAAAAAACATGGAAGTCAGCGTTGATGATAAAAAGATCAATGTACAACTGGATTATGAGCTGGACGTCAACCATGAGCCTCTTGCCGACTGTAAGATCAAAATGAATATCATGTCCAAAGATGATCCTGATTTTACGGTGCTCAGCAGCTAAAATGTGAGTTTTCGAAATATATATCGCAACGTACCGTTTGGAAAGAAAAAGCTCCCTGTCCGAATATCATAGTACAGAACATTAAGTGAGAACGTTCCGAAAAGCATTTGTTCTGGATGTTAGGCGGTGCAAATGGAGTTCCATTGAACGAACATTTGACACCGACGTTACATCCATTCGAATCTTTGAGGTAGAGCGGAACGGTTCTGGACTATGATATTCGGGCAGGGAGCGAAAATTTTATACAAACGGCACGGTCACGATTTATTCCGGCGGAAGAACCCTTTTTTCTTCTTCTGCGGCTGTTCGATGGAACCGCCTCTGACGCTCTTGATCCCTGTTATGTACAGTCCGCTGACTACGGCTTTTACTTCTTTCTTTACAGGGATAACTTCAAATACTTTGTTATCACACATCAGAGTCATGATCCTGGGACCGATCTTTGCCTTTACGACCGGTACTTTTGTACGCCTTAAATATTTCGGCGTGTTTTCAAGAACAACAGCAGGGAGACCTGCTTCTTTTAATTTCATTTTCTTTTTATCGATGACGAGCATACTGACTGTCTGGGCTGCCGCTTCCATCTGCTCCTGCTGTTCAGCCTGTTTTTTTTCGGCTCTCTTTCCGAAAAAGTACAGAGCAATGCAGGCGGCGATCAGTACAACGAGAACAACAATCAGTACAATAGTGACTGGACTCACGATAGAACCCTCCTATATCTTAGATTTTCCGCATTTGCGCACATCATATTTTAACATTGTTTCAGGGTAAGTGCAAGATGATACACGTAATTTCAGCCCGTATCGTGCTGTTTTAAAAACAATCAGAAGTTTGAAAAAAGGGACAGATGCCGCGGGCTAAACAAAAATTTAACATAAAGAAATATCTGGATTTAACAGAAATCCTCTATAATCTTTTCCGGAATTGCTCTGCCATACCGGCAGAGACACTTAATATACTACAGATTTTGCTGAGGTAAATGACAGCGGAAAGGGAACTTTATGAAAAAAATATGGCATAAAAGTGCTGCGGCTGCACTGGCGGTTACCATGCTCTGCACACAGGGGCTGAATGTATCTGCACAGCCTGATGTTCAGGATGCGGGAAATGTATCTGTTGAGTATCTGACTGTTCAGCCGGGCGCGACAACAGCATCCGTTAATCTGAACTGGTATGCGCCGGACGGTACGGAGCAGGCAATGGTGAAATTCGGCGATATTACTGCGGAAGCAGTTGTCAGCGAACTGACAGCGCCAACCAAACTGGATACAGGAAAATACACAGATACAGGAAAGATGGTATGTAAGGCCACAGTGAGCGGGCTGACACCGGATACATCCTATTCTTATCAGATCTCTTATGACGGAGGACAGACATGGTCAGAGGCATATACTTATACCACTGCAAAAGCCGGCGAGTTTTCCTTTGGGTTTACAAGTGATCCACAGATTAAGGAGAGCGGGGAGACAAATAACGGAGGCTGGAACCCGTCAGACGGCACCAACCAGACCGGCTGGGCTGCCATGATGGAAAAGCTGGCGGCAGAGGGCGTAAGCCTTGTTGTATCTGCAGGAGACCAGGTGGAAGATCAGAGCTGGGGAAAATCCAGTGAGTATGAAGCGTTTTTTGCTCCGGAGGAGATGGCGTCTATCGCATACGCTCCGGCGGTGGGAAACCATGACAGACACTATATGTTTGCGGATCATTTCAATCTTCCGAATGAAATGTCTGTTGACGGTGTAGATGAAAACGGCCAGCTTGAGCAGGTGAAGACAACGTTCCGCGGGCAGAATAACGGTACGAGCCAGAGCCACGGAAACTATATACAGGCCACAGCGGATGAGATCGCCAACAATTCCGAATCCAACGGTGTGACTCCGAACGCAGAGGGGCAGTATGATTTTACTGAGCGCCGTGAGATGGAGACCAAGGGGAATTACTATTATCTCTATAATAATGTACTTTTTGTCACACTGAATACCGGAGCGTATCCGGGAGGCAATGATGAGGAAAACGCAGGAAATGCAAGTGTGCCCAGCGCTTCCAAGGATAACTCCGAGGCAGAGGCAATGGTTGAGAACTTCAGGACTACGCTGAATGCGGCTACTTCTGAATATGCAGGTCAGTATCAGTGGCTGATTGTGACTCACCATAAATCCACCCAGACCGTGGCAAAACACGCGGCAGATTCTGATATTGAGAACTACGTGGATGCAGGATTTGAGAAAGTGATGGATGAGTTTGACGTAGATTTTGTTCTGGGCGGACATGATCATGTATATTCCAGAAGCTACGTGCTCAAAGACGGCCAGCGAAATGCCGAGAGACTGGATACGATCTATGATCCCGACGGAACAATTTATCTGACAGGAAACTGCTGCTCCGATATGCAGTACTACACTCCGTTCGCAGAAGTGGACAAAGAGAATAACGCCGATTTCCCGGTCCTTGCAAACGGTGAGACCGGATCACAGGCTTACCTTGCGGGAAATCTGCCGTACGGAAATCAGGAGTGGAATCAGGAATACAGCCCCAGTTATGCGGTATTTGACGTAAACGGCGACAAGATTTCTGTCAATGTATATAATCTTGCCGGCGACAGCGCGGCACCGGACAGCGAGCTGATCGATTCCTTCAGTGTAACGAAGAATACAGACGGCGGCACGAAGACAACAGGGGTCGAGAATGGAAATACATCCCTTGATCTGGTTCAGGATGCACGCTATGACGCAGGCATGACAAATGCGGACGGCGGCGTGATGGAGATTGTAGACTATAATACAGTCACCGGATGGGCTTATGCAGTAAACGGACAGACCGGGAATCTGACAGCTATCGCCGTAAAAGACATGGAAAATAAAGAGAATATCGATCTGCTGGACGGCAACGATATTGATGTGAAATCCATCATTGAGGAGAACTGCGAAGGATTTACATACGGAGATATGACTTCCGTGGCAGTTTCTGCGGACGGTACAAAACTTGCAGTGGCAGTTCAGGCGGAAGGGTACGCGGATAACGGACGTGCGGCTGTATTTACCTGCAATGAGGATGGAACTCTCACATTTGAACAGGCGTATGAGACAGGCGCACAGCCGGATATGGTGACATTTACTCCGGATGACAGCAAAATCCTGACGGCAAATGAAGGAGAACCGAGAGAAGGCTATGGAGAAGGAGTGACAGATCCTGCCGGAACTGTGACTGTTATCTCCCTTGCAGACGGTACAGCAGAAAATGTAGGATTTGAGGCATATGACAGTGCGGAGGAGAGACAGGCTCTCACAGATGCGGGAATTGTACTGAAAAAGGATACGGCTCCGTCGGCAGACCTGGAACCGGAATATATTGCGGCAGGCAATAATACCGCATATATAACACTACAGGAAGCAAATGCCATCGCGGTAATTGATCTGGACAGTCTTCAGGTAACAGGAATTTATTCTGCCGGCTATGAAGACTACAGCAAAACACCGGTTGATATTGATAAGAAAGATGAGGCGTACAATCCGAAGACGTATGAGTCTCTGAAAGGAATCCGTATGCCGGACGGCATTGCTCTTTACTCTGTGGACGGCACGGACTATCTTGTGACTGCAAATGAGGGAGATTCCAGAGAGTGGGGAGATTATCTCAATGAAGATGAGCGCAATTTCAAGGACGGCGAGACTTCCCCGACAGGAAAGATTACTGCGGAAAACAGCGGCCTGAACGGGAAAGTAGTATTCTTTGACAGCAGCGATTATGACGGCCTGGATGAAGGTACGGATTATCTCTTCGGCGGACGTTCCTTTACCGTGTACAAGGCAGATGAAAACGGCCTGATCGAAGTGTACGGAAGCGGCAGTGATTTTGAAAAAAAGACAGCGGAATACGTTCCGGACAATTTCAACTGTTCCAATGACGATAAATCGATCGACGACCGGTCCGGAAAGAAAGGTCCCGAGTCTGAAAGTGTGACAGTCGGAACCGTGGGTGAGAAAACGTATGCGTTTGTAGGACTTGAAAGAGTCGGCGGCGTGATGGTATATGATATTACCGATCCGGAGAACAGTACCTTTGTAAATTATATTAACTCCAGAGACTTCAGTGAAGATATCGCGGGGGATGACTCTCCGGAGGGTCTGTGCTTTATTCCGGCTGAGGACAGCGCAGACGGTAATGCGTATCTGCTGGCAGCCTGCGAAGTGTCCGGAACAGTTGCGTCATACAGACTGACAGCAAACGATGCGGGAAATCCGGATGACGGACAGGATCCGGACGACGGACAGAACCCGGATGACGGACAGAACCCGGATGACGGACAGAACCCGGACGATGGACAGAACCCGGACGACGGACAGAATCCGGATGACGGTCAGAAACCTCAGGGAGGAAATGATGGTGACAAAAATAATGCCGCAGATTCTTCCGATGAAGGGGCAAATGCACCGCAGACAGGCGTTGAAAGCCCTGCCGGAATCTATATAGTGCTTCTTGTTGCAGCCGCGTGTGCAGCAGGAATTGTGGTAATTCGTAAAAAATTACATAAATAGTTGTCTTTAAAATAATTTGTTTTCAGGGCATATCTGCCGGGACTGAGCGTGTATAAGCAATTTATACTGAACGGTCCCGGCAGAATTATTTTAGGTACTTTTTCAAGGTTTAGGGTTTACTTTTACAAGTCAGAACGGGTATACTGTTATAGTGATGTGTCCCGGTTAAGGCGGTGCAGAGTCAGTACGACGCGGCGGATCCGGCGGGAACATTACGGATATAAAGGAGTTTGATTTAATGGCAGAAATGATTTGGAACGGAGTGGTGACGGTCTATGACTTTATTATGGACAATATCGTCATCATCAATATCCTCTTCGCGCTGATCATAGTGTTCTTCCAGAGGAGATCTCCGCAGACGGTATGGACGTGGCTTCTTCTGCTTTATTTTATACCGATACTGGGTTTTATCCTCTACCTGGTCATCGGTCAGGATTTTCACAAGAGCCGGATGTTTAAGGCTAAGGAGATAGAAGGGGAACTGAAATATGCCGTGCGGCGGCAGGAGGAGACGATTTACCATAAACGTCTGAGGATGGCCAATCCGGAGATGGGGCGGTTCAAGGATCTGATCCTGTATAACCTGGAAGCAGGCGAAGCCGTCCTTACGGACAACAACGACATTCGTATTTATACGGACGGAAAGGCAAAATTCCGGGCGCTGATCGAGGAGATGCGGCAGGCGAAGCGGTATATTCACCTGCAGTATTACATTATCAGAAATGATGAACTGTGGCAGGAGATCGAAAAAGTTCTCATTGAGAAGGCAAGAGAAGGCGTGGAAGTCCGGGTGCTTTTTGACAGTATGGGATGCCGGACGATGAAAAATAAAGACTGGGAGCGGCTGGAAAATGAAGGGATTCAGGTCGCAGAATTCTTCCCCGCATTACTGGGAAAACTGCAGCTCCGCGTCAATTACCGCAACCACCGCAAGATCGTTGTTATCGACGGGCGCATCGGCTTCGTGGGCGGCTTTAATGTGGGCCGGGAATATCTCGGCCGTGACAAGAAGTTCGGATACTGGCGTGATACGCACCTGTGCATTGAGGGCGCTGCGGTGACTTCGCTCGCCGTGCGTTTTGTGCTTGACTGGAATTACGCGGCGAAAGAGAATCTCTTCCTTGAAGATACTCTTTTTGAGATTCCCCAGTATGTAAGACACGGCAGGGATCCGGTGCAGATTATATCCAGCGGTCCGGATTCGCAGATTAAGACGATCCATGACAATTACCTGCGCCTGATTCACAGCGCAAAGGATCATGTGTATATTCAGACGCCGTATTTCATACCCGATGATTCGATTCTGGACGCACTGAAGATCGCAAGCCGGTCGGGAATAGATGTGCGCATAATGGTACCCTGCAAGCCGGATCATCCGTTTGTCTACTGGGCGACATATTCCTATGTGGGAGATATGGTGGCTGCGGGCGCCAAATGTTATGTATATAATAACGGATTCCTTCATGCAAAGACCGTGTGCGTAGACGGGATGGTCGCGTGCGTGGGAACTGCCAATATGGATATCCGCAGTTTCGGGCTTAACTTTGAGGTAAATGCGGTTATTTACAGCGAAAGAACGGTACAGAAACTGGAGCGCGCCTTTGAAAATGACATGACTCTGTGCACCCACGTTACCAGAAAGGTTTATGATGAGAGAAGTCTGGTAATCAAAGGGAAAGAGCAGTTTTCACGGCTTTTATCCCCGCTTCTGTAAGAAGCCCGGATGTAAATGCATTAATAATATATAAGCTGATAAAGACAGAAGAAAAGGAGAAAGAAAATGAAAAAGAAATTTATTACTGTAATGCTCGCCGCAGCACTGGCGGGAACACTTGCCGGATGCAGCGGGGAGCTGTCCAACGATTATGTGACGGTAAAGCAGTATAAAGGCCTTGAGGTACCCCAGCCGACACCGGCCGAGGAGGTTACGGACGATCAGGTGGAGCAGGTGATTCAGAGCAATCTTGCCGCATATGCGCAGACAGAAGAAGTGACAGACCGTGCGGCGGAAATGGGAGACATCGTTAATATCGATTATACCGGTTACCTTGACGGAACGGCCTTTGACGGCGGTTCCGCAGAAGGAGCGGACCTGGAGCTGGGAAGCAATTCCTTTATCGGAGCGACGGACGACTATAAAGGATTTGAAGAGCAGATTGCGGGACACCAGACCGGAGATGAATTTGATATTACGGTACAGTTCCCGGATCCGTATGACCGGAATCCGGATATGTCAGGCGCGGTGGCGGATTTCCACATTGTGCTCAATTCGATTTCACAGCAGGTTACACCGGAACTGACAGACGAGTGGGTGAAGGAGATCAGCGATGAGTCTGAGACAGTGGATGAGTACAGGGAGGAAATCCGCTCTCAGATCGAGGAGAACACAGAGGCGTCTATTGAGTCTGAGCTGGAATCTTCCGTCCAGAGCGCCCTGATGGATAACGTAGAGATAAAGAAATATCCGGAGGACCGGGTGGAGGAACTTACACAGCAGATGACGGATTACTATACTCAGCTTGCAGGAATGTACGGACTGGAGCTTGGTGAATTTGTAGAGACTTATATGCAGATGTCAGAAGATGATTTCAACGCGCAGATTGACGAGTCTGTCCGCCAGGGAGTGGCTCTTGAGGAGGCGCTTAAACTGATTGCCGAGAAGAGACATCTCGAACCGACGGATGAGGAATATGAAGAAGGTATGGCCGAGTATGCGGAACAGGCAGGATATGACGATGTGGATGAATATACCGAACAGGTGGGGGAGGACGAGCTCAAAGCAGCGGTTCTCCGCGATAAAGTGACGGATTATCTGGTGGACAACTGCATTCAGGTGGAGCAGACGGACACTGCCGAATAAAATAAGATGCCGGTATGCCGTAAGGATTGTGGATAAAAAGGACGATTATCAGGAAAAGGAGGAAAGAGCATGAAACTGGAAAATGAGAGATTATGCGTGGAAATCTCGGAATTAGGTGCGGAAGTGACGAGGATTCGTGACAAGAAGAACAATGCGGAGCTCCTGTGGGAGGCTGATCCTGTATACTGGAAGAGGCACTCTCCGGTGCTGTTCCCGAATGTGGGAAAGACATATCGTAACACAGTTCTGATTAACGGGACGCATTACCCTACATCCCAGCACGGGTTCGCGAGGGACAGCAGATTCAAATGTATCTGTGAAAAAGCGGATTCTGCATCTTTTCTTCTTGCGTCCAGTGAAGAGACGAAGGAAGTCTATCCGTTTGATTTTGAGCTTGTTATCACTTACACGCTGAAAGAGAAGAGCCTGTGTGTAAAGTGGGAGGTTCGCAATCCGGGAGAAGAAGAGATGTACTTTACAATCGGCGGACATCCCGCGTTCCGCTTTGCGGGAACGGATGAGAAGAAAGAAGATTATATCCTGAGGTTCCCGGGCAAAGATTCTCTGCAGTATATCCTTATCGATCCGGCCGAGGCTGCCGCCGACCCCACAAAAGTACATACGCTCGCTCTGAGCGGGGAGTGCTGCCCGGTTACGGAAGAAATGTTCGAAAATGACGCGCTGATTTTTGATGGCGGGCAGATTGAGGAAGTATGGCTGTGCCATAAAGACGGAACTCCCTATGTGGGAATGAAGTGTGAAGGCTTTCCTGATTTCGGCATCTGGTCTGTTAAAGACGCCCCGTTTGTCTGCCTCGAACCGTGGATGGGAAGATGCGATGATATCGGGTTTGATAAAGAGCTTTCTCAGAAGCCGAATGTAAACAGAGCGGCTCCGGGCGAAAGCTTCAGCAAAGAGTACGAAATTATTGCAGGCAACTGATACTGCTGAAATCCTTCCGGCGGCTGAATGAAGCGTGTGAAGGATAAAATGATAACAAATAAGATCTCCGAAAGCGGAATGTATCTGCTCAGGGAGATCTTATTTTTTTGAAAGAAAATTTATGCCAGAAGAAAGTTAAGCGACCCGGGCGGGTTGTCCGTTCCCTTTTCAAGCAGGGCTACAAGCCCTTCGATGGTCTCTTCGATATTCTCCCGGGATGATGGGACGATGGTGTTGTCCATTTTGACAGTGAGGACAATCAGGACGATCTCTGCCAGTACCTCAGGTCTGTCAAAATGAATCTCTCCCGTATCAATGCCCTGTCGGATGATTTCCGCCAGAACAGGCTTGAATTCGGAGATCAGATGGTTCATATATTTCTGGTGGAGCAGCGCTTTTTCAGGGGCGCTTACCCCGCTTTCTTTTCCTGATTTCAGATATTCCGTAGATGAGTTGCGGCACGCCTGAAAGATCATGGCCATACGTGTAAACGGAGGAATATCTGTCTGGCAGGCAAGATTCTTAGCTGTTGTAAGCGGCTTTTCGTAGTTCCGTTCCACGAGAGCCTCAAGAATAGCGTCTTTAGAAGGGAAATAATAATAGATACTACCCTTGCCGATTCCGGCCGTCTGGGCAATCTCGCTGACGGAAATTGTCTGCAGATTTTTATTTTCCAGAAGTTTCTGTAAAGAATCAAGTATCAGATCATATTTCTTCCCGCTGCCGGCCATAATCTCCTCCTTTCCCAACGTACATCTCCTTCGGTAAGCACATCAAGTATAGCATATCCCCTGCAAAAGAGCCAGCAAGAAAAACGCACAAAAAGGAGAATAAAAAAACTTTTCATTTTGACAGAGACAACGATTGACCGACAGTCGAAAAAATGATAATCTAACAGAGAAGAGAAGATGACCGATGGTCGAAAAACGACTGTTGCGGTCGAAAAGGAGGAGATTATGACCTACGCAGATATGTTTTCAAAAGTAAAGAGTATGCTGATGGATGCAGATGTAAGCGATATCCATGAACATCTGGCATATCAGTTCAACATCACCGGTGAAGCGGAGGGCATTTTTTATGCCGAGGTGAAAGATGGACAGCTCTATATAGAGCCTTACGAATATTTCGACCGCGACGCGATGTTTACCTGTACGGCAGAGACGCTGTTTAAGATTGCTGATGGAAAGACAGACCCGATCCTCGCGGTGACACTTGGAAAACTGAAAGTGGAAGGAAATATCGATAAGGCGCTTAAACTGAAAGATTTGATCAACAGCAAGAAGAAATAAAAGCAGGTGATAAAAATGGGGAAATTATTAAAAGGAGCAGCGGCTGTCCTGGGACTGCTGACCGCGGCGGAAGCCGGCGGAACGGCATATTTCTACAGGAGAACCATGAAACGTTACAATGCAAAGACAGAGCGTACCATGAAGATGTCAGGCGTGGACTGGGAAAAATATTTCCCGCTCATGCATGAACGGCATGACTGGATGATGGAACAGCCCCACGAGGATGTGTGGATCACATCCCATGACGGCCTGAAACTGCACGGTACATATTTTGAGGGAGACGGCGGGGATAAGGCAGTGATCTGCTTTCACGGCTATACGAGCCAGGGAACAAATGATTACGGCAGCCTTTCCTATTACTATCTCAATCACGGTTTCAGAATGCTCCTTATAGATGAGCGTGCCCACGGCGAGAGCGAAGGAACCTATATCGGCTTCGGTACCATGGACCGTCTGGACGGAATGGAATGGATTAAATGGATGATCGATAAGATCGGGGACAATGCACAGATCCTGCTCCACGGCAATTCCATGGGCGGAGCTACGGTATGCATGATGAGCGGACTGAAACTTCCGTCTCAAGTAAAGGGTATCGTCTCAGACTGTGCATTTACATCGGCAAAGGATGTATTTACACACGTTCTGCACAGTATGTATCATCTGCCTGCATTCCCGATGATCCAGATCGCGGATAAGCTGAATAAGCGAAATGCCGGGTACGGACTGGACGAGTGCAATGCGGCAAGGGAAGTGAGAAAGGCAGAAGTACCGTTTCTGTTTATTCATGGGGCAAAAGATATTTTCGTGCCCTGCTGGATGTGCGAGGAGATTTACAAGAACTGCGCTTCACCGAAAACAAAACTGATTGTCAAAGACGCGGGCCACGGCGAGAGCTATTATAAAGATACAGAAGCCTACGAGGAAGCCCTGAATTCATTTATCGGAGGAATAATGAAATGATGAAGACAAGAAAAGGACACAAAGTGTATCCGCTTACTGTAGCACAGAAATTCCATCTCTACTATGCACCGCACTGCCCGAATATGGCAGTCCTCAACATCGGGACAAGTCTTACGATCGAGGTGGAGCTGGACTGGGATCAGCTGAAAAAATCAATCAATGAGGCTTATGCAAGAAGCGAAGGAATGCGCGTCCGTTTCGCGAAGGACAAAGAAGGAACATGGTATCAGTATGTGATGGATCCGGAAGAGAAAGATATTGAATTTGTCGATTTTTCGGACCGCACGATGGAAGAGGCTGAAGCAGAGATGCAGAAATGGACTACTGTGCCGTTCAAGATGTTTGACGCGCCGCTGACCAGAATCGTTATGATCAAGATGCCGGATGGCTTTAACGGAGTGTATTTCCTCGGAAATCATATGATCGTGGACGCGCAGTCACTGATCTGTTTCCTGAAAGATATTATCGAGCTTTACTGTAATGCAAAATATGAAGGTGTTCCGTATCCGAAAGATATGGCATCCTACATCGAGCAGCTGCAGAGAGACTTCGCATACGAAGCGGGAAGCAAGGCTCAGTTAAGAGATATCGAATATTTCCAGAAGGAGATTGAGAAAAGCGAGCCGATCTACAATGATCTTCACGGTACGGCAAAACTGGAGTCCATGCGTGAGATGTTCAAGAATCCGGAGCTCAGATCAGCATTCTGTGTCACAGATGATACAAAGTCAGCTCTCGATATCTTCCATCTTGAGGCAGAACCGACGAAACGTCTCATGGACTTCTGCGAGAAATACCATGTTTCGCTTGCCTGCCTTCTGCTCATGGGACTCCGTACCTATTATCAGAAGATGAACGGCTTTGACGATGTGTCCCTTACTACGACTATTGCAAGACGTGCGACTCTGAAAGAAAAGAAATCCGGCGGCACAAGGATCCATTCCTTTCCGTTCCGCACGATCTTCCCGCAGGACATGAAGTTCATCGACGGTGTTTATGCAATCCGTGACAAACAGAATGAATATTTCCGGCACGCAAACTATGACCCGACGGCATACTTTGCATACCGTGCAAAGACATATCCGCAGCCGCAGCCGGGTCTCGGATACGAGCCAATCTCACTTACATATCAGCCGCTGACTCTGAAAGAGAAAGGGCTGGATCAGCTGGGAGATATCCGCTACAAGACAAAATGGTATCCCAACGGGATCTGCCCGCAGGGAATGTATCTGACCGTAATGCACCGCCCGGAGGATAACGGACTGGACTTTAACTTCGAGCATCAGATCAAGGCGGTATCCAGAGAAGAGCTGGAGTACCTGTACTACTATCTGTGCAAGATCATGTTCAAAGGCGCGGAGAATCCGGATCTGACAATCGGAGAGATCATCAAATTAGTATAATGCCAGGGGCAATCCGCAGGCGTCATAGTCAGGGGCTTTTGCCCCAACATCATTAATATGGTTAGAAAAGGAGAATAATCATGTTTGAAAGATTAGTTAAAATCATCTGCAATTATGTTGAAGTAGAGCCGGAAAACATTCATCCGGAGTCACGCTTTATGGAGGATCTGGGCTTTACATCCTTCGACTTTATGAGTATGCTGGGCGAGATCGAGGACGAGTTCGATGTGGAAGTAGAGCAGTCAGAAGTGGTAAATATCCGCACAGTACAGGAGGCTGTCGATTACCTTGAAACATTAGTAAAATAGTTCGGAAAGGAATGTGAGTTATGCTTTGCAGCACAGTGCGTCAGATCCTTGTAAATACAGAAAAGAAATACGGACCGGAGGATGCGGTACGTTATAAGATCAGTAAAAACGAGATTGAATCAAAATCATATACGCAGCTTAAAGATGACAGTGAGAGCTTTTCAAATGTACTGAAGAGTCTCGGAGAGCAGGGTAAGCATATCTCTGTGATCGGCATGACGTCCTATGAATGGCTGGTGACTTACTTCGGGACAGTCAACAGCGGCAGCGTGGTCGTGCCGCTGGACGTCAATCTCCCGGCGGAAGATGTGTGCGACCTGATCGCGAGATCGGATTCCACGGTGCTTGTATATGATGAAGTGAGAAAAGATGTGGCAGCTATCGCGAAAGAACGTTGCCCGCAGCTTAAGACAATGATTTCCATGCAGCAGAAAGAAAATGACGATCATGCATTTTCATTCTGGAAACTGCTGGAGGAGAACAGGGGAAACTGTGACTATGACCCGGATCCGGACCAGCTTTGTACGATCATGTTTACGTCCGGTACGACAGGAAAGAGCAAAGGTGTTATGCTTACCCACAGAAATGTGGCGGAGAACGCCACCTGCCTGGAAATGAAGATTCCGGAGCGCACTGTGATCATGACGGTTCTGCCGATCCATCACGCATACTGCCTGAGCATGGATATCCTGAAAGGAACATCTCTGGGCGCGGTGATCTGTATCAACGACTCCCTGATGCGTGTGGCGAAGAATATCAAACTGTTCAAGCCGGAAATGATCCTGATGGTGCCGCTGATGATCGAGACAATGGCGAAGAAACTGGAGGAGGCTTCTCTCCTTCCGGCCAAAATCGTCAAAAGCCAGGTGTTCGGTAAACAGTTCCACACGATCTGCAGCGGCGGAGCTTATCTGGATCCGAAATATATCGATATGTTCAAAAAATATGATATCGTCATTCAGCAGGGCTACGGCATGACCGAGTGCGCTCCTGTTATCAGCGTCAACCAGAGCTGGAATATCCGCTCGGATTCCGTGGGACAGCTCCTGCCCAACTGTGAGGCAAAGACCGTGGACGGCGAGCTCTGGGTAAAGGGCAGCAGTGTGATGCAGGGATACTATAAGATGCCGGAAGAGACGGCCGAGACTCTGGAAGACGGCTGGCTGAAGACCGGAGACCTGGGCTATGTGGACGAGGACGGATTTGTCTATCTGACTGGCCGTAAGAAGAACCTGATCATCACAAAGAACGGTGAGAACGTGTCACCGGAGGAACTGGAAAACGCACTGAGCACAAACCGCCTTGTGGGCGAAATACTTGTCCGCGAGAAAGACGGCGTGATCGAGGCGGAGATCTATCCGGATCAGGATTATGTAAAGAAGAAACGTATCAAAGACGTGCGGGCAAAACTTCAGGAGATCATCGACGAGTATAATAAGACGGCGGCTCCCCAGAAGAGGATATACAGCCTGATCGTCAGAGATAAAGAGTTCGAGAAGACAACTACAAGAAAGATAAAAAGATTTTAAGTAAAATGCCTCTGCCGGGAAGAAAAGTTCTGCCGGCGGAGGTGTTTTAGCATCGGTCAGAAGAATTGGTAAGGTGCACTTGACTGCGACGAGTGATGACTGATAAGATAAATGTTACAACTAACGAAGATGAAAATGCGGGGAGGAACGCGTATGCTGCTTACGATCGATGTGGGAAATACAAATATCACAATGGGAGTGTTCAGGGAGGACGTTCTGCTGGGGATGTTCCGCATGACTACGAAGCGCCCGAGAACATCGGATGAATACGGGATGACCATCTGCGGCATACTGGAACACAGGGCCATTGACCCGAAGAAGATCAAGGCTGTCATCATCGCATCGGTCGTGCCGGACATCATGCATTCCCTGACAAGCGGAATTATCAAATATCTGCACACAACTCCGTTGATTGTCTCCGCGGATTCCGATACCGGCATCCGCGTGAATACGGACAATCCTTCCAGGACAGGCCCTGACCGTATCGTCAATGCGGTCGCAGGATATGCGATTGCGAAAGGTCCGGCCATCGTTATTGATTTCGGGACAGCGACCACTTATGACCTGATCGGCCCTGACAGTACGCTTGAGGCATGCATCATTGCTCCCGGTATCGAGACGGCGGGGCGCTCTCTCTGGGGCGGGGCGGCTATGCTGCCTGCCATCCAGATCCAGAAGCCGGACTCCGTGCTTGCACGGGACACTGTCTCGGGTATGCAGGGAGGTCTGGTGTTCGGAGCTATCGGCCAGACGGAATATATTGTGAGAAAGATGAAAGAGGAGTCCGGATATACGGATGCGTATGTGATCGCTACAGGCGGTCTGGGAAAGATCATCGCCAAAGAGACGGGGTGCATTGATCTGTACGATCCGCAGCTGACGCTGAACGGGCTGAGGCTGATCTATGAGAGGATGAAGGGGACGGATAAATAAGAGCTATGAAACACTTAAAAATAGGAAAAGTAGAACTTGAAAACCGATATATACTGGGACCCATGGCAGGCGTGACCGACCTGCCATTTCGTCTGCTCTGCCGGGAGCAGGGGGCGGGGCTTCTCTGTATGGAGATGGTGAGTGCGAAGGCAATCTACTATAATAATAGAAATACCGAGAGCCTGCTGGAGATCCATCCGGATGAACGTCCGGTGTCCCTGCAGCTGTTTGGCTCCGATCCGAAGATCATGAGCGAGATGGCGAAACGGATTGAAGAGAGACCCTTTGCCATTCTTGACGTCAACATGGGCTGTCCGGTGCCGAAGGTTGTCAAAAACGGCGAGGGCTCCGCGCTGATGAAGAACCCGAAGCTGGTCTATGAGATTGTCAGCGCCCTTGTAAAAGCGATTGACAAGCCGGTGACGGTGAAGATCAGAAAAGGCTTTGACGACGACCACGTAAATGCGGTGGAGATCGCGAAGATCATCGAGGAAGCCGGTGCGGCGGCCGTGGCGGTACATGGGCGGACGAGAGAGCAGTATTACAGCGGCAAAGCAGACTGGGACATTATCCGTCAGGTAAAAGAGGCGGTGTCCATACCGGTGATCGGAAACGGAGATGTGACGTCGCCGCAGAAAGCGGACGAGCTTGTGCGGCAGACCGGGTGCGACGGGATCATGATCGCCAGAGGCGCCCAGGGAAATCCATGGATCTTCTCGGAGATGATACACTGGGAGGAGACCGGGGAGATTCCCCCCAGACCGGATAAGGATGAGATCAGGAAGATGATGCTCAGACACGCCCGTCTGCAGCTTGAATATAAAGGCGAATTTTCGGGCATCCGGGAGATGAGAAAACACGTGGCATGGTACACGAAAGGACTCAAAGGAGCAGCCCGTCTGAGGGAAAAAGTGAACGCGGTGGAGAGCCTTGAAGAACTGGAAAATCTCTTGACATCATTATAGAGTTTGGTTATAATATTGAAATTGCGAAATAGACTTAAATGACAGCATTACAGGACA
>CAJFGR010000014.1 GCA_904377845.1 uncultured Ruminococcus sp. | reverse complement strand
TTTCTGTGCCTGATGTGCATGATCCGGTCCAGCGTAAACGTGAAGTTTCTTGATCATGTCTCTTCCCATAGGTCCTTTCGGGAGCATTCCTTTAACAGCAAGCTCGATCACTTTCTCCGGTTTCTTAGCCATCATCTCTGCAAGTGTTGTCTCTTTCATTCCACCTACATATTCGGAGTGGTTGTAGTAGATCTTCTGCTGAAGTTTCTTACCTGTTACTTTTACTTTCTCAGCGTTTACAACGATCACATAATCGCCTGTATCGATATGCGGTGTGTACTCCGGTTTGTTTTTTCCTCTGAGGACTTTAGCAACCTCAGATGCAAGACGTCCGAGTGTACATCCTTCAGCATCAACCACATACCATTTTCTTTCAATCTTGTCAGGGTTAGCCATATAAGTTTTCATGGGTGTTCCTCCTATAAAATCATCAGATAACGTTTGCTTGTGTAGCTTATATATTTGAAATCAGCATACTCCGGGGCTATGGCGCATACTGTTTCTCCTTTAGTCATGCTGTAATATTATAGTCCCCAACTTTCCACGTGTCAAGATTTTTTTCATTTTCTTCTTTTAATAATGATCACGACCAACGCAATAACTGCGGCCGCAGCTATAACTATGACAACTCCCCAGATCAGGACAGAATTGTCATCCCCTGTCTGCGGATTGACAGTCAGGGTTCCTTCAGATGTTGACGGCGATACACTGTCCGGATATTTTTTGGTAAGCTCCAACTTCTCTGTCTTGGATGTCATCTCCAACGACGCAGGAAGTTTCGGCTGCTCTTTCTTCTCCATCACGACATAAATACCTGAGTGGTCTGTCTCAAATTCCGCTTTCCCATTATTATATGAAAAAGATAGTTCTGTTCTCGCCGGAGTTTCTCCGTTCATACTGATCTCGCTGACCACAACTCTGTCAGTGTCATAGCCTGACGGCACATCCAGTGATACCTCCACCGGACTTTCCGGCTGTACCGGCTGTTTAGTCGCAGGATCAATAACCGCCACCGTATAGACCTGAAACTGATCCGAACTAAGCGACAGGAACTGACTCAGGCCGGCATAAAGATCATTTGTGCTGTCCATCAGCATAGAAACAGCGACTGCATCAGGAAGTTCCGGTATTTCCCCTGGCACCGTGTCACCTGCTCCATATCCCGGCTGTCCTTCATCTTCCTTTATCTCCTCATCATGCTGACTGTCCTTCTGTTGATCGTCCAGCTGATCCGTTTTATCCTTATCACCTGTGCCTTCCTGTTCTTTTCCGTCATCTGCATCTGGATTATCCACATTTAAATCTTCTGTTTTCTCTTCTGCGCCGGCGTCCTGAACAGCCATTGTCTGTACGGTATTTTCACTGTCAATCGTATCATCAGTCGCAGCAGGAACCAGATCTGTATCGTCTTCATTATGCACGCCGGCTTCGGTATCGTTCTGTGCCCGCGCCTGTCCCGGCATCATCGCCGATATCAGCATTGCGGACAGAAACAGGACCATTATTTTCTTCCTAACTGTGCTCCGTTTTTTCATGCCAGTCCCTCCATATCTTAATTTAAAATACATACGTCGATCTCTACTTTTAGTATATCTTCTGGCCTTTTCAGTGTCAATTTGTGATTCCATTTTGCTTCTATTTCCTATAAAGATATGCTATAATGATTGAGTTATACGCAGGCCGGACCGGTCGTACTGATCCGACCTGCAAGATTATACGAAAAAACGTAAACCAGCAGTAAAGGAAGGTGCTAATCTATGTGGGCTTACAATGAAACTTTTTACCAGATATATCCTATCGGATTCTGCGGCGCTCCCGTACACAATGACGGCGTCACAGCGCACCGCATCTTAAAGATCGGCGAATGGGCAGGATATCTGCAGGAGCTGGGAATCGGATCCATCATTTTAAATCCGATTTTTGAATCTGACAATCATGGCTACGACACAAGAGATTTTACAAAGATCGACTGCCGTCTCGGCACGAACGATGATTTCAAAGAGGTCTGTCAGACACTTCATGACCATAATGTAAAAATCATGCTCGATGGCGTTTTCAATCATGTAGGAAGAGGTTTCTGGGCATTTAAGGACGTTCAGGAAAAGAAGTGGGATTCTCCGTACAAAGACTGGTTCTGCATCAATTTTGACGGAAACAGCGGCTACAATGACGGATTCTGGTACGAGGGATGGGAAGGACATTACGAGCTGGTCAAGCTGAACCTTCAGAATCCGGCGGTTGTCGACTATCTGCTCGACTGTGTGAAAATGTGGATCGAGGAATTCGGAATCGACGGACTCAGACTGGATGTTGCTTACAGTCTGGACCATAATTTCATGAAGAGGCTCCGTCAGTTCTGTGAGGAGCTCAAACCAGGCTTTGCGCTGATCGGAGAAGTACTGTTCGGAGATTATAATCTGATCGTAAATGACGAGATGCTGCACAGCTGCACAAACTACGAATGCTACAAGGGGATCTACTCCAGTTTTAACAGCATGAATATGTTTGAGATTGCACATTCGCTGAACCGCCAGTACGGCCCGGAACAGTGGTGTATCTACAGAGGAAAGCATCTCATGACCTTCGTGGACAATCATGACGTGTCGAGACTTGCCACAATCCTGACAAATAAGAACCATATTCCACTTGCATACGGACTTTTATTTGGAATGCCCGGCATTCCCTGTATCTACTACGGAAGTGAATGGGGTGAGGAAGGGGCAAAAGCTCCGGACAACGATTATGCTCTCCGCCCATGCTTTGAGGAGCCGAAGCCAAATAAGCTGACTGCATTTATCAAAGCACTGATCGCTCTGCGCAGAGAGAGCGACGCACTCTGCAACGGAACATATCACAATGTAGTGATCACCAACCATCAGCTTGTCTTTGAGCGCAGAACCGACGGCGAGCGTGTCCTTGTAGCGATCAACGCGTCCGACTCCGAATACACAGCCGGAAGTCATGAACTGAACGGCATATTCAGTCGCATTCTGACGTATCCGGGTGAATTTGAAGCGCTTGCACCGGAAGATACAGCTGAAGACGCAGGGGATACCGGCAGCACGGCAGATGACATTCTTACAGACAGCGCAGTGGAAAACGCTGAAAATCAGACAGTTGCTGTCGATACAATTACATTGAATGGACAAATCACAATGCCCGCTTACAGCGTACAGTTTTTAAAATGTAATTAATGTGAAAATGCCTGCCGGTTTTACAGCCGGCAGGCGCTTTTTTGCAATGGTAAGCCAAAGTACGGACTTGCCCGAGCCCTCGGCAACCACTTGCAATCCCGGAATATGCCTTTTGGCACTTCCGGTGATTATTCTTTTTCCTTGTAATGATGCGCATCCTCAAGCATCATATCTTTCACTTTCATCAGCCGGATCTGAGTACTCCTCTCATTTTCATCCAGCTTCATTGTAATATACTTGATGCTCTCTTCCGTCTCCGGAATGATCACGTGCTCCAGCGCATTGACACGGCGTCTTGTCTTCTCGATCTCGGACGCCATCAGCTGGCACGCCTTCTCACATTCCGCAAGGCGGATCATATCGGGCAGGATATCCGCCAGAGATTTTACCGCCCCATCCAGATCACTGGATGTGAAAGCGAATCCGTAGGAATAGATATCGTTCTCATCCGCAGTCCTTGTCTTATACTCAAATGTAGGGATATCCACACTCATGACGTTTTTTTCTCCCGCCTCAAGCTGTATCTCCTGTTTGGGAGCCATAAGCGCCGTATTAAGCGCCGCTTCTGACATTCCCGCTTTGGCAATGACAAAGTTGCGGTTTGCAGACTTGATGCCGGATTCCACTCTTTTGCGCACTTCCATATTTTCACGGACCAGATCAAGATACTGACGCATCAGCTCGTCACGCTTGTCTTTTAAAAGCTTGTGCCCGCGGATCGCGGTGAGCCGCTTCTTCTTGAGCCGCGTCAGCTCCATCCTGGTCGGATTCACCTGTTTTGCCGCCAAAACGCCACCTCCTTAATTGATCAACCTGAATACTGGTACTGCCTCCGTCTTCCGGGACAGGCCCGCTGCGTTTCCGTTCCGCGGCAGTTCGATTTCGCTTCGCTCCATCTCACTGCGGGCTGACCGCCCTTCCGCACCGCTCACATTCTCTACGCCGGGCTGACCGCCCTTCCGCACCGCTCACATTCTCTACGCTTCCGTTCCGCGGCAGTTCGATTTCGCTTCGCTCCATCTCACTGCGGGCTGACCGCCCTATGCAGAAGCCGGAAAGACGATTTGCGTAAACAAGTTTCCGCACCGTCTTTTCCGTCTTCCGCGCACCGCGGAACTGCTAATCGGCATAGTATTCATCCAGGTATTTGTCGTCGATTCGTTTTAATTCGGTGCGGGGCAGCATGCGGAGCAGTTTCCAGCCGATATCCAGTGTTTCTTCGATGCTGCGGTCGGTGTTGTATCCCTGTGAGACGTATTCCTGCTCGAACGCGTCTGCGAATTTCGCGTACATCAGGTCGATCTCTGTCAGGGCCGCCTCTCCAAGGATGACCATGAGCTCTTTCGCATCTTTTCCGCGGGCATACGCGGCAAAAAGCTGGTTCATGGTGTTGGAGTGGTCCGCGCGGGTCTTGCCCTCGCCGATTCCCTTGTCTTTCAGACGGGACAGGGACGGCAGCACGTCGATCGGCGGCGTGACACCCTTGCGGTAAAGCTCACGGCTTAAGATGATCTGTCCCTCTGTGATATATCCGGTCAGGTCAGGGATGGGATGGGTCTTGTCATCCTCGGGCATGGTCAGGATCGGAATCATGGTGATGCTTCCCTTCTTGCCTCTCTGTCTTCCTGCTCTTTCATAAATGGATGCAAGATCCGTGTACATATAGCCCGGGTAACCGCGGCGTCCGGGCACTTCTTTTCGTGCGGCGGACACTTCGCGGAGCGCGTCTGCGTAGTTCGTAATATCTGTCAGGATAACAAGCACGTGCATATCCTTTTCAAATGCAAGGTACTCTGCCGCTGTCAGCGCCATCTTCGGCGTTGCGATACGCTCGATGGCAGGGTCGTTTGCAAGGTTGATAAACAGAACGGTACGGTCAAGAGCCCCCGTCTCGCGGAAACTTTCCACGAAGAAGTTGGATTCCTCAAATGTGATACCCATTGCCGCAAATACAACGGCGAAGTTTTCATCTTTTCCAAGCACTTTTGCCTGCCTTGCGATCTGTGCTGCAAGCTGTGCGTGGGGAAGACCGGATGCCGAGAAGATCGGCAGTTTCTGGCCGCGGACCAGTGTGTTCAGTCCGTCGATGGCGGACACACCGGTCTGGATAAACTCTTCCGGATAGCTTCTCGCCGCCGGGTTCATGGGGAGACCGTTGATGTCCATGCGGGCTTCCGGCAGGATCTCCGGACCGTCGTCGATGGGGCGGCCCAGGCCGTCGAAGACACGTCCCAGCATATCCTCGGATACCCCCAGTTCCATGCTCCGCCCGAGGAACCGCACCTTACTGTTGGATAAGTTGATTCCCGTGGAACTCTCGAAGAGCTGTACGAGCACATCGCTTCCGTTTACCTCCAGCACCTTGCACCGTCTCGTCTCGCCGTTTGCAAGCACGCCGCGCACGAGCATCAGCGGTCCGGCTACTTCCTGTATGGTTCTGTACTCTTTTGGCATTTAGCGGCCCTCCTTTACAAAAGCGTCCGCGATCTGAGCGGTCAGCTCTTCGTCTACTTTCCTATATTCCTCGTCCAGTGCATCCTCGTGCACATATTTGAATCGTCCGATCTGCTCCCTCACCGGCATGGAGATCAGTTTCTGCAGGGACGCCCCCTCTGAAAGAGCCTTTACAGCCCTGTCATAGAATGCATTTACAAGGAGCATCATCATGTGCTGTTTTTTGAGCGACGTATAGGTGTCAATCTCATGGAAGGAATTCTGATGCAGGAAATCCTCGCGGATGGAGCGTGCCGCTTCCATTTTCAGGCGGTCACCCGGCGAGAGCGCATCCATACCTACCATCTTCACGATCTCTTCCAGTTCCGCCTCTTCCTGAAGGAGGGTCATCATCTTCTGACGTCCTTCCATCCAGTCCGGGGCCACATTTCCATTGAACCATTTCTCCATATCGTCCAGATACAGGGAATAACTGTTCAGCCAGTTGATGGCCGGGAAATGTCTCTTATACGCGAGAGCCGAATCCAGCCCCCAGAACACTTTCACGATACGGAGCGTCGCCTGGGATACCGGCTCAGAGGTGTCGCCTCCCGGCGGGGATACCGCACCGATAACGGAGAGCGCTCCCTCACGTCCCTCTTTTCCAAGGGAGATCACGTGTCCGGCGCGCTCGTAGAACTGTGCCAGACGGCTGCCCAGATATGCCGGGTATCCTTCCTCACCGGGCATCTCCTCCAGACGTCCGGACATCTCCCTGAGCGCTTCCGCCCAGCGGGATGTGGAGTCTGCCATCAGTGCCACCGAATATCCCATATCGCGGAAATATTCCGCGATCGTAATGCCTGTATAAATGGACGCTTCACGGGCAGCCACAGGCATATCTGAAGTATTCGCGATCAGGACGGTCCTCTGCATCAGAGGCTGTCCTGTCTTCGGATCCTTCAGCTCCGGAAATTCATTCAGAACGTCCGTCATCTCATTGCCTCGCTCACCGCAGCCGATGTAGACCACGATGTCTGCCTCAGCCCATTTTGCAAGCTGGTGCTGGATTACGGTCTTGCCGCTTCCGAACGGTCCGGGCACTGCTGCCACACCGCCCTTTGCGAGGGGGAAGAACGTATCGATGACTCTCTGGCCTGTGACAAGCGGCATCTCCGGCGGAAGTTTCTTTTTATACGGGCGTCCCCGGCGGACCGGCCATTTCTGCATGAGTGTCAGCTCTTTGTCGCCCTCCTCCGTCTCAAGGACAGCCACCACTTCCTCTACAGTAAACTCGCCCGCTTTGATCTCTTTTATGGTTCCTTTCATGCCGTACGGAACCATGATCTTCTGCTGTACAAGTACAGTCTCCTGCACTGTACCGATCACATCTCCGGCTTCTACCTCATCGCCGGCTTTCACCGCGGGAACAAACTCCCATTTCAGATCTCTCTTCAAAGACGGCACTTCCACACCGCGCTTCAAGTTATTTCCCGAGATCTTCATGATATCGTCGAGAGGTCTCTGGATCCCGTCATAGATACTTGTGATCAGTCCCGGTCCCAGCTCAACGGACATAGGCACTTCCATAGATTCCACCGGCTCTCCCGGCCCCAGTCCCGACGTCTCCTCATATACCTGGATCGATGCCTCGTCCCCGTGCATCTCGATGATCTCGCCGATCAGACGCTGATTCGACACACGGACCACATCGAACATATTTGCATCGCGCATTCCCTCTGCGATGACAAGAGGTCCTGCGACTTTCTTAATCACTCCTGTGCTCATTAGCTTACTCCTCCAAACAGAATATCTGATCCGACCGCCTGTTCCACCGTCTTCTTCACACCCTCGACACCTGCTCCGGTATTGCCGGAGACTCCCGGTATCCGGATGATCGCCGGCAGAGTCTTCTCACGATACTTTTCCAACTCATCTTCCACTTCGGCAGCAGCCGCCTCCGTGATATAGATGATCCCATATTCTTCTTCCGCAAGGCTGCGGAGCTTTTCACGTATTTCCTCCCGGTCCCTCACAGGGCAGATGCTAAGCCCCAATGTGGCGAAACCGTAGATACTGTCGTAATCGCCGACCACTGCAATCTTATACATACATCTCCCTTATCCTTTCCCGGATCGCGTCATCCGTGAATCCATTTTGTTTCCCGGTCAGAATGATCCGCACCGTCTTGATCTCATTCTCTCTTGCGATCAGATACCCCAGCAGGGGTCCGACTGAAAATGTTTCATATTTCTGAGACCGCAATGTCTCGATCATACGGTTGTCGCACCAGCGCTCAAAGGCTGACGGCGATTCCCGAAGAGCATCTGCGCCGCCGGCATAGGATGTGCCCTCCAGGTACTGTGCGATCTCCTCCATCCCGGAGAGTGCCGCCCGGATCAGCTGGTCAATGCTCAGGCTTTCACACTCCGCCATGGCGCTTCTCATGAAATCCGCACTCTTTCCCGTCTTCTGGGATCGCACCGCGATCTTAATATCTGCAATGGCGACCGTTGTATCCGCGTAGTTCTCAATGATCGGTTCTCCCGATTTCTTCCCCGCTTCTTCAATCGCATCCAGCGCTGCTCTGTCCACGATAATATCGCAGAGCTGTCCGTCTCCGGTGTGGAGCAGCGTATCCAGCGCCTCCTGCGCCGTCCGGGACATATTGCCCGGGAGCCGGGAAAACTCTCTGTTCTCTATGATACGGTACATCTCTTCCCCGGGGATGGGGCAGTCGTCATAGAACATGGCGGGATTTTTTATCCCAGTGCTCACCTCTTTGACCGCCGCTTTCAGATTGTGATACAGCTTCGGGTAAGAGAGCACATCGAAAACGCTCATATCCGGAGCCACATCCCGGATCACAGCCCACGCCTTCTCTTCTTCACACTTCAGCACAGCTTCCGCATCTCCACCGGAATCCATATCTCCCCAGCCCTTTTCCATCACAGACTGCAGGACCTGATCCGCACTTTTGCACGCCAGTAGCTGCTCGATAAATGCATCTGAGAACAGGGATACTTCCAGTGCGCGGATGCGCGCCACCGCATAAGTATATTTTGTTTTATCCACATTATCCCTCCTGACATCTGCGCTTTATCCGAACAGCAGCCTGTTCACCTGATCCGACATTTCTTCCCTTCTGGAAGCAAACACCGCGCTGATCGTGCAGTTTTCCTCAATTCCTCCGTAGACAAGCAGGAATCCGCCGTCCATCTTCTCCGGTTTCTCTGAAACTGTAAGGCTTCCCCCTTTTGATGCGGCGATATTCTTTATCTTGTCCGGAAATCCTGCGGGCATCCGCCCCAGGTCTTTTGCTGAGAAGCAGATCACTCCGGCTTCAGGCAGAGCGTATTTCTCCAACAGCTTCTCCAGCATTTCAAAATATTTGGCATCGTCCAGATTCATCACGGCATCGTACGCCGCTTTCAGCACACCGCCGATCACTTCCTGCTTTGCGGCAAGAATGGCCTGCTTCCTCTGCATATCCATAGAGGAATCTACTCGCATCCCATAATCCGCTGCATCGCGCTTTGCACGTTCCAGGATCTTTGCCGCCTCAGCTTCCGCCGACTCTCTCGCAGCCTGCACGGCCGCATCTGCATCAGCCTTCGCCTTGTCGATGATCTCCTGCGCAGTGCTCTGCGCCTCTTCGAGAATCCGGGCTTTCATTTTATCCAGTCCACTCATTTCCTCGCTCTCCTTCTTATCTTATACCCGAATGTCTTTTATACCTGAATACCGCTGACAGCCAGGAATGAGATCAGAAGTGCAAGGATCGCATACGTCTCAACCATCGCCGGGAAGAGCATCGCCTTACCGAACTGATCCGGTTTCTTCGCTACAATGCCGATAGCAGCCGCAGCTGTCTTGCCCTGGGCGATCGCCGAGAGAAGTCCTACCACACCGATCGGCAGACACGCCGCCAGAATGAGAAGCCCTGTCTGAACAGAAAGATCTGCAAGACCGCCGCCGAGTACACCAATCTTGGACAGTGTGATAAATCCGATCAGAAGTCCGTACAGACCCTGTGTACCCGGAAGAAGCTGGATGATCAGCACTTTTGCAAACTTGCCGGGATCTTCGGTCACAACTCCCGAAGCCGCCTGACCTGCCTAATTCACTCATGATAAAGTTTCCTCCTTAATCTCTGCATATTTTGTATTTTCTCTAAACGGGTGGAACGGCCGTCCGCCGCCCTCATAAAACTTTCCAAAAAATTCTACAAACTGCAGGCGGTTTGTGTGTACATACGCACCCAGCAGGTTGATCGCCAGATTCATAGAGTGTCCGACGATAAAGATCAGGATAAAGAAAATGATCCCGATCACGTTGTTCGGCAGCATACTGCCCATCTGATTGATGACCGAAGCGATAACACCTGTCGCAAGTCCCAGCGCCAGCAGACGCGAGTAAGACAGCACATCGCTGAGCCATCCGGTAATGTTGTAAAGATCATATGCGCCAAGCGCGATCCGAAGCGCCGGATTCTTATTTGACCTTCCCGACATCAGGACAATTCCCACAGCTCCGATAATCGCAAGCGCCTTTGCCAGAGTATTGAGCCATCCCGGAAATACGATCTCCATCTGTGCGATAGATGCAAACAGGTCGCTCGGAAGGAGCATCAGGATCAGCCCGATCAGGAGCATGAACCAGAGCACAACATCACAGAAGAAGTCCATGATCTTTCCGTCTCTGATGCACAGATAACCTTTGATCGCAAGCCCTGTAAACAGATGGATCACCCCGAAGAGCAGGGAATACAGCAGCAGTTTCATGGGTTCATTGAGGGGCACGAACCACAGCGCCGGCGGCGTGATCGTCGTACCGAAGAATTTTCCCGTCACAATATCCACAATATTTCCGAAATATCCGCCGAAGAGGACGCCCCACACAATGGTTGAAAGTCCGCAGTAGAAGAACAGCTTCAGCGACTTCTTCATTCCCTGTGACATTCTCGGGAATTTCAGCACCAGTATTCCGCACACAATGGATACGATCACTCCGTATGCCGCGTCGGAAAGCATCATGCCGAAGAAAAATACGTAGAAAAATGACATAATCGTGGTCGGATCGATCTCTCCTTTTACCGGGAGTCCGTAAGACTCCACAACGCCCTCCATATTGGCGGAGAACGGGTTGTTCTTTAAAATGACCGGTGGTTCCTCGTCTTCTTGCAGCTCCTCCACATCCGCCATGCAGTCATATTTTTTCATCAGATAGTCTGCCGTCTTGTCTGCCACAGCCGCCGGTATATAGCCGCTGATAACAAATGTCCGCTCTGACTGGGGCAGTGTCCCGAGTACTTCATACTTGTCGGCGCGGACTCTGTAGTAGTCTGCTACGATCTTCAGTCTCTCACGCTCTGATGCAAGCGCCTTTATCTTCTCTTCGATCTCTGATATGTTATCTCTGCACTCTGCAATCTTCTGTTCCAGTCTCTCTTTCTCCCGGGCAGGCACTCCGTCCCACGACTGGGACGGTCTGGCAAATCCCTCGCTTCTGAGCGCGTCTTCCACCGCGCCCGCCTCTTCTCTCAGGCAGATCACCGCCAGATAGACCGTGCTCTGCTCCTGTGAAATGATATGCACGTCGGCACTTTCCGCATCCGGAGCTTTCTCGGACAGTATCTCATATACTTTCTCCGCCGTAGTACCTCCGGGCATCGTTCCCGGGAAGAATACGGTCCGCTCCGTCTTCATCACCTTCAGCGGAACGTCCAGCGCAAGCCACGGCGCCAGGCTCTCGATGCTGTTCGCAAGCTTCGTGACGGACGCCAGCTGCTCCGCGTGTTCCCTGTCCAGATCATAAATCTGTTTCGCCGTCCTCAAAAGATCCCGGCGTTCTTCCTGAACTTTCATCCCCTCGTCCACGGAGATCAGTTTCTTACCCTCCAGAGCCGCAAACATGGATTTGTCTTCCGGCGCATATCTTTCCAGAATATCCAGCGACTGGTCCACCGATGCCGCCGCCTTCTCAAATCCCTGTTTCTTTCCCACGGTATCCATCTTGTGAAAATCTTCGTCCTCTTCGAGAATATGGTTCACTTCAAGGACGCCCATGCTCTGAAGCTTTTCAAGGATCGCTTTACGGTCTTTCTTTAAGGCGCAGATGCTGATCCTCTGCATCTTAAGTACCGCCATTCATCTTTCCCTCCTTTTCCGCACGGCACCCGAGTGCCGCTTATTATTTCTGTTTTACATATTGTTACCGTAATCAGTAAACTGTCATTTCTCAGGTCAGCATGGAAATCACCATCTCCACTGCCTCTCTTTCTTTCTCGCCGGCAGAAGCTTTAAGTTTTGCTGCATCGGCCCTGATAACAGCCTCCGCCTCGCGTTCTGATTCTTCGCCTGATATCCGCGCCTGTTCCATCACTGCTTCTGCCTCTTCACTGGCATTTCTGATAATTCCATCCTTTATCTGACCGGAGCGCTCCTCTGCCTCTTTCCTGATGCGTTCACTCTCCCGTTGGGCATTCCCCACGATCTCCTGCGCCTGTCTTTCGGTCTCGCGGATCGTCCGGATCGTCTCTTCTACCATATTTTATCCACCACCTTTCCGGATCATTTCTGTTTTCTTAGTTTTTCCATTCCTTCCTGCTTCATGCAGAGAATAGACTTTCATATATTTTCAATGCAGCATTTGGTAATATTATACATTATATTGTTGATTATTCAAAGAATTTATTAGCAGATTTGATAATTATTTATTAATTATATGCAACAGTTCAGCCATCTGATGTCAGGAGACGGATTTATGCTTGCATAAGAATCCGGCGACTGACAGGCAGATGAGATGAGCGCCGGTATATGAGGAAAAAAGCGGCGCAGCCGCAGTCAGCACGTCAGTGCGGTTTTCCGAATGGCGCGTGCTGAACTGTTATATTTAAGAATCCCGGCAAAAATCTTTCTATTGATTCCTGCCGGGATTCTCTCTCCTGTCAATTTTTAATTCCAATTTAAATAGTGCAGCTGCCCTTCCCGCTCCATTCCGGCAAATCCGTTCTGCCGCAGCGCCTCATACAGCACAATCGCCACCGAATTCCCGAGATTCAGGGATCGGATCTTCTCCATCATCGGGATCCGGATGCAGTTCTCCTGATTCTGCACGAGAATCTCTTCGGGTATACCTGCGCTTTCTTTACCGAACATTATGTAGCAGTCTTCCTCATAAGACACTTCCGTATACAGCTTCTGTGCCTTTGTAGTCGCCATATAGATCTTCGCACCGGGATTTTTGTCCAGAAAATCCTGATAATCAATATATGTAGTGACATCCAGATCTTTCCAGTAATCCATCCCTGCACGCTTTAACGCTTTTTCGCTGAGGCTGAAGCCCAGGGGTTCAATTAGATGGAGCCGTGTGCCGGACGCGACGCACGTTCTCCCTATATTTCCTGTATTTGCCGGGATCTCCGGCTCAAGAAGTACAATATTAAGCATATTATTATCTCCTGTTATTTTTCTTTAACTGCGCTGTCAAGAACAAGGCATCTTGTTCTGCCTCTCCCGCCTATCCCTCTCTCAGCCTGTTGATGAATCTCTCCACCCGTTCCAGAGCTTCTTTCAAATCCTCCAGCGAATATGCATAGGAGATACGCAGGAATCCCTCGCCGCACTCTCCAAAAGCAGTTCCCGGCACTACCGCCACCTTTTCTTCCTGAAGAAGCCTTGTGGCAAATTCTTCCGAGCTCATTCCGAACTCTTTGATACTCGGAAATACGTAGAACGCCCCGAACGGTTCAAAGCACTCCAATCCCATCCGTTTGAATTCATGCATAAGGAACCGGCGTCTCTGGTTGTAGGACTGCCGCATCTCTTCCACTTCATCTTCACAGTTCTTAAGTCCTTCTATCGCAGCGTACTGGCTGGTCGTAGGTGCGCACATGATCGCGAACTGATGAAGCTTTGTCATCTGTTCAATAATCGCCGCCGGCCCGCAGCAGTAGCCCAGCCTCCAGCCGGTCATGGCAAAACCTTTGGAAAATCCATTGATCACCAGCGTCCTCTCCCTCATACCCGGCAGGCTTGCGATGGAGACGTGCTCTGTCTGATAAGTAAGCTCAGAATAAATCTCGTCCGACATCACATACAGATCATGTTCTTTTACAAACTCTGCCACCGGCTCCAGATCTTCTCTCGTCATGATAGAGCCTGTGGGATTATTGGGGAACGGCATGATCAGCACTTTTGTCTTCGCTGTTGTATATTTCTCCAGATCTTCCACGGTCAGTTTGAAATTATTTTCATATTGCAGCGGAACCACCACCGGCACTCCGTCCGCCATGACCGTGCATGGCAGGTAGGAAACATAACACGGCTGGGGAATCAGCACTTCATCCCCGGGATCGAGCATACATCTGAGTCCTACATCGATAGCTTCGCTTCCGCCTACAGTTACCAGTGTTTCTTTCAGCGGATCGTAGGTTACACCGATCTTGCGCTCCAGATATCTGCAAATCTCTTTTCTCAGCTCTTTCAGTCCTGCGTTGGACGTATAAAACGTCCTTCCCTTTTCAAGGCTGAATATGCCCTCATCCCTGATTCTCCACGGCGTATCAAAATCCGGCTCGCCGACACCCAGGGAAATAGCGTCTTCCATTTCATTTGCCACGTCAAAGAACTTTCGGATTCCCGATGGCTGTATATCTATTATTTTTTTGGATAACGGACTTCTCATCACAGTGTCACCGGCATCCTTTCCGACTCTTTTTTCGGCACCATAATCGTCCCGTGGTCTTTATATTTTTTCAGGATAAAATGCGTTGCTGTATTAAGCACGCCCTCGATCGGGGAAAGCTTCTCCGATACAAACCGCGAAACTTCCTTCAGGCTTTTTCCTTCAAGGGTTACCAGCAGATCATAACTTCCGGAAATCAGATAGACCGCATAGACTTCCGGATAGTTGTAGATCCGTTCTGCGATACGGTCAAACCCTCTGTCCCTCTGAGGGGTTACGCGCACTTCAATCAGGGCCGTTACCATCTCGACGCCGGTCTTGTCCCAGTCGATCAGCGTATGGTACCCGCAGATAATCTTTTCCTTTTCCATTTCAGCCATCTCATTTGCGACTTCAGCCTCTTCAGCGCCCATAAGCACGGCCAGTTCTCCCAGGTCAACCCTGCTGTGCTTCTCAAGATATTTAAGAATCTCAACCCTTAAAGCTTCTTTATTATCACTCATCTTTTTCCCTCCCGATGTCTTTTTTCAGTGTTCTGTCCTCCACCGTTCCAGTTCGTCCGGAGCCGGTCTGTCCAGATACCGTATCTCTTCCCCGTTGCGGATTACACGCGCATTCTGGTCTCTGGCCTCTCCCAGCCTTACCGCCGGCGCCCCCGCCTCTTCCAGGGCCCGGATCACGGACTCTGCTTGCGAGGTAAGGATAAGATAGCTTCCGGCTGATGTCATAAGATACGGATTCAGACGATAGAATTCACAGATCTCTACAGTTTCCTGCTTCAGGTTAATCTGCGGCATCTCAATCTCAAAGCCGGTACGGACAGTCTCCGCGAGCTCCCACAGTGATGCCAGAATACCGCCGCTTCCGATCTGACGCACCACCGCCTCTTTGTCGGATCTATATACTTTTAAAATCTGATCCGGACGCACCATAGCATTTGTGAGAATTTTTGCCTGCTCAATAAATGTAGAGACAAATCTTGTCTCAAGCTCCGGCTGTGCCGCATCAAGGATGCGCAGCGTTCCCTCCAGTCCGGCATATCCGCACTGGACGATCTCGCGATGCAGGGGAATTTTCTTCCCGGACCGGCCTGCCTGGTCCGCTTCCCCGTGGCCTTTATTATCTTCCATAATCCCTGCAGCGCTGGCAAATACAACAGTGTGTGCAACCGCACCGGTCACTTCTCCCTGAAAAGCAGTAATCCGAGCCCCGGTTTCTCTGCACGCGCAATCGGCCCCGGCAGCCGTTTCACTAAGCATCTCATCACTGCTTCCGGGCGGGAACAGCACCCTTACCGACACGCTCCGGGGCTGCACATTGCGGGCGGCAAGTTCCCCCGCCGCATGGTATACGGCATAATATCCTGCCCGTCCGTCATCCCCCGATGCATGGGCATCCGCCCGCAAACAACCGTTCTCAAGAAAAGAGCAGCTCTCCCATGGGGACGCACCGGACATTGCATCGTCCGTTTCCGTATGCAGCTGTTTTCTGACATATCTCTGCCATGCAGTCTGCGTAATCTTTCCGATTCTCATTTCTGCCCCCTCTGTTATATGACATACGGCAGCACCATTGTCAGTACCATCGCCACAATCAAAAGAAGTATAATAATAGAAATAATACGTCTGAATCTTTTATCATGAAAATTCATTTTCATTCTCCTCTTTTCTACTTATTCTACCCTGTAAATCTTTGCATCGCCGCTGAGCGGATCCCTGTCACGGTAATCGAACAGGAACAGACTTCCGAAAAGCCGTTCCACATGGGTCATCTTGCGCATCTGTCTTCTGTCGTAACCTTCATATCCTTTCAGATATCTGTGTTCTTGCTCCTCCGTCTTATAGAAAGCGGCCGCTTCATCCGAACTCACCCTGCTCTCCGGCAGAAACTGCGGACGATTTCTCACATTATCCCTCAGATACAGGTCCAGTGTCAACCATTCCGCATACTCCGTCATCCTGCACTCAGGAGATTCGGCAGTATTCCTCCATCTGCTCTCCGGACTGTCTGAATGCATTTCTGTATATTCTTGCAGAAAACGGAGCAGGATTTCATATCTTGCCATCCGTGAATGACTGACCCTGAAAAGATCATGTCTTTCATAATAGTCTGCCAGGGCGCTGTACATAGCAAACGCACCGGGAAATTCCTTTTCCGCGTGCTCCATCGTGTTTCTGAACTGCCCGCTGTTGTAATAGACCTCTACCATCTCTTCAATCTTTTTTAGCCGGATCACATCGGCATAAGGCAGCCATTTCGTGGAGAGCACTTCATAGGGCGGGCGGTTCTGGTACACCAGCTTATATTCCTCTGTCTTCTCATGCATGAGAGATCCCTTGAGTACTTTCAGAAATCCGAGTTGGAGCTGATCCGGCTTCATCGCATATACACGGTCAAAAGACTTCCGAAAACTGTTATAATCTTCATACGGAAGTCCGGCGATCAGATCCAGGTGCTGGTGTACATTCCTCTTTTCTCTGAGCCGGGACACAGTAATCTCCACTTTATCCAGATCCATCTTTCTCCTGATTTCACAGATCGTTCTGCTGTTGGCAGACTGGATACCGATCTCCAGCTGAATCAGCCCCGGACGCATACTGCGTATCAGCGTGATTTCTTCTTCATTCAGAAGATCCGCCGCTATCTCAAAATGAAAATTCGTTCTTCCCCGGTCATGGTCTTTGATATACTGCCACACCGCCATGGCATGGTCATGCCGGCAGTTAAATGTACGGTCTACAAACTTCACCTGCGGCACCTCATGGTCGATAAAAAACTGAAGTTCACGCTTCACAAGGTCAAGATCACGGAAGCGGAGACATTTATCAATAGAGGACAGGCAGTAACTGCAGGAGAAAGGACAGCCTCTGCTGGACTCATAATAGATAATCCGGTTTTGGAAGTTCTCAATATGCTCATATACAAACGGAACTGTGCTCAGATCCAGAATCGGGCGGGGCAGCGTCTGTGTGATACTTCCGTTGCTGTTCCGATATACGATCCCGCGAATTTCCGAAAGAGCTGTAACCGAAACCCGCCTGAAATAATCTGCCTCTTCCCTGCCTGCTGCTGTTCCGGCGTGATAGTAATCCATAAGCTCCAGAAACGCCCCCTCGCCTTCCCCGCAGATAACGCCCGACAGACCGGGATACTCTTCCAGCATTTCTCCGGCATTGTAGGAAACTTCCGGTCCTCCCAGCCAGATCTTTGTCTCCGGCAGAATCTTCGGGATCTCCATGAGAAGCTGCTCCACATAACTTATATTCCACAGATAGCAGGAAAAACAGAGAATATCCGGCTGCCGTGTGTAAATATCCATAAGAATCTCATCCACCGGCTGATTGATCGTGTACTCTGCAATCCGGATCTCTTCCTTATACTGACAGGCATATGCCCTCAGGCTGTACACAGCAAGATTGGAATGAATATATTTTGCATTAATCGCTGCTAAAAGAATGTTCATCTCGCGCTCCGTTTCTTCAGCCGGGGTGTTAGCGGTACCTTGTACCTGCAATCCGCTATAGCAGGGGTGATATTGCGCAGAGGGCGGCAGTCTGCAGGGCTGCCCCCGGTAAGTGATGTTGATGTTTGGGTCTCACGCGACGGGAACCTGTGAACCGTGTCAGGTCGGGAACGGAGCAGCACTAAGCAGGAGCTCCCGGGTGCCGTGAGGGTGCCTGGGCTGAGTTAACTGCCGGGGTAACGCCTGTGGATCATGTTCGAAGCGCAATGCACGTTAAAAAAGAATAACGGATTTTTGGTCTTATTGGAAACGCACATTCTCCCGAATGATAACGAACAACACATTTTTCTGTTTATTATCATTAAGGAGGATTTTTTATGCCCAAAACTAAATTTCAGGAAGTAATTTTTACAATTATGATGGTATTTGTCATGGTCTATGCAATGATTTGCTATAACATCGCTTTAAACGTAGGCGGTATGAACAACACTGTGTTTCTGTCAGCATTTCATGAATTTGTGATCATGGCACCGGTCGCATTCATACTTGATTTCTTTTTTGTAGGACATATCGCGAAGAGAACGGCATTCCGCATCGTGAATCCGGAAAAGGAAAACCCGTTTCATCTGGTTATTGCAATTTCCGTTGTCTCTGTCGCATGGATGTGTCCGCTTATGAGCCTTGTGGCGACAATCTTATTTAAAGATGCCGGAAGCCAGTTTATCGCCGTATGGCTGCAGACTATCGCACTGAACTTCCCGATGGCGTTCTTCTGGCAGATGTTGTATGCCGGACCATTTGTACGCTTTCTGTTCAGACAGATATTCCGCGAAAAAGAGAAAGTATTTGAAGCCGAAAAAAGCCTCTCCTGATCTGGAGAGGTTTTCTATATTGACTTTTTCTTCATCTTCTTCCGCTCCCGCAGTTCCCGGAAGAACCCTGTCATAAGTGCACTGCACTCTTCCTCAAGCACTCCGGTGGTAAGCTGTGCCTGATGATTAAAGGCTTTCACATCCAGCAGATTCAGGACGGAGCCTGCGCATCCGGCCTTCGGATTCATGCATCCCACTACCACCCGCGTCACACGTGACTGGATAATCGCTCCTGCGCACATCTGGCACGGCTCCAGCGTCACATAGAGCGTACACTCTTCCAGCCGCCAGTCGCCCAGTTTTCTGCTTGCTTTCTTAATCGCTGAGATTTCCGCATGGGCAAGAGGACTCTTATCCGTATTCCTTCGGTTGTATCCCCTGCCTATGATCTGTCCATCGTGGACAATCACACAGCCGATCGGCGTCTCGTCCAGCTTGTAGGCTTTTCTCGCCTGCCGGAGCGCTTCTCTCATATATTTTTCATCGAGTTTTTTCTGCTCTGTGCAGAGGTCAGTATTTTCTGTAGACATTATTTTCCTTTCCGACTTCGTTCTTTTTTCTTCTCTTTCTGAATAGACTGGAATGAAAAGAGACAAGACCAGAGGTTATTTTATTCTATGAATCCCGGTACTTTTTATCTGTATGAATATGAAAATTATAAGCGCAGACGGAATGTAGGCTTCATCAAAGTCTCCCGGCATTTCCAGTCCTGCACGCTTCAGATCCATGCCCGTGGCATTCCCGTCAGAAACGGGAGCACGCTCAGTCTGTCTGCTTTCTGCAATGAGCAGAATAAACTGATCATCTCACAGATTGCAGATCTGGCCTCATGCGGCAGAAATATCTCAATCCGCCTTTCCGTATCTGAAATACATTTTCCGGAAAGGAGGTCTCTCCAGCAGATCGACGGATTTCTTCTGCAGAATCCCGACAGAGACGCGCCCCCTCTCTTCTGGATGGCGTCCTCGTTCTTTTTCGATATCACACCTGATATGATGCGCCCAACTGAACCGGAACCGGTGTCTGAAGCAGACTCATCGGAAACTGAGAGCGAACCCGAACCAGAAACTGAGAGCGGACCCAAACCGGAAACTGAGAGCGAACCCGAACCGGAAACTGAGCCAGTACCAGAATCGGCTGTAGAACCAGAGTCTGGCCTCAGATCCGCCGAGGCAAAAGACCTGCCTCAGGCCAAAAAGATCAGCCGTGAAGACCTCACCCTGCTGCCGCGAAAGTTCTGGCCCCTTGCCAACAACAGTTTCCTGCTGCACGGATACCACAATTATAACCATCTCGCACTTATCGAAGAAAACGGCAGAAAATGGCTCGGAGTCCCCGGTATATATGATACGCGCGAGGCCCGGGCTGCCGATCTGTTCGGCTTTCCGCGGTTCACGCGCGCATATGTCTCAGTATTAGAGCTGACCGATGAGGAACGTAATGATACAGCAGACTTCGGCCACTGGTGTCGGTGTGTCGGGACCTGCAGTCCGGCCGGAAATCCACCGGTAACCTCCGTTCCGGATGACCGGCTTAAATAATTCCGTTCATCTCCTGATACAGACGCTTGGCATAACTGTCTGTCATGCCGCACACATAGTCCGTCACAAGGAGCAGGCGGAGATACAGTTTCTCCGCTTCGCTCTTTCCCTCTGCCTGAAGTTTGTAGGCATTTTTATAATTGTCGGAAATAAAGGAGACCACGCGTTTGTCGATTGTATCCTGCCTGACATCTGTATCATAGTAGAGCACAGCCCTGACCAGTTTGTCCATAAGGTTGTCCAGTATGGCAGACTCCGCCACTTCCATCTTATAGATCTCCATGGAGGAAAATACACGGCGGTAAGCCATATCTCCCAGCAGATCCATCAGTTTCTCTCCGTAAGTTCCGTGAAACAGATCATGTCCGAATGTTCCTTCCATGATACTGTCGTAATTCGAAGTAAAACCGAATGTAGCGCAGCTGATCAAAAAGCCCTGTGCACTGATGATCCAGTTCTTTACCGCGTAGGATTCCGGATTGCTGACGCCTTTCTTTGTTCCGCGGTCATGGAGCTGCCGCAGCTTCTCCAACGGCTTAAACGGGGACTCAGGATAATTTCTCTCCAGAGGCGCCAGTTCTCTCTCCAGTGTATAATAAGTGATAAATCCTTTTACAAATGCATCTTCTATATCGGCGGTCTTGTACGCCAGATCATCGGCTGCTTCCAGAATATAAGTCAGCGGATGCCGGTTGCTCCCCGCTCCTGTCGCTTCTGTCACCCGGCGGAAAACAGCTTCATCCGCAAGATAGTACCCCATCTTTTTATCCTTGATATTTCCGCTGTCTCTGCGGATCCCGGTAGATGGAACCGGGTATTTTATAATGGTATTGAGCAGTGCATAGGTCAAATTCATCCCGTGCTCATCTACCAGATAGTGCAGTTTTGTCACAAGGCGAAGCGCCTGCGCATTCCCCTCGAAGTGATAGAAATCCTGCTTCATCTGTTCGCTCAGCATATCTGCTGCAGGCTGCCCGCAGAAAGACAGCTTCGGCAGATTTCTGGCAAACCATTCGCGGATCGCCACTTCCCCGAAATGACCAAACGGCGGATTTCCTATATCGTGGATCAGGCCCGCACACTCCAGAATGTGGGAGATGTCCTCTTTCATCTTCGGAGTAAAACCTGAATTTCTGCGAAATTTCAGGATATTTTCTCCGATATTCTGTCCAAGTGATTTCCCCAGAGAAGAGACTTCCAGAGAATGGGTCAGTCTTGTCCTGATGAAATCACTCTTGTCGAGCGGGAATACCTGTGTCTTGTCCTGCAGGCGCCGGAATGACGCACTGCCGATGATCCTGTGGTAATCTTTCTCAAACTCACTCCTGAGATCAGTTGATTTCGATCTTCCCGAACTTTCCCGCTCCCGTCCCGGGGACAGCAGCGTTTTCCATTCCATCGTGCGTTTCCCCTTTCATCTGTATTAACAGTTCAGCCGTCAGTCAAGATAGATGGGCGGCTCATACGCTTTTCCGAGCAGAGCCTTCTTACGCTCCTGAAGTCCTAAGAACGCCCACTCCGTCATATCTGTCCACTTGTGGATCGTACGGTCATACACCTGAACATATCCGATCCTTGTGGGATGCATCCGTACACTGTTGGACTGGTATTCCCTTCCCGTATATGGGTTTACCTCGCCGACTTCTTTGTCTTCTTCCGCGTCCTCATGCGAAATAACCGGTTCGAAATCATCTCTGTCCTCTTCTTTCGGCACAGAATCATGATTCACTGCCGGCTCTTCTTCTGCAGTATACTGTTCCTCATAATCCGGCCGGTGCTGAGCCGGCTGTTCCTGAGCTGTCCGGGAAGGCTCCTCCTTATGTTCTCCTTCATCGCGGTGTTTCCTTCGCAGGAAAATTCCTCCGAACCGTTCTTTTTTCGGCTTCTCCAGCTCTTTTTTAATCTCCTCAACCGGTTCTCCGGCTTTTGCATTTTCCTCCAGCTCGGAGAGTTCCTGGTGCATCTCATAAAGCTCTCCGATCGTCATATCTCTTTCATCCGGGGCAGTTGTCTCCGTCTCAGGAAGAGCTTCGGTCTTTAGAGCCGCGTTCTCTTCCGGCTTACTCTCCTGTACGGCCGCGCCTGTTTCCTCAGGCTGTTCTTCCGGCACTACAGTTTCCGCTTCCGCACGTGCTGTTTCCTCCGCCTGTTTCTTCTCCACCGCATCAGTACGGGCAATTGCGGCCATCTCAAGTGCCGCTGTACTTCTCGGCTGCACCGGGGCTTCCGACATAATGCTCAGGTGGAAGGGACAGTCAAGGATTCTCGCAATCATACGCATATCCTGCTCCTGAAAATTATCTCTGCCGAGACGCTGGGTCAGGTTCTGCCTTGACATTTTTTTACCTGTCCGTACTTCAATCAGCTCTGCCAGCTGCTTAATTGTCATTCCTTTTCTCCCCAGAATGATCTTGACCTGTTCACCAAATGTTAAATCTTCCATGGTTTTCCTCCTTATGTATTCTCTATATTCCCCGTTGATTATGTTCTCCTGTTTCCTATTGTCCGAGATACTCCTCCAGTGTGATTCCCTGTTCAGTAATTTCTTTTGCCGCGTCTTTACCCACGTAACGATAGTGCCACGGTTCGTAAATAATACCGGTTATGTCGGACTTCTCCGGAGGATACCGGAGTATAAATCCGTATTCCCAGCAGTGTTCCATCAGCCATTTCTGTTCCGCCGTTTCCCCCTGCCTGTCATCCAGTTCACCATACGAAGTCGAAATAATATCTACGGCAAGACCGGTCGCGTGCTCACTTGTTCCCGGGAGCGCAACCGAGGTGCTCGTCTCCTGATAAGCCTGGAGCGGAGTCATATTCTGATTCAGCCTGTTCTGCATGGATGCATTAAAAGTCTCGATCTGCTGGTCATAGGAACGATAAGCAGACGTCACATACATACTCAGTCCCTGAGCCGCTCCGTCGTCCATCATCTGCTTCAGATCTGCAAGAATCCTGTCATCCACCGGATAGCCCGGCGATATCTCCGTCAGTTTCTCCGGCGTATAAGACGGATCCAGCGGGTGATCCTCATTTACAAGTATCAGCTGCCAGCCGTCTGCATCCGAAGCCAGTGTTTCAGTATTTTCTTCTACAGCTTTTTCTTTCTTAATCTGCTCTTTCAGTTCTTCATTTTCTGCGGTCAGCTCCGCCTCCGCTGCCGCTGCTTCTGACCTTTCCCCCGAAATAATCCGGTATGCCGCCAGCGATGTAAACAGCACTCCCGCTGCAAGCCCCAGTGCGGCGCCCATACCTGCTCTCTTTAACTTGTGTATATCAAAATTAAAATTTATCATAATGTCAACTCTGTGTGTAATTCCGTATCAATTTCCGTATCCGTACTGCAAACCGCCATTCTGTACGGTAAATCCTCTATACAGTATTCCCGGTAGCGGTAGATGTCCGTAAATTCCTCCGGCTGTCGAACTAATACCGGCGGATCCCCCATTCGTATGCAGAATGAATTTACCGGAAGGGCCATACCCTTTCCGGTTGCTTTCATAAAACTCTCTTTGAGCACCCAGTACCGGAAGAAAAGCTCTCTCTGTGCTTCTTCTGTACCTGCTCCTGCAACTGCATCATACTCTTCTCTGCAAAAAGAACGCGCGGCAATATTCATCCTGAGTTTCCCGAGCTTCTCCACGTCGCATCCGACCCGCACTGCTTTGCCGTCTGTACAGACCGCACACATAACACAGGTTCCTGAATGCGAAAAATTATGTGCGGCTTCTTCCGGCAGACGGTATCTCTCACGGATCTTCTGCCACAGCGCCCACACGCCCACGCTCTGCGCTTTCATCTGGTCCAGCCGGAGCGCAGCAGCCTTTTTCTGCCGGAATTCCGGAACACTCCTGTAATATCGGTCATAACATTCCTGTTCCAGAAGCGGCGTGACATCCGCGATCCATGCACTAACCATCTTCTATCCTTTCATATATCTGACTTCAAATGTCTCGATCGTAATCGGTTTATTAAACAACGTTCCCTGCGCATAATCGCATCCCAGTTCTTTCAGGACATTTAACTGATCCTGAGTCTCCACGCCTGACGCCTGTACAAATGCTCCAAGCTGCCTGCAGATATCTATTACCGCCTGAGCAACAATGCGGCTGCGCGTGTTGCCGACAATATTCGTAATCAGGCTTTTATCCAGCTTCAGGCCGTCAAATTCCATAAGAGAAAGAATTGAAAAACTGGAATCTTTTGCCCCGAAATGATCCAATATAACGCGAACATTCGCCTTGCGGATCTTACTGCTTGTCTCGGCAAGCATCTCCTGATTCATATCGCTTCCGGACTCAGAAACTTCGACTTCCAGATACTCGCATCTCACATGATATTTCTCTATCAGATGCATCATTTTCTCCGCAACACTCTCCTGTTTCAGGGTAGCTCCGGCAAAGTTTACCGCTATCGGAATCAGCGGGATGCCTTCCACTTCCCATCTGTGAAGAGTCTTACATACTTCCTCAAACACATACAGATCAAGATAATGCGACAGTTTTGTCTCTTCCAGAAGGTTAATATATCTTCCCGGATCCACAATGCCCAGATCTTTGTGATGATATCTCACTACCGCCTCAGCTTCGGCAACATTCTCTGTCATTGTATCTATTTTCGGAACAAGACAGACAATAAAATTGCCATGTTCCAGATCTTCCAGAAGATCCTGCTTGATGATGGGCTCATGATGGCCTTTCTTGAGATTTTTATAATACTTCTTCTTCTCCTCACGCATCATGACTTCCGCATTATTCACCAGTTTTTCAACATCGATATCTACTTTCTCCCAGGCGTATCCCATAGACACCAGTCCGAGGCTTATGTTGTCAAGCTTGGTGTGTGAAGCATAGATCTGTTTAGTGAAATCTTCATACGTTGTATTTTCAACCAGAACAAGATACTGATCGCCCGTCAGTCTGTATACCTCTCCGCTGTGGAAATACTCCTGCAGCACTTCTCCGACACGGATTACAACCTCATCTCCGTAATCTCTGCCGAACTCTTTATTAAAATTCTTCAGTCCGTTAATGTCAATAGAAAGTGCCCCCAGAGATTTAAGCTCACCGCTTTTGACATTTTCAAGATAATCCACAAGACTGTTTCGGTTCAGAAGTCCCGTCAGATCATCATGGTAACTGAGATATTCCTGCTGCTTCTGCATCTTCTGAAGGGCGATTGCCTGCGGAATATACGGAAGAAGCGCTCTCATGAGATCAAGAGTACATCCCCCTCTGTGCACACCTGCCACAGCCAGAATTGCCGTTGTATCATCGCTGATCTGCCTGAACACACTGTAACTGTCCGAAGTGGTATCCGTAATCTCTGTTTTCATCCACTTAGGCTGCTGGTCTTCGGGAAGCAGCTTCAGACGGTCTCTCTGCCACTCGACATTCTCTGCGCACCACTCATAGATCGTCTCGATATCTCCCTGTTCTTTTTCAATATAATAAGCGTACTCCGAATCATAGTAATCACGGACGGTGCTCAGAACATCGTTCATGATCTCTGCAAGAGAACGTGGTTTATAGCTTTCACTCATCTTTTTCTCTCCCCTGTCTTGTTTCGACAAAATATATCAGAAAATGTACTTTCTGCATTTAAAAAGGCATTTTTATTGTAGTATAGCCTACCTGAAAATGCAAGATAAAACTGGGAAGTCACGCATCAGCTCACTGTCTCCGAAAAGCAGTGTTATTCGTCATTTGATTTTCTTTACCCGCTGTATTACAATAAATAGTGTGTCTTACACTTATGACATATATTTAACCTATAAAGTAACAGAGGAGTTCATTATGGCGGAAAAAGGAGTTACTACGATCACTCTGAAAAAGATCAACAAAAAAAAGGTCTACCAGTATATTTATCATGAACGGCAGACTTCCAAGCTGCAGATCGTACGGGATTTGGAAATGGGACTGTCAACAGTCAGTCAGAATCTCAACGCCCTGGAAGCAGAAGGCCTGATCGAAAGAAACGGATATTTTGAATCTACCGGCGGACGGAAAGCACAGATTATCCGGATCATACCGGACGTAAAGATATCGATCGGTATCGGCCTTCTGAAAAATATGTTTCATATCGTAGCTGTAAATTTATACGGGGAGGAGATCGACTCGGATACTTTCCCTCTCACATACAGTAATACGGAAAACTATTATTCTCAGGTTACAGAAAAGATCGATAATTTTATTCAGGAACACCACTATGAAAAAGAAAAGATCCTTGGAATATCCATTGCGACTCAGGGAATCATATCGCCGGACGGCGCAGCCGTAACTTACGGAGCCATTATGGATAATTCCAAAATGGTGCTCTCTGATTTTGCATCCAGGCTCCCGTATCCCTGTCGTCTTGCACACGATTCCAAAGCGGCAGCCTACCTGGAACTATGGAGCCGGCCTTCTCTCGACAGTGCAGTAGTATTTCTCCTGAACCGGAATCTGGGCGGAGCAGTCATAACAGATCACAAGGTCCAGCACGGGATCTCCATGCACAGTGGTTCTCTGGAACATATGTGCATAAATCCGGACGGTCCTCTATGCTACTGCGGCAGCCGCGGATGTCTGGAGACATACTGCTCGGCAAATGCTCTGGAGGCTGCAGCGGGAATGGCCATAAAGGAATTTTTCCCGCTTCTCCGATCAAAGGCGGACAAAAACCTGAATCAGATATGGAATGATTATCTGGACCATCTGGCATTTGCAATGAAGAATCTTAACATGATCATCGACGGTCCGATCATTATCAGCGGTTATCTGGCTCCATATTTTATTCCGGAGGACATTGATTATCTTCTGAAATATATCAATAACTCCACTCCGTTCCCTGTAGCTCAAGAAAATCTGCTCATTGGAACACGCGGTCAGTACGCGCCCGCGACAGGAGCCGCATTATTCTATATAGAACAGTTTCTTAAGGCATAAAAAGGAGGCTGCAAAATCAGCTCAGCGCTGATTTTGCAGCCCATTCATGACTTGCTCTGTATCTGCAGCCGGGTTCGCCGCTGCTGTCTGAATCCTATGAATTCTTCATGATCACACTCTCAACCACATCCGCCACATGTTCACACGCGTCTGCGCATCTCTCCAGATAGATATAGATATCTCTCCATGCAATAATACGTATCGGATTTTCCGACTCTGTATAGAGACCTCTGATGCTCTCCATGAAGAGCTTATCTGATTCTTCTTCCAGATCATTGATACGGATGATCAGCTGCTTGAGAGTCTTGGAGCGCTTAAAATTCTTAAACTCAACGAGAAGATCCCTCACTGCATCACAGCACTCGATCACAACATCCGTCATCTTCAGGGCATTCGGTTCGATGTCCTGTACGTTATTCATATATACCCTCAGCATAACGTCCTCTACTTTGTCTGTCATATTGTCGATATTCTGACTTAAGGAAACAATATCTTCACGCTCTATCGGCGGAAGGAACTCTTTTGCCAGATGATCGAGCATCTCATGTTTCTTTGCATCTGCACTGTGTTCCACTTCATGGATACTGTCGAGCTGCTCTTTCAAAGTCTCCGGTTTGAAATTTGCAAGCGCCGCTTTCAGCATCTGTGCTGCCCGGCAGGAATCCTCTGCGCACGCTACAAAGTTATCAAAATAAAATGAATCCTGTTTCTTTGCCACTGTTCTTTCCTCCTAAAATACCATAATAAATATCTTTGCAACAACAAAGCTGATCAGTCCGCAGCCCGGGAATGTAAAAATCCATGTCAGCATCATATCCTTCACAACACCAAAATTGATCGCTGAAAGTCTCTTCACTGCACCGACTCCCATGATCGCGCTTGTTTTTGTGTGTGTCGTCGATACCGGAATACCGAATACACTGGAGAGGAGCAGACACACCGCTCCCGCAAGATCGGCGGAAAAGCCCTGGAATTTTTCAAGCTTCACCATATCCATTCCCACAGATTTGATAATCTTCTCACCGCCGACGCTTGTCCCTACACCCATAACCGTACTGCACAGCAGCATCAGCCAGACCGGTATGAGCATACCCTCCACACTGCTTTGTCCGTTGCAGAACGCGACACCTAAGAACAGTACGCCGATGAATTTCTGTCCGTCCTGAGCCCCGTGCATAAAACTCATGAATGCTGCGCCGAAGATCTGCGCTACGGTAAAGAATCCGTTCGTCTTCCGGCGGTCCATGGCTGCGCAGATTAATGTGATAATCTTACAGATTACCCAGCCCATGAAGAATCCGAGCGCCAGGCTTAGAACCAGTCCGTAGAGTACTTTTACCCATTCGTCAAAATTAACACCGCCCACACCGTTGTGTATGGCGATTGCAGCACCTGTGAGGCCTGCGATCAGGCTGTGGCTCTCGCTGGTCGGTATTCCGAACACGGAAGCCGCCACGCTGTAGACCACAATTGAAAACAGAGCTGCGCACAGAGCAATAAGCGCCTCGTCCGTCTGCCCGCCGAAATCGACCATATTGCTGATCGTCGATGCAACCGAACTGTTGATGTGCGTCATCACAAGTACTCCAAGGAAATTAAATACTGCGCTCATCATGATCGCCGTCCTGACTTTCAGGCATCTTGTCGCAATGCACGTGGCGATTGCATTCGGCGCATCAGTCCAGCCGTTTACGAATATAACGCCCAGTGTGAGCAGTACTGTCACCATCAGAACAGGATTGGAAAACACCTGCTGACAAAATCCTGCAAAAGAAACGTCCATAATTTCTCCCTCTTTGCTATATATTTAATTTTACTCAGACATCCGACACGGGACGCCTTATTTTGCATAAAAAGACCGGCATACTTTTGCCGGATATTTTACACAAAATTAACTTAAATATAACATTCGGCCGCTGACGTGTCAACGACCGATTTATTTCTTAGCAGAAATATAGCGTCCACTTGCAAAGCCGCACTCCGTGCTTATCGCGGCTTACGCCGCTTCTTTGCTCATATACAGGCGCTCACTCCATGAAAAAAACCGTGTAAAAACTCATGCGAGCATGGTTTTGTACACGGTTTTCTCCATGGCTGAACTGTTACTATAAGTTCCACTTTTTATCCTGGGCTACGCGGAGTCTGTTCATCGCGCGGGCAAGGGATGCCTGTGTGTGATAGTACTCCTGTATGCTCTGTTTCTGCCGCATCTGTTCTTCTGCGCGTTCCTGCTGCTCCTGTGCACGGCGTATGTCGATATCCTCCGGTCTCTCGGCGGTATCCACCAGCAGAGTGACACGGTTATTGACGATCTCCGCGAATCCGGTTCCGACCGCAAGATCTCTCCACTCGTCCTCGCCTGCGAGCTGCACTTTTGCAGTCCCCACAACAATGGCGATGACCATATTCTCGTGGTTCGGCAGGATTCCTTTCTGTCCGTCCGGAGCGGGAATGATCAGCTTTCTGCAGCGGCCTTCGTAAAAGACTTTATCGCTTGCTATGATCTTAAGACCAAATGTATCCATTATGCATACACTCCTGTTCTATTCTGCGGTCTTACGCTTCTGCCGCTTCTGCTTTTGCTTTTTCGATCACGTCATCGATGGTTCCCACATTGAAGAATGCGGATTCCGGATACTCATCCATCTCTCCGTCGATAATCATCTTAAAGCCGCGGATCGTCTCTTTCAGTGGTACATATTTACCCGGAATTCCTGTAAATGTCTCAGCTACGAAGAACGGCTGTGACAGGAATCTCTGAATCTTTCTTGCACGCATGACAGTCGCCTTATCCTCATCGGAAAGTTCTTCCATACCGAGGATTGCGATAATATCCTGCAGCTCTTTGTATTTCTGAAGGATGGCGATGACCTTGTTCGCCACTTCATAGTGCTCTTCTCCTACAACATCCGCTTCCAGAATACGTGAACTGGACTCCAGAGGATCTACCGCCGGATAGATACCCTGCTCTACGATCTTTCTGGAAAGTACTGTAGTCGCATCCAGATGGGCGAATGTAGTTGCCGGAGCCGGGTCAGTCAGGTCGTCCGCCGGCACATAGACTGCCTGTACGGAAGTAACAGAACCGTTCTTTGTGGAAGCAATACGCTCCTGAAGTTCACCCATTTCCGTTGCCAGAGTAGGCTGATAACCCACGGCAGAAGGCATACGTCCGAGCAGTGCGGACACCTCGGACCCCGCCTGTGTAAAACGGAAAATGTTGTCGATGAACAGAAGCACGTTTCTATGCTCTTCATCACGGAAATACTCCGCCATTGTAAGTCCTGTCTCCGCCACACGCATACGTGCTCCGGGGGGCTCATTCATCTGTCCGAACACTAAGGCTGTCTTAGCCAGTACTCCGGACTCTTTCATCTCGGACCAAAGGTCGTTACCCTCACGGGAACGCTCTCCGACTCCTGTAAAGATTGAATATCCGCCGTGCTCTGTTGCAATGTTGCGGATCAGCTCCTGAATAAGCACGGTTTTACCTACTCCGGCGCCGCCGAAGAGTCCGATCTTACCGCCCTTTGCGTATGGAGCAAGAAGATCGATAACCTTAATTCCGGTCTCCAGAATCTCGACAACAGGACTCTGCTCCTCGAATGAAGGCGGGTCTCTGTGGATTACCCATTTCTCGGAATCCGTGATCTCGTCTCCGTCGTCAATCGTCTCGCCAAGCACATTAAAGAGTCTGCCGAGTGTCTTCTCTCCGACAGGCACTTTAATGCCGGCTCCTGTAGCTGTAACTTCCATATCTTTGTGAAGTCCCTCACTCGCCGCCAGCATCAGGCAACGCACCTCATTGTTGCCGAGGTGGGAGGCAACTTCCATAATGCATTTCTTGCCGTTGTTTTTAACTTCAAGCGCATCTTTGATAAAGGGAAGCTCGCCGTCTTCAAATACTACGTCAACGACAGGTCCCATGACCTGTGTGATTCTTCCTTTATTCATAATCATTCTCACTTTCTTTCCAAAAGTATCCTTCTACTTCTTCTGCGCCCTGGCGCCGGCACAAACTTCAGTGATCTCCTGTGTGATCGCTGCCTGACGTGCCCTGTTATATACAATAGACAGATCCCGGATCAGATCCTGTGCACTGTCTGTTGCGGATTTCATCGCCATCATACGGGCATTATGCTCGCTTGCATACGCCTCTACAAGACAGCCGTATATCATACCGGTCACATAGTTCGGAACGATACTGTCCATAACCGCCTCGGCGGAAGGATACAGTTCGATCGACTCGCGATGTACATTAAGAGGCATCTTCATCTCATTAAAAGAACTTCTCTCAAGGGGCAGGAGCTTAATCACTTCTGCTTCCGACTGAACCGAATTCTCCATCCTCGTATATACGATATAGATTTCGTCCAGCTCACCTTTCTCAAACTGATCCAGCAGCACGCCCGAGATATCTCTGGCACGGTGCATGGTCGGTTTCTGCACTGTATACTGGAAATTCGTATCAATTTCCACTCCGTGCTTTGCAAAGTAATGCCGTCCCAGTTCTCCTACAATGAAGAGTTTGTGTATTCCCGGTCTTGCCAGAATTTCTTCTTCCAGCTTGACAATATTATGGTTGTACGCCCCCGCAAGCCCTTTGTCGGCAGTGACAACAATAGAACCGATCTTTCTCTCTTCCGGCGGGATATCCTCCCTCTTCACAAAATAATTATGCTCAAGCTCGGGAAGATGACGGAGAATTCTTGATATTTCTCCCTGCAGCGCATAGAAATAAGGCTCTGTATCCTGCAGCTTTTTCTTGGCCTGCGTCAATTTTGACGAAGAGATCATATACATCGCATTTGTGATTTTCATCGTGTCTTTGACACTGTTGATACGGCTCTGTATCTCTCTGATATTTGCCATCTTATCACCTGCTCTTCTTGTACTCTTTTGCAGTCTCCACGATCTTCTCAATAAGCTCGTCAGACAGCACTTTCTTTTCTTCGATCTCCTGTCCGATCTCCGGATGCGCGGTATCGAAATATGTCAGCATATCCGCCTGGAACTTCTTGATCTCTTTCTTATCGATTCCGAGAAGTACTTTATGTGTTGCCGCACAGAGAGTGATAACTTTCTCGTGCAGTGACAGCGGATGATACAGCGGCTGCTTTAACAGCTCCATCAGTCCGCTTCCGTATTCAAGCTGCTCCTTTGTGGCAGCATCCAGATCAGAGCTGAACTGTGTGAACACTTCCATCTCTCTGTACTGTGCCAGGTCGATACGGATACTTCCCGAAGCCTTCTTCATCGCTTTTGTCTGTGCAGCTCCGCCCACACGGGATACGGAAAGTCCCACATTGACCGCAGGTCTCATTCCCGATGCGAAAAGTCCGCTCTCGAGGAAAATCTGTCCGTCTGTAATAGAAATTACGTTTGTCGGAATGTATGCGGATACATCTCCCGCCTGTGTCTCAATGATCGGCAGCGCTGTGATGGAACCGCCGCCTTTCTCCTCACTTAAGCGGCTGGAACGCTCCAGCAGTCTTGAATGAAGATAGAACACATCTCCCGGATATGCCTCACGTCCCGGAGAACGTCCGAGAAGCAGAGAGAGCGCACGGTATGCAACCGCGTGCTTGGACAGGTCATCATATACGATCAGGACGTCTTTTCCCTGATGCATAAAATATTCTGCCATTGCTGTTCCCGCATATGGGGCAATATACTGCAGCGGTGCGCAGTCACTTGCAGTGGATGATACTACAATCGTGTAGTTCATTGCACCGTGTTCTTTCAGTGTATTCACAACCTTTGCCACTGTGGACGCTTTCTGTCCGATGGCAACATAGACACAGATCACGTCTTTGCCTTTCTGATTCAGGATTGTATCCATTGCGATGGATGTCTTTCCTGTCTGGCGGTCGCCGATAATCAGCTCACGCTGTCCGCGTCCGATCGGGAACATGGCATCGATGGAAAGGATACCTGTCTCCAGCGGAACACTGACTGACTTTCTGTCTACGATTCCGGGAGCTTCCTGCTCGATCGGGCGGTAATCATCCGCCTCAATGTCTCCGCGCCCGTCGATTGCTTCGCCCAGCGCATTGACAACTCTTCCTATATATTTATCGCCGACAGGTACGCCGGCTTTCTTGCCTGTACGGGATACTTTTGTACCTTCGCGGATCCCGCTGTCACTTCCGAAGAGGATACATCCGATCTCATCCTTGCGGATATCCTGTACCATTCCCTTAAGACCTGTCTCGAATGTGATAATCTCTCCGTACATGGCATGGTCGATCCCGTAGATCGTGGCGATTCCGTCGCCTACTGATACGACAGTTCCGACTTCACTGTCTTTGCTCATTGTATCAAAATTCTCTATCTCTTCGCGGAGAATAGAGATAATCTCATCTGAGTTGATTGAACTCACCTTGTTCACCTCCAGGTTTATTTAAGAGTATGACTTCCGATTCATTCCTGCTGTCATTGCGCGCCCAGAGTCTGCGCAAGCCTGTCCAGACGGCCTTTCACACTCCAGTCATACTCATCGCTGCCCGCGCGGAGAATAAATCCTCCAAGCAGATCCACGTCAAACCGCACATCAATCTGTGCTTTACAAGCGCCGTATTTCCTGCACAGGAATTTTTCCATTCCCTTTTTCTGTTCCTCACTGGGAGCTGCAGTACAGGTAAGCACAGCGTTTATAACCTTATCCCTCTGGTCTATGCAGGTATCATACGCCGCAAAGATCTCTTCTATCAGATCCATTCTGTGATTCCTGCACGCTGTTTTCAGAAAGTTATGCATTTCTTCCGGAAAAACCCTGTCGATCACTTTCAGCTTCTTCTTCATGGGAACCGTAGGATTCATGAACAGCTCTGCCAGATCCGGGACCGCTTTGAAGATTTCCCGCGTCTCCTGTACATACTCCTCGGGGATCTGAAGTTCAAAAAGAACTTTCCCGTATGAGACTGCCGGAGACGAACAACGTATCTCCTTATCTGTCTGCATCGTCATCTCCCTCACCTGCTTCTTTCAAAAACTGATCGTACAGGTCCCGGCTCTCTTTCTCATCTGCATTTCTGCCGATTACTTTTGCTGCTGAAGCAGCCGCAAGTCCTGCGATCTGTGACTTCAGTTCCTTCATCGTCTGCTCACGCTCGGCGCGGACATTCTCTTTTGCGGATTCAAGCATTGTGTCTGCTTTCTCTCCTGCCTCACTTATGATACGGTCATACTCTGCTTTCGCATTCTTTCTCGCATCCTCGATCAGCTGTACGGATTCCTGCTTCGCCCCGCTTAACGCTGTCTCATATTCCTGCTTCAGCCTGTTGGCGTCATCCTGTGCCGCCTGTGCATTTTTAAAGCCGTCCTCGATCATCTGCTTTCTCTGATCCATGATATTCATCACCGGTCCGATAAGGAAGTGTCTCAGCAAAAGATAAAGAACAACAAGGTTGATTATGGTCCAGACAAGGTTCAAATCTATTGAAATCACCTTTTAAGCCCACCTTTCATGTTATCGTCTCTAAATTCTGCCATACTCTTACAGAAGAATGATGATCAGAAGTCCGATAATGAAACCGTAGATAGCTGTTGCCTCTGCAAGCGCACATCCGAGAATCAGGTTCTTGCTGATCTTTCCCTCTGCCTCAGGCTGTCTTGCAATAGCCTCAGCAGCTTTACCTGTTGCGATACCAATACCTACACCTGCTCCGATACCTGTTAATACTGCAATACCTGCTCCAATAGCAATAAGTGTTTCCATAATTTTAATCTCCTTTTTCTGTTTGTTTTTTTGATGGTTATTCCATCTCCTCGGTCATAAATAATGCTGTCAGGAATACGAATACATATGCCTGAAGCAGACCGTCGAAAATGTCAAAATAAAAACTTACCGGGATCGGTACGATCAGCGGCACGAAGAACTTGAGCAGTTCCAACACCACAAATCCGGCCAGCATATTTCCGAAGAGTCGCATACAGAGCGACAGCGGCCGGATGACGATCTCCAGTACTGTAATCGGCGCCACCACCGGAATAGGCTGGGCGAAATGTTTTACCCAGTGAATTACCCCGTTCTTGCGGATGCCCGAAAACTCGATCAGGCACATACTCATAATTGCCAGAGCTGCCGTCACGTTCAGATCTTTTGTCGGCGGTTTAAAACCGCACAGCGGCGCAAGCGTATTCGCTGCAGCCAGATAGAGAAGTACCGTGATCAGATAAGGGCTGTATCTTCGGCTTTCTTTTCCGATAACCCCTTCAAAAAAGTTCTGCGCCCAGCTTATGCCCGCTTCCAGTACGAGCTGAATTTTGCCGGGATTTTCCACCCTGAGGTTTCTCGTCAGGATAATTGACAGCAGAACAAGAACCGCCATGATGATCCATGTAACCACCACGGATTCGGAGATACCTCCCACGACCGGAAGAGTGAAGACTGTCTCACAGTTCAGTTCTTCCATCAATGTTTCTGTCAGATTTCCCGTATTGCTCCCTCCTTTGTCTGTTTACTTTATCTATATTAAATTGACGCCGGAGCTGTATGTAAGCCGAATTTGGGCATAAAAAAAAGAGCTGTTCTTCTTTGAACCCCCTAAATCCTTTTTCACTTTTCAGTTCCAGCTCATCGGAGCCGGAAAAAGAACATTCCGTCCTTTCTCAGACACCTGCTTTCCTTCTGTTCTTTCTTATTAAAATAATTACTCCGGAAAGCTGACTAAATATTACGCCCCGAATCGAAATTTGTCAACATTTTCACAGAGTAACCCGCAGGTCTGCCAAACCTTCATTTTTTACTTCATTTTGTCTTTTTTTCTAATATACGCGAAATAAACTTTTATTGAATTTTCACGTGTTTTTTATGAATATCCGGTCCGTCCCCGAGTTTCTGTATCATTTTGTCTAAATTCACTGAAAAAACATCGATTATTTGTATGTTTCATACAATATCACATCTTTTTCCGAAATGTACAGCTATAAAAACAGCAATCCGGTATAAACAATCCGGCGTTTGCGCTATAATATAGGAGAGGTGCATAAATGAACAGCAAAAAGCAATTAATATCATTATCTTTTTCTTATAAATCCGACATCTTTTTCTTTGTATGCGGTATGCTTATGTTCTGCAGCGAGATATGGAAACAGTTTACCCTTACTTTTGCCATCGGCGGCGGCAGTTATATCTGGTGGTATTTTCCATTCCAGCTCTGCAGCATCCCCATGTATATACTTCTGGTTTATCCCTGGATTCGCAAAAGAACTGCCCGGCTGACTCTGCTGGCATTCCTTATGTCATATTGTCTGCTGGGCGGCATTGCCGTATTCGCTGATACGACCGGTCTTCATTACCCGCTGAAAGCACTTACTGTCCATTCTTATCTATGGCACATTCTTCTTATTATATTAGGTATTTCTGCAGGATTTGTATACGCCCGCCTGCTCCGGTCAGATCAAAAAAAGACGCTGTTTTCACGCGCGCTTGCTGCTGCGTTCCCACTGCGTCCTTTCATATACAGTACATTTTTATATCTTGCCTGCTGCCTTGCCGCGGTGCTTCTGAATCTGTCCCTTGACAGATACGGCACCATTAATATGTTCTATATCAACCCAGATTACAAAATGCAGCAGATCATATTCAGGGATTTTATACCTGTTCTCGGAAATAACGGCGCCATTGCCCTGTATATCATCTCGACGATCCTCGGGGCCCTGATTCTCTTCCTGATCTGGAAGCTGATTTTCCGGCTTCGTTTTTCCTGCGCACCACGTTCCTGACGTCATCACCGTTCTCGGTAATCTCCCTTGCAATCTTCAGAAAATCTCTGTCTTTGGCTTTTCTTCTCGGAATAAAACGCCGTGCAATCCCGCCTTTGCCCCTGTTTTTGACATAAAAGAAACCGATCACGGAAAACACAAACGCTCCTGCGAAATTGACGATCAGATCCTGCATGGTATCAATCAGACCGATATCCAGATATCCGCCCAGTCCCAGTTCCTGCCCGTTTACCGTCGTCTCGGTGATATTGTCGATCACATACGGTACATTTCTTCCCGCCGGATCAAGCGTCACAGACCGGATCGCATGGACCACCGTATCTTTCTGCATATCATATCCCGCGATCTGATCCATCCCGAATTCAAAAAACTCCCAGACCACGCCGATTGTCATGGAAAAGCAGAACGCAACAATGGCCATAAAAATAGGCGACAGGTTGAACACCGTCTTCTCGCTCCGGTTCAGAAGATCCACCATAGAAAATCCGATCGCCGCCGCCAGAAAACCGTTCAACGTATGCAGCACCGTATCCCAGAAGGGGAACACCAGATAAAACTCGCTTATTTCTCCCAGAATCTCCGCCGCAAAAATAAAAATCAATATAATAATCTCCAGCGTTGTGGGCAGTTCCACTTTGAAGGTAACCTGAATAAGGCTGGGCATTATCAGAAGAAGCAGCGTCAGCGCACAGAGAAATACATTCTCGTAGTTCCGATTCAGAAGCTGCAGAACCATCATTACGATCACAAGCGCACGAAGCGTAAAATATACAATAAATGAACTGCGATGCTCCCGCAGTTCCATATAAAGAGCTTCGCTTAAGTTGCGCATACGGCTTCCTTTTCTGCCTCGTTTTTCTGTTTTCCGTTCTTTCGCGCCATGACTGTTTTTATTCATAAATTGTAACTCCCGTCAGAAAAAAGTCAGCGTAACTGATCATTATTGTAGCACTTACAGTCAGCCGGTGTCTATAAAAATCCGAATACTGCTGCCAAAATGCTTTTTGCTTCCGCTCTTCTCTTTCTTAATATTTTCTGTAGTTTTATTTAGGTTTTATATAACTTACTTGATTCTTCTCATGCACCCGTATATAGTAAAGGCACGAACACAATAAAAAACTTTTCATTTACTAAAGAGGGGACTATGAAGAAAAAACAAAAGAAACATTTATCAAGAAGAAAGAGGCGGAGAGCGCTTCTCATAAGAACTGCAGTCATTACTCTGCTCATCCCGTTTCTGGCCGCATCCGGAATCCTGACCTATCTGTATACACACCCCGTCGTTCTGAAAGATTCCGTCGTCAGGCACGAATTAATGGAACCCTTTGATCCATGGAAAAATGTGAAGCATCTGTTTTTTGCTGACAGACAGGACGTCACTATCAAGTCCGAAGCCGACATCACCAAAACAGGAGACTATCCTGTCATATATACCTGCAGAGGCCATGAGTACAGAGCAACAGTCAAGGTCGAAGACACTACGCCGCCTGTCCTGAAAGTCCGCCCATACACAACAGATCTTGCCGAGGAAATCACGCCGGAGAAATTTGTGGAAGAGGCGTCTGACCTGACAGAAGTGACATTAAGCTTTAAAAATCCCGGCAAATGGGACAGCGAAGGCACATATGGCGTGCAGATTGCCGCAACAGACACCTCAGGAAACGAGACATTAGAGACGGCAGAGCTTACGCGAAAGAAAGACATCACCCCGCCGGTTGTTCAGGGCGTCGGCAATATCGAAGTCATGCAGGGCAGAACAGCAGACTTTGAAGAGGGAGTCACAGTAACAGATGATATGGATCCCGATCCACAGTTCTCTGTCAATTCCGATCAGGTGGATTTCGCCACACCTGGTACATATGAGGTGACTTACACGACGAAAGACCGGTCAGGCAACGAGGCGGTAACCGTCCGAAAAGTCACTGTAAAAAAAGACAGAGACTACAACCGTAAAGTCGTCTATCTCACATTTGACGACGGACCGTCCGCACACACTGATAAAATCCTGGAGATTCTGAATGAATATAACGCGAAAGCTACTTTCTTCGTGACAGGGAACAACAGAAAACACAATGATGTTCTCAAACGGATCTGTAATCAGGGAAGTGTGGTTGCTCTTCACACCTACACCCACGATTATGCAAAGGTCTATGCTTCTGAGGAGGCATATTTTGACGATCTTCAGAAGATCTCCGATATGGTAAAAGAAGAAACAGGGGTAGAATCCAGACTGATCCGTTTTCCAGGCGGCTCCAGCAATACGGTCAGTAAGCAGTTCAGCCCCGGTCTTATGTCAAAGCTCACAAAAGAAGTTCAGAAAAAGGGATATCAGTACTTTGACTGGAACTGTGATTCCACTGACGCAAGCGGAAACAATGTTCCCGCGAAGACACTCGTCAAAAATGCAACTTCCAGCACCGCCCGGCACATCAATATCCTGATGCACGACACTGATGCAAAGGAAACTACAGTGGAGGCGCTGCCTGATATTATCAAATATTACCGCAGCCAGGGATATGCATTCGAAGCACTCACCATCGATTCCTATCCCGCACACCATTCAGTAAATAACTGACCGATCCGTTTCCACGCAGGAGAGCCTGCACCCGTTTCAATCCGGATGCAGGCTCCCTTTTCCGTTTTTTACTCTTTATTCTTCTCTCAGCCGCTCGACAAGCGTATATTTCCTGCTGCAAGCAGAGTACCTTCCGTGCGCAGCATTCCCGATAGCTGTGTCCTTGTCATTCCCACAGACTGAAGTATGGCGAATTCGTGATCTCTTGTCAGTATGCCGGTAACCATTGTATTTACCAGATTGATCAGGGCAAACCCGATAATAAACGCACTCAGCCCCACCATCATGGCAAAAAAAGACACAAACATGGACCGTACTTCCTGCATATGTTCTGTCAGTGTATTGTATGAGAGATATGGGTATTCTGATGCGATCTCTACCAGAAAGCTGTCGATCTGCTTCTCTTTCTGCGGATCCGTTTTCACAATCAGACATTCTGTCAGATTTATTCCCTTTGTCATTTCATCCAGTATTTCTTCCGGGATCAGGAAATCCGCATAGGTGTCCCCCGGTTCCTGATCCAGATTACCTTTTTCCAGGGCACCCGCAATGGTAAATGTTCTGCTCTCTATCTCTTTCCCGTCATACCATGACATCGTCACCTTATCGCCCGGCTCAAAGCTCCATCCGTACGCTTCCTCCCATGCCACTTCAAGCGACTCGATTGTACGGATGTCTTCTACTCCGTCCACCGCCCTGATCTGACGGATCAGATTTTCATCCATAGGATGCTCAAGCTGGAGATCTGTCTGACCGTGCTCCGCTGTCTGTGTTACATTATAGGAGTAATTAAACAGGAACTCTCCGTACTGAAATTCTCCTGTTCTCGCGTATCCCTCAAGACTGGTGGAAGATACATAGACCGCTGCAATCATATACAGAACACCGCCGATGCCGAGCGAAAGCAGGGTCAGAACCGACCTCTTCCGGTTTCTTGCGCTGCTCATCACTGCCAGACTCACCGGAGTGATCTTCCTGGACAGTTTTTTCGTATGCTTCTCTGTTGCTCTTCCTGCGCATTTTTTCCCTCTCTTCTTCTCCGCACGCACATTATATCCGGAATACTTTGCCGCCTCCACCGGAGAGACCGATGACGCAGTCTTTGCCGGCCTGCGTACTGATATCAGAACTGTAATCATCTCCGCTGCAATGACTGCAGCTCCGGTCACAAGAGTATGTGTCCAGCTCCATCCGCCGGGACGGATAAAATAAGCCGCTGTCCCTCCGATCAGCAGTCCCGCGGGGACGCCCGCAGCACTTAAGATAAGACCTTCCGTGCGCACCATCCTGCGTATCTGCCGCTTCGTCATCCCGATGGTCCGAAGCTGGCCGAACTGACGGATCCTCCCAACGACTGACAGGTAAAACACACTGTAGACTACAAGCACACTGACAAACAGAAGTCCGATCCCCACTGCTGCGATAATGACTGTCTCCTGAAGTTCCATATCATTGCCCGGCAGAATCCGGAGAAACTGTCCGTTTATATTCATATCCTTTCTGTCTACTCCGTATTCCGCTCCGAAAGCGTACGCCATATCTTCAAACATACACGGCATACAGAGGCTGCGGTCCATCCACATGGAAAAGCCCTGAGACCACATAGCTCTCGGCTGTTTTGTCCAGCCATGTAAATGTCACCGTATCGCCGGGCTTTACCGCCAGCCCGGCCTGGTCACAGTAGCTGTCAGAGATCATAACTTCATTGAACGCAGCCGGCATTTTTCCCTCTGTCGGGATGGCGGTCTCAATCTTCGTCCCTTCAGCCTTCAGAGGTGAAGCAGTAAATGCAGCCGCTGAACTATATTACCGTCAATCTCCACGCTCTGTCCCATCTTCATGCCGAGCACATAACTGGTCCGCTCATCCTGTGCCATCTCTCTTAGCCCTTCTTCGTCCAGTCCCGACATCCTGATCAGTCCGAGTACGTCCTGGCTCGTCTTTGAATCCAGATTGCCGGTCGGTTCATCACACAGCAGGATCGCCGGTTTTGCCGCCAGCGCCCGGGCAATCGCCACTCTCTGCTGCTGGCCGCCCGACAGATTGTTCGGCATTTCCGTCAGTTTATCCCGGATCCCCAGCAGGCGGATTACTTCTTTAATATATTCTGTCGGTGCATCCAGACCTCCCATCATATTTCAGAGGGTAGATTTTCCGCTTCCGCTCGTTCCGACAACAGCCACAAACTCTCCCTCCTCAACAGACAGCGACACCCCGTCAAGCGCCCGCACGATATTTTGCTTTTCTCCATAATATTTCTTCAGATCCTTTACGGTCAATATACTCATTTTTTCTCTCCTTTCCCGCTATTTTATCTGCTGCAAAAAAGAATATCAGGGAAATGTTTCAGAAATGTCTCGAAAATCAATACCTTTCAGGCATTTATTCTAATTGAATTTAAGCATTAGACTTATTCTGACGGAAGAACTAAAATAAGATTGTATAAAAAGATCATCAATGCTGCTTAGCACCTTTTCTGTATAAGAAATATATTTTTTTCGCATATACAGCCAGATCCCCGCCGCAGTTCCGCTGAGAATTGCAATAAAGACAGCCACTGCTGCAAAAAATAGCTCCTGCTGTTCCATAATATACTCCATTCCGCTCTATTTCCCCATCCACTGATACCCTGTGCCATAGACTGTCCTGATATACGAATGCTCCTCATCAGAGATCTTTGACCTGAGCCTGCTCACAAACATGGTCAGAGTATGTTCGTCTACAAATTTTTCCTCTTTATCCCACATTGTTTCCAGAAGTACGCGACGGGTCAGGACAATTCCGGGATTGTCACAGAACTTTTTCAAAAGCCTGAATTCCGTAGGCGTAAGTGTCAGCTCAACGCCGCTCTTCCACACCTGCCAGGACTGGAAGTCAATCTCCAGATTCCCCGTTTTCACCCGTTCCCTTTTCCTGCTTCCCGCATGGTATCTCTTAAGTACAGCGCGCACACGCTGAACAAGAATCAGCACATTAAAAGGCTTCGTGATATAGTCATCTGCCCCGATCTCAAAGCCCCGCATCATATCTTCATCAAGATCTCTCGCAGTCAGGAAAATTACAGGGATCTCCCTCTCTTTTCTCAGACTGCCGGCGAAAGAGAACCCCGCCAGCTCCAGATTAAACTTTACTCCCTGCGCCAGAACATCATCATCTTCTATAATAAGTATTCGTTCCATATCTGCTCCTTCATCATTCTGATTCTGTCTTCGGGCAATCCTGCTTTCTGACACTTGCAGAAAGCCCGCACTTCCTGCTACACTATATCCGGTATGTATAACATACCTACATTCAATGTAACCGTTCATTTTGCGAGTAAGTAGCAACGGGAGGAATTGTTACCACCAGACAGATTTGCGAGGTACTATCATGAATCATCCATTTGAATACGAAATCATATACAGCAGCAGGAAGACCATTGCGATCCAGGTAACCCGGGACGGCCGCGTCCTCGTGCGCTCTCCCAGACACTGCTCCCGTTCCTATATCGATACCTTTGTCTCTAAAAATGAAACCTGGGTGATGAAACACCTTGCCCGCGCAAAAGAACTGGAAGGCCAGAAAAAAGCCGCTTCTTCCGCGCATCCGCCTCTCTCTGTAAAAGACCGCAGCCGCTACATTGAAATTGCAAGGGATATCTTCACCCGCAAGACGGAATATTATGCCCGCATTATGGGGGTCTCTTACGGCCGCATCTCCATCCGTGAGCAGAAGACCCGCTGGGGAAGCTGCAGCAGTAAGGGCAACTTAAATTTCAACTGGCGGCTTATCCTCGCCCCGGAAGAAGTGCTGGACTATGTCGTCGTACACGAGCTCGCCCACCGCAGGGAAATGAATCACTCAAAGGCATTTTATGCCATCGTGGAATCGGTTCTGCCGGATTATCGAGCTGCGCGGAAATGGCTGCGGGATAAAGGGCAGATGCTGTGGGAGATGGTGTAAACGGACTATTTCCTATTTGAGCCACTTAACGATTATTTTATGCCGATCTCTTTGAGCGTCCGGTACACCCGCGACACCGGGAGCCCCACCACGTTATAATAATCTCCGTCAATCCGGTCGATATACGCGGCAAATCTCCCCTGTATTCCGTAAGCGCCTGCCTTGTCCAGCGGGTCTTTCGTCGCCACATAGGCGCGTATCTCGTCTTCTGTCATAGCGTTGACATACACTTTTGTCCCCACCGGATAATTGATCACTGTTTTCTCGCCGTCCGGCCCGAAATCAAGAACAGCCACGCCGGTATACACCCAGTGTTCCCGCCCCTGCAGGCGTGTGAGCATACGGACCGCATCTTCTTCATCCGACGGTTTTCCCAGTATTTCATCTTCCAGTACGACTATCGTATCTGCGCCGATGATAACAGCATCTTCAATATCCCCGTCAAGTTCTGAAGCCACATTCTCCGCTTTCATGAGAGAAAGCTCTTTTACAATCTCTTCCGGGATACTGCTCTTATATACTTCTTCCTTATCGCTGACTCTGACCTCAAACTCCACGCCGATCTGTGCAAGGAGTTCTCTTCTTCGCGGAGAAGCCGAGCCGAGAATGATACGTTTCTTCATATTTATTTACTCTCCTTTTTCTGCAGCGTTTCACTGCTGTTTTTATCTCAATCTGACGGTTGTACTGCGGCAGGCTGTTTCTTTCCATACTTTCTGAAAATATGCCGCAGCATCACAACTGCACAAATGCTCAGAATCAATTCCGCCGCAAACTGTGCATAGGCAAGGCCATACAGCGGGAACAGCCGGTTCAGTATGATCAGGGCCGGTATCTCCAGCACGACCTTTCTCATAATAGCGAACACAAGCGCATATCTGCCCAGGCCCAGCGCCTGAAACACACCGACTGCCAGGAAATCGATACTTAAGAATACAATACCCAGGCAGAAACCTCTCAGGAATGCAGATCCATATGCTATGATCGTCTCATTCTTCATAAACAGGCTGATCAGCACATCCGCACCCGCGTAATATCCGATTGTCACTACCGCCAGAGCCGGTACGATCAGTTTAAGAGCAAACAGAATCGTATCTTTCATTCTTTTTATATTTCCGGCTGCAAATGTATAGCTGACAAGGGGCATAATCCCCTGTGAAAATCCCAGCGCCACCTGCATGGGCACCATATAGATCTTATATGTAATTCCCATAGCTGCCACAGCGTCAGCCCCGTATACGGAAGTGAAGTTATTCAGAATTGTCATTCCCGTCACATTCAGGAGATTCTGGATTGAAGCCGGGATTCCGACGCCGCACACTTCTATGATAATCCGTTTTTTCAGGCGGAATTTTCTCGGATCAATACAGACAAATGTATTTCCTCGCTTCACGTAGAGAAGCACAAAGAAATACAAACACGCCACGCAGTTAGACAGAAAAGTGGCAAGTCCCGCTCCTGCCGCTCCCATATTCAGTCCCCACGGAAGTATAAAGATCGGATCTAAGATAATATTGAGCAGGCATCCGCTCATCGTTCCGATGCTGGCATGAAGGGCCGCCCCCTCTGACCGTACCAGATATGCCATAACTACATTGAGGATGGCCGGCGCCGCTCCCAGATATACAGTCCAGAACATATATCCCTGCGTCGCTGCCCGGGTAGTCGCATCCGCTCCGATAAGCGTCAGAAGCGGAGTATGCAGAATACCGCAGAGAAGTCCGAAAAGCACGCCGCATATAAGGGAACAGTAAAAACCGAAAGCCGAGCTTTCCGATACCGTTTCATAATCTTTTCTTCCAAGCGCCCTGCTCATCATACTGGATGTTCCCACACCGAACAGATTATTCACCGCATTAAACGCCAGCAGTACCGGAGCTGCCAGAGATACCGCGGCATTTTCCACCGGATCATTCATCATCCCCACAAAATAGGTATCCGCCATATTATAGAGCACCATGACAAGGGAACTGAAGATCATCGGAACAGCGAGCTTTGCCACAGCCCCGGGAATCGGCGCTTTTTCAAAAAGCTGTATCTTTTCATTTTCTTTCATCTTAATATCATCACTTTCTGCAATTCATAGTTACCGAACCATCTCCTGCCATGCTTTCCGGATCAGTTCCGGTTCTCTCACCAGCCGGTATGCCCCTGCGGCCATGCACTCAGCCGCATAGAACATCCCTTTCTGCCCGATGCTCATGCCGACCTGTGCCGTTGCCGCCCAGTGATGCAGCGGGGTTTCCTTGCACATAGCGGCCGCGCTCAGCATAACAGTTGGTACTGTATGACTCACATCCGACACATCTGTTCCGATGGACAACGGCACCGGTTCATCTTCAAGAGGCTCCAGTCCCGTAAAATACTCACCCCGGTTATCAAATCCCGCCTCCTCCGATATCTCTTCAGCAAACTTCAGCTCTCCTTCCGTATAGGACGGCGCCGGGATCTTCTTCATCTCTTCGTAAAAGATTTCCGCCAGAGTCCGGTTCACTTTCATTTCCTTATTACAGGTCACCCTCTCGATCTCAACTTTTGTCCCGGTCATGAGCGCCGCTCCTCTGGCGCAGTTGTCCACCCGCTTTGAGGCGTCCTCTGTCCGTTCCCACTTATTGGAACGGATAAAATAATTGGTAGACGCATAGGCCGGCACAATGTTAGCCGGTCCGTCCGTATTCGTATAGGTATAGTGCATCCGCACATCATCCGTCACGTGTTCCCGCAGGTAATTGGCGCCCACATTCATAAGCTCCGCCGCATCCAGCGCGCTTCTTCCCATCTCGGGATGCTTGGATGCGTGCGCCGCCGTCCCGTAAAACTTGTAGTTTTTAATATCCTGTGCCTGCCATATATCATAGCTCACACGGTTCCGATCGAAAGGATGCCATGTGACAGCAACAGACAGATCATCAAACACGCCCTGTTCATTCATCCGGATTTTTCCTACCACGATCTCCTCCGCCGGACATCCGTATACACGGATAATCCCGGGCAGGTTTTCAGCCTGCATTCTGTCTTTCAGGTCACAGGCTGCGCCCGCACACGCGGTTCCCAGAAGATTGTGTCCGCACCCGTGTCCCGGTCCTCCGTCCTGCTGCTGCCGGGGCACACACTCCTGCCCCAGTCCCGGTAAGGCGTCATACTCCGCCAGGAACCCGATGACCGGTTCGACGCCGGTCTGAACATTTTTACCCTGTTCGTTTCTATCTTGCCCGCTGCTCCATTCCGCTGCAAACGCAGTTTCAAATCCTGCTATTCCCCATCTGACTTTAAATCCCTCACTCTCCAGAAATTCCGCCAGTTTTCGGGAGGATTTATATTCTTTCAAAGATAATTCCGGATTGTGAAAAATATAATCTGCAGTGTCTTTCATTTTTGCTTTTATCTCTTTTCTCACAAATATCACATCCCTTTACTTTTGATAACATCATTTAGATTTTATCATTTTATCCGGGAATGTAAAGCGGACTCTCCGAATCCGTTCTGGCGCTCTGTGCTCAATTTGCCGCACAACTTTAAGATTATGAATTGCCCCCTCCATCCCGGAGCTGATTTTATGTGGTTTTATGTGGTTTTTGTTTTTCTTTGTTGTGGTTTTTTGCCATATTTCAACATTATCGTGTTGCTATTTGCCTGTGGTTATAGTATAATCAGTATTAGAAATGCCCGTTTGCGCATATTTAGCAGACGAGCCTGCGAAAACACCAATATATGGTTATCATGCATATGTATTTTTTCGTGTATATGTGCAGACCAAACCGCAAGGAGAGAAAGCAATATGAAACGTTCAAAACGAATTGAAGCACTGGATGCCCGTCCGGTCAATCTGGACGGTTACATCAACGAGTGGCCGGAGATGGGCTTTGTTGCGATGAGCAGTCCCTATGATCCGAAACCATCTGTAAAAGTTGAGGACGGCAAGATCGTAGAACTGGACGGCAAAAGCCGTGAAGACTTCGACTTTATCGATCAGTTTATCGCCGATTACGCCATCAACATCGACCGAACCGAAAAATCAATGGCAGTATCTTCTCTTGAAATTGCAAGGATGATTGTGGACATCAATGTATCCAGAAAGGAAATCCTTGAGCTCATCTCAGGCATTACACCTGCGAAGATGACAGAAGTTATGAACCATCTGAATGTAGTGGAACTCATGATGGGAATGCAGAAGATCCGTGCCAGAAGGACTCCCGGAAATCAGGCTCATATTACAAACCTGAAAGACGATCCGGTACAGATCGCAGCAGACGCGGCAGAAGGCGCGCTGAGAGGATTTGCAGAAGAAGAGACAACCATGGGTGTTGCGCGTTACGCTCCCTTAAGTGCCATGGCTCTTCTGATCGGTTCCCAGGTAGGACGTCCGGGCGTACTTACACAGTGTTCTGCAGAGGAAGCTACAGAGCTGGAACTTGGTATCCGAGGTCTGACCACCTATGCTGAGACACTGTCTGTATATGGAACAGAAAAAGTATTTATCGACGGAGATGACACTCCGTATTCCAAAGCATTTCTGAACTCCGCATATGCATCCCGCGGCCTGAAGGTACGTTTCACTTCAGGGTCCGGCTCAGAAGTCCTTATGGGAAGCAGCGAGAAGAAATCCATGCTCTATCTGGAATGCCGCTGCCTGTTCGTGACAAAAGGCGCAGGAAGCCAGGGCATTCAGAACGGTTCCGTAAGCTGTATCGGCGTGACCGGTTCCGTGCCGGCAGGTATCCGTGAAGTTCTCTCAGAGAACCTTGTAGCAGCGCTCCTCGGTCTGGAATGTGCTTCTTCCAACGACCAGAGCTTCTCCAACTCGGATATGAGACGTACCGCAAGGACAATGCTTGAATTCCTTCCGGGAACAGACTTCATCTTCTCGGGATATGCGGCAGAGCCGAACTACGACAATATGTTCGCCGGATCCAACTTTGATGCAGAGGACTTTGACGACTATAACGTGCTTCAGAGAGATATGCAGGTAGACGGCGGACTGAAACCTGTTACAGAAGAACAGGTGATCCATGTGAGAAACAAAGCAGCACGCGCAGTGCAGGCTGTCTTCCGCAACCTGAATCTTTCTCCGGTGACGGACGAGCAGGTGGAAGCCGTAACCTATGCCCACGGCAGCAAAGACACACTGCCCCGCGATGTTACCGCTGATCTTGCAGCAGCCGAAGACGTGCTCAAACGCGGCATCACCGGCATCGATGTAGTAAAGGCACTGGCAGAGACCGGATTCGAAGATGTCGCTGCAAGCGTACTGAATATGCTGAAACAGCGCGTTGCAGGCGATTATATGCAGACAGCCGCGATCCTTGACAAAGACTTCCATGTGCTGTCCGGAGTCAACACGCCGAACGACTATATGGGACCGGGAACCGGCTACCGTGTAGACGGCGACCGCTGGGAAGAGATCAAGCAGATCCCGCATATCATCAACCCATATGACATTTAGGAAAGGAGGAGACAAATCATGCAGATCAGCGAAGAATTAGTAAAACAGATCACTAACGCAGTTTTAAGCCAGATGTCACAGTCCGGCGTCTCCTCTTCAGAAGGAGATAATACAGCAGTTCCTTCCGCCGGGAAGATGCCTTCCCTCGCCGGAAGAGAGCGCATTAACGAGGAAAAGACTTCTTACGCTTCTTATCCCCGCGCAAAGAAGGGGACAGACCCGAAAGAGGTTGTCATCGGAGTAGGGGCAGCCTTCCAGAAAGAGATCAAAAAAACCATCTGCGGCATTCCGCTGGATGACGTGCTCCGCAATGTAAAAGCAGGCATCGAGGAGGAAGGAATGATCCCGAGAGTCGTAAAGATCCTCGATACATCGGACGTATGTTTCATGGCGCTGGAGGCAGCGAAACTGTCCGGTTCCGGAATCGGCATCGGTATCCAGTCCAAAGGAACGACGGTCATTCACCAGAAAGACCTCTATCCGCTCTCCAATCTGGAGCTGTTCCCCCAGGCGCCTCTTATGACGCTCGAGACATACCGCCAGATCGGTCAGAACGCAGCGAAATATGTAAAAGGCGAGCAGGTCGTTCCGATCCCCTGTACAAATGATCCGATGTCCAGACCGCGCTATCAGGTAAAGGCGGCGATCATGCACATTGCAGAGACCGAGCAGCTTGATCCGGAAGTCGGCGCAGTTGAATGGGAGGGCAGATAAATGAGATATCCTTTAGCAGAACATGAAAAAGATAATATTACATCCAAGACCGGCAAAAAATTCACTGATATCACACTGGATGAAGTTATGAAAGATCACGTTGCACCGGACGACATCAAGATTTCAAAAGAAATCCTGAAAGCTCAGGGGCAGGTAGCCATGGAAGCTGACAATGCCCCCATGGAGAAAAACTTCGAGCGTGCCGCCGAACTGGTAGATGTGCCGGATGATGTGATCCTGAAAATGTACGACAAACTGCGTCCGAACCGCTCCACAAAGCTGGAACTGGTCATGATGGCGCAGGAACTTCTTGAGAAATACAACGCAAAGAACTGCGCGCGTCTTGTCATGGAAGCGGCAGAAGTGTATGAAAAGAGAGGAATATTACTTTGAGTTATATCGCAGGAGTTGATATAGGAAATTCCACAACTGAAGTCTGTGTGGGCGAAGTAACCGACAGAGGAAATGTCACATTTCTCACCAGTGCTTCCTGTCCGACCACAGGCACAAAGGGGACCATCGAGAATGTCTATTCCGTAAAGAATGCGCTCAAGCTGGCTATGAGCCGCATCGGGCGCGAGACTTCCGATATCGATCTTGTACGGCTGAACGAGGCTGCACCTGTTATCGGCGATACTGCCATGGAGACACTGACAGAGACTGTGATCACGGACTCTTCCATGATCGGTCACAATCCGTCCACTCCGGCAGGTGCAGGGCAGGCAGTCGGCGAGATCCTTCTCCTCGAAAATATATCCCGCGCTGTGCCGGGTACCGCATATATCCTCGCTGCATCGTCAGAGCACAGCTACGAGGAAGTTGCCGCTGTTGTCAACCAGCATGATGAAGTTGACATTGTCGGCATCATTCTGCAGGCGGACGAAGCAGTTCTTGTGGAGAACCGTATCCATAAGGAGATCCCGATCATTGACGAAGTACGGCGGATCGACCGTCTTCCGGACGGTGTTCCTGCTGCGATCGAGGTCGCTCTTCCGGGACAGACCATCCGTATGCTCTCGAATCCTTACGGAATCGCTACTCTTCTCGGGCTGACTGCGGAAGAGACGCGGACGATCACTCCGATCGCCAAAAGTCTCATCGGCAAACGCAGCGCTGTTGTCCTGAAGACACCGGGCGGAAATATCCACGAAAATGTACTTCCTGCAGGAGAGATCTATTTTTACGGGGATAAAAATGTTACGATCAGCCTGGATGAAGGCGCGGAAAAGATCATGGCAGCTGCAGAAGACGCGGGCGACATCCGGGATATCAGCGGACAGCCGGACACAAACGTAGGAAATATGCTTTCCCGTATCCGTACCGGCATGAGTGAACTGGATAAAAGCGATGAAGCCGATATCCGTATCACCGATATCCTTGCCGTTGACACACTGGCGCCGGTCCTGATTTCAGGAGCCCTTGCAGGCGAGACCTGCCTTGAGAAAGCAGTGGGCATCGCGGCTATGGTCAAGACACAGAAACTTCCCATGCAGGAGATCGCCGCACGTCTTACAACAGAACTGGGAACCGATGTAAAGGTTGCCGGGGTAGAAGCTGTTATGGCAAGCCTGGGAGCCCTGACTACACCTGGCACGAAACTGCCCCTTGCTATCCTTGATATGGGCGGCGGTTCTACGGATGCAGCGATCATCCATGAGAACGGTCATGTCGATCTGACCCATCAGGCAGGAGCCGGGGAACTGGTATCCATGCTGATCCAGACCGAGCTGGGCTTAAGCGACCGCCATATTGCGGAGGAGATCAAGAAATATCCGCTTGCCAAGGTGGAGAGTCTCTTCCATATGCGCATGGAAAACGGGCAGATGACTTTTGTGGACGAATCCATCGATCCGAGATTCTTCGGGCGTGTCGTCCTGCTCACGGAGAACGGTCTCATCCGCATTGAGGAAGAAATTCCCATGGAAAAGATCGTTCAGGTGCGCCGCGAGGCAAAGCGCAAGGTCTTCGTCACAAATGCATTCCGGGCACTTAAGAAAGTAGCCCCTGACCACAATTTAAGAAACATTTCCACTGTTGTCCTCGTAGGAGGATCGGCAGAGGATTTCGAGATACCGGAGATGCTGATGGAGGCATTTACGGATTACCGCATCGTCTGCGGGCGCGGAAATATCCGCGGTACCGAAGGTCCGCGAAACGCCGTTGCCACCGGACTGGTGCTCTCCTATATCGGAGAAATGGAGGGCTGACTTTGATTATTAAAAGACCTTCTATATTTATTTACACACATGAGGCGGATCCCGCTGTTTTAAAGGAAGTCTGTGCCGGGATCGAAGAAGAAGGCGTCTTCTACGACACCACCGAAATGCCGGACGAATGTATGGAAAAGCTGGCATACAAGGCGGCGCGTGATTCCATGCTCGGTTCCGGAGTCGGCATCTTCGGCACTGCGGTATGCCTGAAAATGCGCGGGCTGGAAAAAGGCCGCAATATTGAGAGCTATCTTACGCCAAGCCGCGCCCAGTGCCGCAATATCGGCGCAAACAGTGCGCGGGCGATCAAGAAACTGCCGTTTAAGGAGGAATACAGGTTATGAATATCTATACCAGAAACGGGGATCGTGGCACCACTTCCCTGATGAACGGCATCAGCGTTTCAAAGTCTGACGACCGGATTGAACTTGTGGGAACAATTGATGAACTGAACAGCTTCATCGGACTGGCAAAAGTGCTTGCAGACGCTTCCCTGAAAGAGAGCCTGTCCCACATCCAGAGAAATCTGATGCAGATCATGGCTGGTGTGGCTGATCCGCGAAATATGGACTACCGCTTCTCCGCTGACGAGACGAAAGCACTGGAGGAAGAGATCGACCGGATCGAGAACTCATTCCCGCGTATCAAGGACTTTGTCCTGTACGGCGGATGCGAACTTTCCGCAAGACTTGACGTGGCGAGATCTGTAACACGGCGCGCCGAGAGACGTTTCCGCAAGGTGGAGCAGAATTACGGTGCGGACGCCAAAGCAATTCAGTACATTAACCGCCTGTCCGACTATCTCTATATGTGCGCACGGTATGCAGATTACCGGGTGGAGAACGAGAAAGTGGACGGGATACAGGATCAGGTTGTGAGGAATATCCTGAAAGATATGTAACGAACCAACTAAGCGGGGAGAACCTACAGAATGATGTATGGTTCTCCCCTTTTTATTGGACACAGAAAATAATAGAGAATAACGTCAGCTACAATGCCTTTTCATAAATCTTGGCAATCTCCGCTTGCAGGATGTTCCATTCCATGGGCAAGCGTAACTCCCGCTGTATTGAGCACCATTCCTCCGATCGTGCTTGCAAGCGTCAGCTTTTCCCATGCCGGTGTATCTCCCTGACCTTTATAGACCCTGACCAGATTTTCGGCTGTCAGACGCATCGCGTATTCGCACAGTGCGTCCGTAAAGGGCTGGGCATTCTTTGATGTATACGCTTCCATACAGTGGCATAAGGCATCAAAACCTACAATCACAAAGCGCTTTGCCGCACACGTATTCATCGCCTGCGCAAGCACGGCATTGACAGCAACCGCCTTAATAAATGTAGATTTACCCGAAGCGTTGGAACCGGTGATCAGGCAGCTCTTTTCGACAGCAAAATCATTTGCCACCGGCTCTTTGATGAGCGGATGATATACTTCCGTCATTTCCAGTTTCTTCTCGTCTGTATACTCCGGAATGCAGCACCATGGCAGAGACTTCCGAAATGACGCCGTACTGATCGCCGCGTCAAGTTCTCCGATACAGCGGTACACCGTCAGATAGTTTTCCACATTATTCATCAGCCGCTTCATTACTTTATTGTATGTGGTGATCTGCATCAGGGTAATTCCAAGCAAATAATCCAGACAGGTTCCAAGAGCATCTCCCGTACAGGCTCCCTCTCTCTTAATCCGCAGGATCCGCTCTCCCCGTATGACTCCTTTCAGTCCGGCAAGTGCATCCTGGAGCTCCGGAAATAATTCTTTAATTCCTTTTCTCACGGCAATCTGCTTTGCATTTCCTAAAAGACTTACAGCCGTGCCGATCAAAGACAGCTCAAGGTCATGCTTCATATTCATCCAGAAATATATCCCGAGATTCACAGCGCACATACATACAAAAGGCATTACTCCCCCGTCAGTGGGGCGGATCAGCAAAAAGATAAACGCGGCCGCAAGCAGGATCTGGAGCACCCGGTATACCCACTGATTTCCAAAAATATAGGATTCTATACCATCCAGATACGCGGGAAGATAATATGAGGAATCGCTCTTTCCGATATCACAGAGCAGTTCTTCTATTTTCTCTCTTTCCTTTTCATTATCTGCCCATGTCCGCACTCTCTCCTCGAAAATCTGCTGTTCTTCCGGCGACATCCTGTTCCGTCGAAGCCGCCAGTACAGAATCTCCTCTCCCGGAGATGTATCACACTGGGCGGCTCTCTGAAAGACATCATTCATGGACAGGTCATTCCATGTAACATCATCTAGACCGGTGCCGTCATTTACCACATCATAATAATTCTTGACAGCATCGTTCCACTCTCTGATCTTCGGGATCTTTCCAAACTTCTCATGAATATATGCTTATCTTTCCTACTTCTGCAAGCCAGAGCTTAAAAGGTTCTGCTTTGGGTGAAGGAATGGACTGAATGATTCTGAGAAGCTGTTCTGTGTCTGCAACATCTGTTTTATATTTTTTCCCATCTTTAGGCGAACGCAATTTCAGTTGGTTACAATTTGTCCGTCAAAACAGCCACTACATCCACTATGGAAAAGAACCATTCCTCTTTTTCCGCATCCCAGACGCTACGTATCTTCTTGTTCTCAATAATGATTCAATCGGCTGTGTTCAGTATCCTTCCACCACCTCCCCGAACCGGATCTCAAGCCCCTCCAGTACACTGGATGGTACTGGTTCCCCATAGCTGTACTCCCCGCTTTTCTTTGCATCTTCAAAATTGAATACAGAAATCAGCTCCTGAAACGGATCTACGATCCAGTACTCTCTCACCCCGGCTTTCTGATACTGCATCAGTTTCCGGACATAATCATGGGATGAATTGCTTTTTGAAACAATCTCGATCACCCAGTCCGGGGCACCAGAGCACCCATTTTCCGTCAGGATATCTTTATTGCATACAACCAGAAGGTCAGGCTGTACAATGGTTGAGTCATCTCCAAAGAGACGAACATCAAAGGGCGATGCATAGACATCACATTTTCCATTCTTCTCTCGGATATAGCTCTTAATTTCAAAGAGAAGCTCTGCCACAAAATACTGGTGAAGCCTGTTCGGCGCAGAAAGCATATACAATTTTCCGTTGATCAGCTCTGCCCGCGACCATTCCGACAGCTTTTCAATATCCTCTCCGTCGTACTCCCGGGCAGAATACATATAGGGCGCTGACGCATCCCTGACAATAGTCGGTTCTTCTTTCAGTTTGTCATAGGTAAACGGAATCTTTTCCTTTGTCGTGAGCACCTGCTCAATTGCAAGCAGGGTAGCATAGCGGGGATTCTTCGTTGCACCTGAGAAAATCTTATTGACCGTACTTACCGGAATCCCGGAGAGTTCTGCAATCTCCGCATTTGTAAGTCCTACTTCTTTTTTCAGCTTTTTCAGATCAGATATATCCATATTTTCGCTCTCCTTTCTGCACTCATACCAGTTTCATACTTCCCAATTCTATACCGGCTCGGTCGCTTTTGGATATTATATGATATTTTGTGGATATTAACAATAATATTTTTCCATATTATATAATTATTTTTTAATTATATCCATATATGGATATTCATAGGTTTAATTCACAAAAATAAGCACCCACAACCGCTTTTCAGCTTTCCTGCAAGACCAAACTACTCAAGAACTATATACTCAAAATCTCTGCAAAATACTGGTACATATCTGACATCTGCGTTATAATACATGAGCGAAATTTCATAGGAAAGAAGTGAACGATTTGACAGAGACACCAAAGAATCCAAATGCACTGCAAAATCAGGATACAGATATAAAACAGAATACAGACGATAATCCGCTCGGATACAAAAGCATTCCATCTCTTCTGAGAAGTTTTGCCATCCCCAGCATTATCGCCATGCTGGTCAGTTCTTTATATAACATCGTAGACCAGATTTTTATCGGCCAGGGCGTCGGCTATCTCGGAAACGCCGCCACGAATGTTTCCTATCCCCTGACGACGATCTGTCTTGCCATCGCGCTCCTGATCGGGATCGGAAGCGCCTCGAGATTCTCCCTTCATCTGGGCGCAGGTGAAAAGGATATTGCCCGGAGAGTCGTGGGAAACGGGATTTGCATGATGGTAGTATTCGGCGTTATCTATGCGCTGCTCGTCGAGATTTTCATGAGACCTCTGCTGACTGCTTTCGGCGCCACGCCGGACGTCATGCCCTATGCGGAAACCTACTCACGTATCGTAGCACTGGGTATGCCTTTCCTCATCGTCACCAATGGTATGAGCAATCTCGCCCGGGCCGACGGAAGCCCGAAATACTCCATGGTGTGTATGCTGATCGGGGCGGTCATCAACACAATCCTTGACCCGGTATTTATTTTTATTTTTCATCTGGGCGTAGCCGGAGCGGCATGGGCGACTATTATCGGTCAGTTCTTTTCCTTTATTTTTGCCCTGCTGTACATAAGAAAATTTAAGAATATAAGACTGGAAAGACAAGATATAGGGCTGACGGCAAAGGAATGCATCCAGACCGCTTCCCTGGGAATGAGTAACAGCCTGAATCAGGTTGCCATTACTTTCGTACAGATCGTACTGAACAACTCACTGACTTACTACGGCGCCATGTCTGCATATGGAAAAGAAATTCCTCTTGCCGCCTGTGGTATCGTGATGAAGACAAACGCCATTCTGCTGGCGGTCATTATCGGAATCTCCCAGGGTTCCCAGCCGATCATCGGGTTCAATTACGGTGCCCGGCAATATGACAGAGTTCGGAAAACTTATAAACTTGCCATTACGGCAAATCTGTGCATCTCCGCAATCGGATTTATCCTCTTCCAGTTCTTCCCGTATCAGATCATCTCATTGTTCGGCACGGGCGATGCGGCATACTTTGAATTTTCCGTGAGATTTATGAGAATTTTCCTTTTTATGGTTATTTTCAACGGGGTGCAGCTTATCTCTTCCAATTTCTTCGCCGCTATCGGGAAACCGGTAAAAGGGCTTCTTCTATCCATGACACGGCAGGTTATCTTCCTCATTCCGCTGGTACTTATCCTGCCCCTGTTCTTCGGGCTTGACGGCATCCTCTTCGCAGGACCGGCAGCGGACAGTATTGCGTTCATAGTAACGTTCTGCCTGATTGCAAGAGAAATGAAGAAAATGAAGCAGATGGGAACAGATCAGAAAAACTTAAAACAGGCTGCCGTTTAGCAGCCTGTCCATACAAATTTTCCTCTTATTCCCATTCAACCGTTTTTCTTAGGCATTATCACACACGCTTTGAACTGATCACAGTCGATCTTTATATCAAACTCCCCTCCAAGCGCTTTCGCATACGAGCTGACGATCGCCAGCCCCAGTCCGTTCCCGTCACTGGAACGCGCTTTATCTCCCCGCGCAAACCGCTCCACGATGTCTTCCTTTGTGAAGTCCATAGGATACGCCGATGTATTCGTAATCTCAACACACAGATTTTCTTTCAGGGAACCTCCATTTGAATCTTTCCTTCTGATATAAGTAGTCACAAAAACTCTTGTTCCTTTTGCGGAATATTTCAGGGCATTTTCTATGAGATTCTGGCAGATACGGTAAAAATAAGAATTATCTGAAACCAGCTCTGTATTTTCATCCGTCAGACGGGTCACAAACTCCAGGCCACTGTTCTTGATCTGATCATCCATATCCGCAAATATCTGCTCGATCATACGGTTCAGTTCGAATTTTTCCGGATGAAGCTCTATGTTTCCGCTGCTCGCTTTTGCCAGGCTGAAGAGACTGTTTACCATTTCTTTCAGCTTCTCAGCCCGTTCGGATATAACGTCCACATAATCCCGGACTGTCTCGCTCAGCTCCTCTTTCCGGATCAGTTCAATATAACCTACCATGGATGTAAGCGGCGTCTTCAGGTCATGGGATACATTTGTAATGAGATCCACGCGGAGCTGGTCGCTTCGGGAGACCTTCTCCAGACTCTTTTTCTCAATCTCAAGTGCCACGTCAAGCCTGCGCCGGTTGAGATTTTCCATCTGTTCCATCATATAATCGAGTTGCTTTCTCTCAAATCTCTGCAGCACCGTTTCTGCTAATATAAACTGTAACAGAGCAGAAATGATCAGTATATATCCCGGTGCATAATTGTAATACCAGCCGCCCGTCTGGTAGGCGCCGCCGCTCATGAGATATGAGAAATACCAGACCGAGAGCAGGAACGCCGCAGCACCGGCTATCCGTATCCATCGTTCCATAAGTCTTCCGTGTTCTTTCCACTCTGCATAACTGTTGTCGTCATCCGGCAGCCAATCGCCAAACTTCTTGTTCAGCAGTTCATTTATGCCAAGCCATATTCCTGCTCCCAACAGAAGATTTCCCAATACACCGAAGAATAAGGACTCTCCGGTAGGATGCCAGCCACGGTATACGATAATACTGTAGAAGAAGGCGATCCCGAAGGCAGCCGCCAGCGCCGCTGCCACGCGCTTATAATACTTCCCGAAAACCTTTACCGCCTTTTCATCAATATTTTTCCATCTTGTATCCAATTCCCCACACCACCTTTACATATCTTGGTTTCTTTGTATCGATCTCAATCTTCTCGCGGATATGGCGGATATGCACCATAACTGTATTTTCCACTGCGTATGCAGCCGTCTCCTGCCAGACATTCTCGTAAATCTGCTCTGCTGAAAAGACCTGTCCCGGATGCTCCATAAGAAGCTCCAGTATCTTATACTCTGTGGCTGTCAGCCTGACCTCTTCGCCTTCCACCTCAATAATACGCTGTTTTTTATCAAGAACCAGACCGCCGTTTACGATCCGGTCCGCATCCTCTTCCGGCGCTTCGCCGCCCCATGCCCGGTATCTCCGGAGATGGGCTTTGACACGTGCCATCAGCTCCGCGGGATTATACGGTTTTTCCACATAATCATCCGCTCCCATGATCAGACCGGACACCTTGTCGCTTTCCTCCGTCTTTGCCGACAGAATGATAACCGGTATCTTATGCTTCTCCCGCAGCTTCATGAGCGTAGACAGCCCGTTCAGCCTCGGCATCATCACATCCAGAAGGATCAGATCAATCTTGTTCTGCTCCAGAACGTCAAGAGCCTGCATCCCGTCATAGGCTCCCATCACCTGATATCCCTCGTACTTCAGTAATTCACTGATCGAATAGACAATCTCTTTATTATCATCCACAACCAGTATTGTCTCTTGTTCCATAACTGTCTCCCCCTGTTGTTTTGTTTCTATATTGACTTTAAAGCGGCGGGCTTAAAAAATCCCGGACGTAAATCTTAAAAAAATCTTATTTTCTGTCCTGTAAATTTCAGGTTCTATAAAGATTCCCCGATCGGAACAGGCTGAGCTGTTCATAATCCGTCCTGCACTCCAGCATTTCTTCCGGTTCTCTGTGCAGGAACTGCTCTGTCTTCCCGTCATCAAAGATCCATGCTCTGATCTCATCTGCCCGAAGGAGCAGCGGCATACGCTCATGGATCTGTGCCGCCCTGCCTCTTGCTTCCGTCGTAAGGATGACAAATCTTTCCTCTCTCCGAATACCTGCTGTGCCGGTTGTCCGAACCGCAGTAGGATCCCGTTCGCTTTCGAAGCAGTTAAAACAGCCGCCCAGCTTAACTTCCGGCAATACGGAACAATCCTCAGACATTATAGTCTGAGCTTTTGCCCTCTCCATCATAATAATACAATTGGAACAAATATTCACCTGTCACTGCAAACTGCACCTGTTAAAAATGACGAGGATACCGCAACATCATCCAATCAGATGATGGAGCAATACCCTCGTCAGCTTTTCATTCATACGGTTTTGCAATAATCCGAGCGGATTCAAAACCAATCCGTCTGCTTATTCTGCCGCCATCTGTTTTACCCTTCCCAGTGCTTTTGACACCGCCGGAATCGAAATAATGATCACTGTGATCACGCCCTCAACCAGCAGATAACTGTAATTGTAAAGGATCGGATACAGACTTGCCAGCGCTTTCGGGAAGTTGTCCGGCATATAATCCATCCAGTAGAGATAACCTCCCAGAGCATGAAATACACCTCTTGCCAGCACTGCAACTATGTATCCCTTTACCAGTCCATATTTGCTCTTCGCAAAAAATCCAGCTACTCCCAGAGCCGCAAACGCAAGGATATAATCGCAGCACACCTGGAAAAAGGAGAGGACATACGGCTCCTGGATAAACTGGATGATCCCGTAAGCAAGACCGACAAGTACTCCCGTCTTCGGCCCGTACCAATTCGCGATCAATACGATAAACAGCATACTGAACAAAGTCACGCTCCCGCCCCAAGGCATCTCAAAGAGCTTAATATAGGATGTGAGATATGCCAGTGCAAGGCCTACGGCACAGAACACAAGCTGCTTCGTACTCATCCGCTTTCCGGAAGACGTCTTTGCCGCAAAAAACACCGCCGCAAGGAATAGTATAACCCCGGCAATAATGGTGACCGCATATCCGGCTGTGGTCAGACCGAAACCCTCCTGCTCTCAGATTGAAAACAAAAGGGCCTAAAAGCGCTCATAACACATCCCTACGTTGGCATTATCCAAATCAGGTTATGGGTCGAAGTTCGCAACTTCCTCTCAGCCTGTACTACAAGCTCCCCTTGTCATCAATCTTATGTAATTTTCTGTCGGATTCTATGGTACACGCATGATAAGAAAATGTCAAGTCCAGATCGATCTCATATATCGTCTCATCATCCGGTATATCAAAAGGTGTATCCTTATCAGGAGAGGGTCTTTTCTCCGCAGAAAAGATTTTTAAATTCTCTGCGTACCTCCCCGGTATCTCTAAACTTTTCCTCCGGTTCCATCAGCTTTTTCAGGAACTCTTTCTGCTCTCCGGAAAGCGGAAGCTCCTCGTGCCAGGGACGTCTGCCTTTTCCCTCATAGCCCGAATACAGCAGGTACAGGAGCACATTTGCCGCGCGAGCATAATCCAGACTGAATCTGATATTCTGCCCGTCCGCATACCGGGCGAGCCCGAAATCCAGAAGAGCTATCTTCACCCCGTTATCTGTAACATTTGCCACGCTGATATCTCCGTGTACTACATTGCGGCTATGGATATATTCCAGCACTTCAAATATCTGCGAACCAATCCTGTATATTTCTTCGGAGCTAAATACTTTCTTCCGCTCAAACAGCCACTGTTCCAGCGTGGGTCCTTCCTTATACTCAAGAACATAGTAATAACCCTGCCGGTTATTGATCACCCCCAGCAGTTCCGGAACCGCCGGATGGCTCAGCCCGGACAGGATCACTGCCTCATAATGATTTGCATTCTTATTTTTTCTGAACATATGCGGCCGGAATCTTTTCAGAACAACCTGCCTGCCATCAGGAGCAACAGCAAGAAAACATACACCGTAGCGCCCTTTTCCTATGCAGGACGCTACGGTGTAATCTCCGATCTTTTTGATAATCTTTGCCGGCCCCATTACTGTATTTTACTTCCGCACTCAGAGCAGAATTTTGCTCCTGCCGGCAGCGGCTTCCCGCAATTCGGGCAGAATAAGGCATTGGAAGCCATCTTTTCCCCGCAGGACAGGCAGAACTTGGCCCCCGCCGGAACAGATGCGCCGCATTTCGGGCATACCGTCTGCCCTGCTGCAGGTGCGGTCGATTGAAACGCCCCCTGTCCTCCTGCCGGATTCTGCTGGTATCCCGACTGGTTCGGATAGCCCTGGTTCGGATAGCCCTGGTTCGGGTAGCTCTGGTTCGGGTAGCCCTGGTTCGGGTAGCCCTGGTTCGGATAACCGCCATATCCGCTGTAACTGCCGGAACCGGAAAAGCTTCCCATCCCCGGAATCATGCCGAACAGACCTTTCTTTTTGTAATGTCTGCCGCCCATATTCGGATTAGGATAGCGTCTTCTGCTGTCAGAACCTGAAAAAAATCCACTCATATACTGTTATCCTCCTGTCTGGTAATTGGTTACGACTAATATAACGTAACCGCCCTGCCGCTGACAATAGGAGGTTAAGAAAATAACAGAATTTTCACAGTTTCTTTACATCTCTTATCTGAACGCCTGACAGATTAAACTGCCCACTCTGCGCTGCTTCCCTTCTCGGTCTTAATCACATTCAGTTTCCAGTCGATCTGTTCTTTCAGCTCGTTTACGTGGGAGATAATTCCTACAAGTCCCTTCTCCCCGGCAAGTTCTTTTAAAATCTGAATGGCTCTTTCACGGGCGCTGTCATCCAGTGAGCCGAAGCCCTCGTCTACAAACATGGTCTCCAGATTCACTGCACCGGCGGTATTCTGTACAATGTCTGCCAGCCCCAGCGCCATGGACAGCGCCGCCATAAATGATTCTCCTCCTGATAAGGACTTTACGTCACGTACGGAATCCGTCACCAGATCATACACATCCAGATCCAGTCCTGCCTGCCCCTGGCTGCTCAGCGCGCTGATCTCGCGGCACTGAAGGATGAATTCATTCGACGTCATGCGTGCCAGCCTGCGGTTCGCCGCCTGAATAATCTGCCGGAAATATTTTCTCTGGACATATGTCTCAAAATCCAGCTTCGCGCTGCCGCTCAGGTTTCCGTTTGCAGTACGGCTCAGATTCCCGATCATCTCATATTTCTGTTTTAACTGCTTCTGCGCTGCAAAGTATTTTCTGAGACTTTCATATGCGTTTTCATTGACCATTTTTTTCCCGTGAATTTCCAGACTCCTGTCCCTGATACGCTTCAGGGAGGCCGTAATCTCCTGCTGCCGGGTACGGTCCGGTTCCACGCTTTCACGCTGTCTGTCCCCGGTCTGCCCCTCCAGCGTACTGATCTGGGCCCGGCACTGAAGGACATTTTTCTCGTATTCTTTTACTTTACTGTCCTTGTCCTGCCATTCGGCAATCCACTGTTTCGCATCGCGGTACTCATCCTGATCTGCAAACTTCTGTCTTCGGATCTCATCGCGGAATGAATCCTGCTCCTCTGCAAATCGGTTCTTCAGACTTTCACTCTGTGCCAGCAGACTTTCCAGCTGTCCGGCTCTCCGCCTGCCCTCTTCCGCACATTTGCGGTACTGTTCCTGTTTCCGCCGCAGTGATTCTTTTTTATCACCGAGCTCCTTTTCCAGTTTCTGAAGCTGCTCTTTTGCCTCTTCCTCGGCAGCGTGCTCTTTTCCAAGCGCAGCCTCCTCCGCCGCCAGATCCGCCCGTATACTCTGATATGCTGTCTGCACTTCGGAGCGTTTCTGTTCCGCCATATCTCTCTGCCTCTTTGCCTGTTCCACTTCTTTCTGACCGGGAACATCCTCTGCCAGCTCTGCTTTCTTCGGATGACAGGTGGAACCGCACACCGGGCACGGCATTCCCTCTTCCAGATCTTTCGCCATCAGCCCTGCCTGCCCTGCGAAAAATCTCCTGTACTTTTCTTCATACTCCATGGAAGCCTTCCCGCACGCTTCCATGCATCGTGCCATCTCCGCCGTACTCTTTTCAAATTGTGCTTTAAGTCTGCGCACATTGGCGTATCGGGGCAGCATTTCCCGCAGATGAATGATCTGCCCCTGAAGCTCCGGCTCTGCCCGGGCATATTCCGCCTCCATTTTCCGGACTTCCTCATGCAGATTTTTTTCTTCCGTCTCATGTTCTTTCTGCCATACGGTCAGCCCGCTGATATTCTTTTCCGAATTCTCAAGCTCTTTTTTTGTCCTGAGAGCCTGCACTTCCAGGCTGCGGGCACGTTCCGCCCGTCCGCCTTTTTCCGCCTGTGTCTTCATTTCCGCATAAAGTTCCCGGTCATTCTCCAGCTTACGTTCCGTCTCTTTTGTCTGTTCCAGCAGATCGAACAGCCGGTTTGTCTCCTGTTTTCTCTCAATCACAGACCTCAGCTCGTCTGTTTCTTTCTGAAGACGCTTCTCTTCCTGCTCCAGATCTGCCGAGATTTTTTTCCCTTTTTTCAGGATCTGTCTGAGTTCCCCGGTCACTTCATCCGCCCCGGGCATCTCCTGATTCATTAACTCCTGCCAGCGGGTCCGCAGACTGCAGGTCTCATCGGATTCCCGGTCCTCCTCTTCAATTTCCGACACCCGCTCCATCTCTCTTCTGATATCTGTTTCATTCTCTTTGAGGCTGACATACAGACTCTTGCCCTGCTCTTTCAGCTCCTCCTGCATTCGCCAGTATATCTGTGTCTGGAAGATCTTTGAAAATATCTTCTTGCGCTCTCTTGATCCGGCGTGGAGAAGTTTCAGAAAATCCCCCTGGGCGATCATTGCGATCTGTGTGAACTGTCCTACATCCAGACCGATAATCTCCTCGATTTTCCTGTCGATCTCCCGCTTTTTCCCCTGAAATTCTTTTCCGTCCGGCAGAATAAGGCTCACCTTGGATGTCTCTTTTACAAGACGCACCGAACCGTCTGCATTCTTCCGCTTTCCGGCACGCATATATTCCGGATTGCGGCGCACCGTGTACTCCCCGCCCCGGTAGGTAAAGACATATTCCACGTAAGTATCCGCATCCTCGGAAGCATACTGGCTGCGCATCATATTGCCGTCCCGCTGTCCCCCGCTCGTCCTGTCATAAAGAGCATATGTTATAGCGTCAAATATGGTCGTCTTTCCGGCTCCCGTATCTCCGGTGATAAGGAAAAGCCCGCCCTGAACCCGTGTAAAATCAATCACTTCCACGCCGGAATAAGAACCGAACGCAGACATGGTAAGTCTGACCGGCCGCATCACGCGCCTCCTTTCACTTTGTCAAATACAAATCTCAGAATTTCCGTTTCTTCCTCCGACATCTCTCTGCCCTGCATCTCACGGTAAAAATCGGAGAACACATCGAGAGGATCTTCCATACGGATTTCTCCTTCGTCAAATTCCAGCTTCTTTCTCGTCCGCTCATTATCCATCCTGACTTCCAGAATGTGGCTGTACACTTTCTGAAGCTGCTCCTTCGGCTTGTAAGGATCAATCTCATCGGTCAGTGTGACGCTCACGTAATCATCTCTGTGTTCCGGATCCGCGGCGCTGATAATCTCTTCCAGCTCTCCCCTGACTCTGCGCACATCTCTCAGCGGGTGGAGCGGAAGTTTTTCCACATTTGCGGGATCGCCCTTGGCGCCGAGGGTGACAAAATGGAGCGTTTTTTCCTGCCCCGCCTCGCTGACAGAATATTTCAGAAGCGTACCGCAGTAGCGGACATTTTCGCTGCCGGCCTTCTGGGCTCCGTGGAGATGTCCCAGCGCCGCGTAGTCAAACTCTTTCAGGACAGATATATCCACATTATCTATACCGCCCACACTGAGCAGCTCCGAATCACAGGTTTTCAGACTGATCTCTTCTCCGGTCCGGCTGTCTCTTCCCGTATAGAACTGATGGGACACGATTACATTGCGCTCCCCGGGATCGATCTCCTCACGTTCAAGCACAGCCTGAACAGCTGCAGTATAACTCTCCGGCATCTCCCCTCCGCATAATCCGCGCACATACCCCGGCTTCAGAAACGGCATCAGATAAAAATTCACTTTGCCATACTCATCTGTCAAAGTGATCTTCTTCAGGTGGTCTTCCTCAGACTCAGGCGCTTTCCCTGCAATATAAATCTGATGACTTCCAAGCAGCCGGCTCGCATAATCAAGACGCTGCGCCGAATCATGATTTCCGGCGATCACAAGAATGGGGATCATCGGTTTCACGGCAGACAGCCGGGTAAGGAAATCGTCAAACACCGTGACCGCGTCTCCTGAGGGAACCGACTTGTCGTATATGTCCCCTGCAATGACGACCGCATCGGGGTGAAGTTTCTCTGCATAGGAAATAACCTCCGCAAGGATATGTTCCTGATCCTCGCGGAGATTATAATGATGCAGCTGTTTTCCTATATGCAGATCAGACAGATGAAAGAATCTCATATATGCTCTTCCTCCTACAGCTTTACAATCGTGGGCTCATGCCCCATGGCCGGGATTACTTTTTCCATAAGATCCGACGTCTTAAATCTCAGACTGGATGTATTGATACACGGATGGCAGGCGAAATATTCATCCTTCAGGACATCCTCATCGATCAAAAGCCGTACTTTTTTCTCCTTATCATTCATCAATCCCATCACGCTCACAGAGCCGGGCGTAATGTCCAGATACTGCTCCATGTGTTCCGGCTTAGCAAAAGACAGCCTTGAGGAACCGATCTGGGCGGACAGATATTTTGTCTTAAAGGGCTTGTCTCCCGGAATGAGCAGCAGATAAAAATCCGTTGCCTGGCGGTTGCACAGGAACAGATTCTTGCAGATGGCAACGCCTTTCTCCACTCCTTCACTTAAAGTCCGGTCAATCTCCTCGCAGGCTTCCATGGTCATTGCCGCCTCGTGGTCAACTCTTTTATATACGATACCGAGAGAATCAAGAAGATCGTATACTCTTATTTCCTTGGCAAGTCTGCCTTCTGTATTCTCCGGTCTGCCGTCAACTAACTGCATTTCATGTCTCTCCTTTATCATCTTCTTATATCACATCTTCAGACTCCGGTAACGGTCGAAGCACGCGAAGATCTCCTGTCGTCTCGGCATTGCCATACAAGAGATACTCGAACTGTTCTCGCACAGCGCTGCCAGCGTCCCTTTCTCCATAACACGCTCCAGCTCGTCCACGATCTGCCTGAGATCTTTCCTTCCGTCCATAATGTGCTTCTGCGCATACCTCATGCAGTATCCAAGCGCCGTCACCTGTTCGCTGTCCGTGATCTGCTCCACATAGCGCAGGTCAATGGTTTCCTTGTTTATCATGACAGCCTCACGTCCCATAGTCTTCATCTTGATTCTGTCGTTCTCCCGGAAACCTTTTCCCGCCCGCGGGCACCGGTGGAAATCCGGTTTTTTCGCCGGCGTCTCCGGACCGCTGACCGCCGGATAGCTCTCCGCCTCTTTCTTGGCATAGACAGTGATATCCTTCGGAACATAACGGTCCATCTGGATGATCGTGTCCGCAACGTGGAAATAAGCTCCCGAGCTTCCCGCTACAATCACAGTGGAAATGCCGTAATCGTCATACAGCTCCCTGATTCTCTCGATAAACGGAGTGATGGGCTCCATGTCGCGGTGAATGACTCTCTGCATCAGCTCGTCCCGGATCATGAAGTTGGTCGCGCTCGTATCCTCGTCAATCAGGAGAAGGGAAGTTCCCGCCTCGATACTCTCTACTACATTTGCAGCCTGTGAGGTACTGCCGCTGGCATCCTCGGTGCAGAATCCTACAGTGTCCTTCCCGTTCGGAAGATCATTGATAAACATGGAAATATCCGTCTTCTGAATGCTCCTGCCGTCCTCGGCGCGCAGCTTCACGGCAGTGTTATCCGTGATGACATACTCTCTGCCATCCCCCGCAATATGGTCGTACACTCCCAGCTCCAGCGCCTTTAACAAAGTGGATTTGCCGTGGTAGCCTCCGCCCACGATCAGGGTAATTCCCTTACGGATACCCATACCGGTAATCTTTCCTTTATGCGGAAGTTCCATCGTCACTTCCAGTTCTTCCGGGGACCGGAACTTCACTCCGCCTTTCATCGGCCGCGGTGAGATGCCCGACTCTCTTGGCAGCACACTCCCGTTCGCCACGAAAGCACAGAGTCCCATCTTGGGCAGCATCTCGCGGATATAGTGCTGATCCTCCGCAAGATCCACAATCGTTCTTAACCGCTTTGCATCCATATTTTTATAGAAGAGTGCGTGTTTCACACACTCCGGAACAAAATCAAAGAGGATCTTTTCCAGCTCTCTTGCATTAATCGTCCGCCCGTTCGCCGGAAAGCCGATCTCCATTCGCAGCACAATATCTCCGCTTTTCGGATCGATGCGGCACGCCGTGCGCTCCAGCACTTCCTGGGAACAGCGGCTCACAGAGATCAGTCCGCTCTTTCCCGAACCTTTTGCCTTAAATGCAAACTGCTCCGCCCGCCTGCCGAACTGTCTCGTCAGCTCGTCCTGCAGTGCGATCCTCTGATAGGCTTCCTGGTATAATTCCTGCGGAAATCCCGCCGTGCGCCCGGCCACGCGGACGCTGACTTTTGACGGCGAGGCGAACGGATCACCCTGTACATGGTCAATGGATAAAATATAGCCGGGAAACTGGTAGGCGCCCCTTGTATCTTTGTAAGCCGGATAGCCACGATGGTCGATCCTGTTTAACAGGCTTCTGAGTTCTGTTGATGACTGCATGGTAATGTCTCCTTGTAATAATAGTATTCATTTACTCTTGTTATAATGCTGATGACAGTTTGGTCTCTATCATATGCAAAATACCGCATAGAGCGGAACAGATTTTATTCCTGCTGCCGTCCCGAAATTTCTTGTGGAAATCCTGATGCAGTATGCAGGATGATATTTTTCTTTATAGATTGTCAAACTTTTGGCCCTGACATGATCGCCCGCCTTACACTCCACCGGGATCACATGATCATCCCGTATGATCAGAAAATCCACTTCGGCTTTTCCGTCCGATTCCCAATACATCAGTTCATAGCCATTGGCTTTCAATGCGCATGCCACATAATTTTCCGCAAATATACCTCTAAAGTGTTCCGATTCACTGCTCATAAGCCGTTCCAGATTCATATTTGTCCTTGCTGACATAATGCCTGTATCACTGTAATACAGCTTAAACGATGCCAAATCCTGAAATGCTGACGGAGGCATAAATCCCTGTGTACATTTTGTACATTTGTTGACAATACCTGCCCGTATGAGCCAGTCAATAGAATCGCCGTACTGAGATGCCCTTGCCCCGCTCTTTATCAATTTGTATTGAAATTTCTTCGAATCTCTTGCAAGCTGGGAGGGAAGAGAATCATAGGCCGCAAATATCTTTACTGCCTCTCCCGGTGCAGCATATTTCGTCATATCTGCAATATACGAATCCAGAAGCATCTGTCGGATCTCCGCCTGAGACAGTGTCGCCTGTTCCTCCGTTTCTGCCCGTACCGCGGCAGGCATACCACCGATAATACAGTAATTATAGTATTCTCCCAACGCCTCCTGGTGCAGATTCTCCGGAAGCGCCTGCTCCCGGACGAAACACTCCCGAATCCTGTCCGCCAGGAGTTCTTTTCCTCTGGCCCACAAATACTCCTCAAAATCCATCGGATACATCGTAAGCATTCTTACCTTTCCTACCGGAAATGATTGCAGCTCCCTGTTCACCGCTACACCAAGAAGGCTGCCCGCCGCGATCACATGATATTCTGGAGCTTCTTCCGCAAAATATTTCAGCGATGTCAGAGCTCTCTCACACATCTGAATCTCATCGAAAATGATCAGCGTTTCATCAGGTATTGCTGTTGTATGGAAATATTTCTCCAGAACCCTGATCACCGGATCCGGATGAATATTAGACTCAAAAAAACTGCCGATTGTCCTGTCAGCTTCGAAATTAACATATATCGTATTTTTAAACTCGTTCGACCCAAGTTCCTGCATCGCATATGTCTTTCCAACCTGACGCGCCCCATAGAGAAGCAGGGGCATCCGGTTCTTTACCTCAAGACTCCATTTCTTCAGATTTTCCATGATTTTCCGGCGCATTTTTCGTGTACCTCCTGATCATATTTTAGTATGTGTTGCTGCAAATGTCAATATTAGTGTTTATTTTTACATTTTTCAGAACTTTAAAATGTAAAAATAAACATAAAAACCAATCATCTTTTTCTGGATGATCGGTTTTTACTGTCATTCTATTATCATATTCTCACTCTGTCAATTAGCCTGTCTCTCAAGCACCGCGCACTGAAACGCTCCCAGTTCCAGTTTTCCTTCATAAACCGCACCGCTCTCTGCGTCTCCATATGCCGGAGCCGGATAAGTGCCGGTCCGCTCCGTCACCGTCACGCCATAAGGCAGTTCTGTATCCAGAGCGTTTTTCAGTCCAACTCTCCTAAATACATCTCCGTAAAACGCCCGCAGGAATGCAAGATCAGACTCGGCCGCCAGATAATAGGCCTCGCCTTTTCCGAACGCATTACGCGTTACCACCGGGCAGCCTTCGTAGAAATCCCGCTCGTAGGAAGAAATCACCTCTGCGCCTTCTTTCGCGTGATTAATCTCGCACATCCGCCGCGCCGGATACTCTGTACCGTTATATGCAAACTGATTTTCAAACTCTTCGGACGGAGCGTCAATCTCCTTTTTCTGTTATACTTTTTCTGCAGTCTCCTAAATACCTCTGAAACTGAATGTAAATGTCATCTTCTTACCCACGTCCAGCAGATACTCCGGATGCGTACGCGAGCCCCAGCTGTCATCCCCTGCAATTCCCATCTGGCCGAGCGCCGCGCGGATCACGGTATAGTGCACCTGCGGCAGTTCATACGGATGTTTTGCATTTTCCAGCTCGTGGGGTGTGTACGGCAGAGCTGAAAACATCATCGGTCCGCTCTGTTCATCCATCTCGAAGAGCATTCCTCTTCCTCTCCTGTCCGTTACCGAGGCATACCGCACCTCCTCTTTCGCTCCGCACTCCTGAGGCACGATATACTTCGCCATATTGTCTTTCACAAGATTCTTATAAATGCCGAGCTTTGCGCCCCTCTTTCTGTCGGCGTAAGTCTCCGATGGACCAAGTCCGTACCACTGCACACGATCATAATCGGCGTCAAGCTTAAAGATAACGCCGAATTCCGGCATATCCCCCAGCTGTTTCACGGGATCATAAGACAGGGTTGTCCTCACTCTCCCTTCGCCTGTCACTTCATATGCAAGCGTACACTCACTCACCGGCGTCGTGGGCATAAGATATGTATAGGTTACTTTCACAGAGCGGACTCCCGCTTCACTGACGCGCTCTTCCACCTCCGGCTCCAGAACCGCGCAGAAGGAATCCTCCCGAAAATCTTTATGAGATACATACATACTCGCGATCTTCCACTGTGCATAACGCTTCGGCATCTGATTTCCCTGATCATTTTCCACAGGCGCTCTCCAGAAATTAGGCTTCGGTATCTCTTTTATCATCTCTTTTCCTGCATACCGGTAGGACACAAGACCTCCGTCCAGCACAGAGAACAGTACATCAAAATTCTCACCTTTTACACCGATGTTATGCTTGCCCCGTATCACGGTAACTTGCCCGGCGCTCTGTCTCTTCTCTGCTTTTACCATATACACGTACTGTCCGAATGCCACTTCATGTCCTGCTGCCGCCCAGACTGTCTCATTTTTCAGTCGGAAAGAAACCGTAACCGTATATTCTCCCGGCGCAGTTTCCGGATGCACCGGAAGATCGTATATCTTTTCACAAAGCGGCTCTACATTTGTTTCCAGTTTTTCCCGCCTGATCTGCACGCCGTTTCGCGCCACTGTTACAATACAGTCAAACGTGTCCGTATTCACAAAAAGATTTTTGTTAATCACTTTCACCTGTTTTTCAGATACTTCGGCGGTAATATTCTGATAGTTGAATTTTACTTCCTGCATCTTCGGGGAAGGCTCTCTGTCTCCGCCGTACACGATACCGTTGGCGCTGAAATTATAGTCTGTCGGCCGCTCGTCAAAGTCGCCGCCATACGCCTGAAACTCATTGCCGTACCGATCCTTTTTCGTAATGGTCTGATCGATATAATCCCAGATGAATCCGCCCTGATAAAGAGGCTCCGTATCCGTCAGATCAGTATATTTGTGCATTGCGCCGCAGGAGTTTCCCATAGCGTGGGTATATTCGCAGCAGATAAACGGCTTGCTCCGATCCTTTGTCAGAAACTCTTTTATCGACTCCACCGAAGGATACATCTGACTTTCCATATCGCTCGTGTCATTATAGCTGCGGTCATTGAATACTCCCTCATAATGCACCAGACGGGTAGGATCCTCCCTGCGGAAAAACTGAGACATTTCATAGATATCTTTGCCGCCGTAGGATTCATTTCCACAGGACCAGATCAGAATGGAGGGATGGTTCTTGTCTCTCTGATACATGGAATTTGCGCGGTCCAGCACCATATCCAGCCATTCCGGTTTATTGTTCGGCACAATATAATCGAAATCGCCTGTTACATAAGCCGTATCCCATGACCCGTGGGACTCAAGATTCGTCTCGTCAATCATATACAGACCGAATTCATCGCACAGTCTGTAGATCAGCGATGAATTCGGATAATGACAGGTGCGTATGGCATTGATATTATTCTGTTTCATCACGGTCAGATCTTTGCGCAGTTCCTCCTCCGAGACACATCTGCCTCCCACAGAGCTGAACTCATGACGGTTTACGCCTTTAAAGACAATCCTCTTTCCGTTCAGAGTCATAATATGGTCTTTCATCTCGAATCTGCGGAATCCGGCCTTTTGGGGTATGACTTCACACAGGCTGCCGTCCGCATCATATACCTCAATTGTCAGATCATACAGTTCCGGTTCTTCCGCACTCCAGAGCTTTGGTCTGTCAATCTCCCACAGCCATGTATTCTCTCCTGCCAGCTCTTTCTCATCCTCCAGACACACCATGTCCTTATAAGCAAGACGGATGCGGGCCTTTCCCGTTCCCCACGTCTCTGTCCGGATCTCTAATTTCCCTTTTGACAGCGTCTCGTCCGGAATGGCGCGTACTCTGAGATCGCGGATATGTACATCTGGCACGGTATAAAGATAGACATCCCTGTAGATGCCGGAGAAACGGTAAAAGTCCTGATCCTCGCACCAGCTCCCGGACGTCCACTTGAACACCTGAACCGCCAGCTTATTCTCCCCGTCTTTTATAAGATCCGTCAGTTCAAATTCCGAAGGAGTAAATGTATCTTCACTGTATCCGGCAAACGCTCCGTTGAGCCAGACCGCGATGCCGCTCTCTGCTCCCTGAAAAGAGATAAAAATACGTCTGCCCCGCATTCTCTCCGGAACCGTAAAATATTTCACATAACTTGCCGTCGGATTAAAATGCTCCGGAATCCCGCCCGGACGTATATCCTCGCGTCCTTCCCACGGATACTGTACATTTACATAATGAGGAGCATCATACCCTTCCATCTGTATGTGTGCCGGCACGCGGATATCATCCCAGTCAGAGCAGGAGTAATCCGGTTTTTCAAAGCCCTGCACAGCCAATCTGTAATTCTTTGCATAGTGGAATTTCCATACTCCGTTCAGGCTTTCTCTGTACTCCGACACCCCTGTGATCAGATCAGACTCTGACGCATAGTATATGTGATCAGAGTGGGCGTCCAATCTGCCGTCCCTGAAATACCGGGGATCTTTCACTTTAGCATAATCAAAAATTCTCATATTCCGTATCCTCCTTCTCAAAATAACAGCTGCATCCGGCAAAAATGTTCTCGTTATATACCTTTATTATAGAGTCTCTGGACGTTCAGGTGTATGATATGCTAAACTAAAAATATAATATTTCGAAACACTCTTGCACAGGAGGTCTTTATGAACGTCGTATTCCGCAGTTCCCCCGTAACAGATCCTTTTACATATGAATCTATCGGAAGCAGCTGGGATCAGGATCGTGTCACACGCCCGTCAGGCTATCCGTTCTATCATTATCTGCAGACAGAGCAGGGATACGGAAAGGTAGAGACAGCTGCCGGCACATATATCCTGAGGAAGGATGAAGGGATTCTGATCGCCCCGTTTATCCGCCATTCCTATGATAAATCCGGGGATGTCTGGCGTGTAAAATTTGCTACTTTTACCGGAACGGCCGAGCGAAGCATTCCCCAGATCATGGGAAACCGTCAGGTCATTCCCGTAAGCGCCGGGCAGGGCGCGCAGATCGCCCGCCTGATCGATGACTGCTTAGCACTGTACAGCGTCCGACCGCTTGACGGGAAGCAGATCTCTGTCAACTGCTATGCCGTTCTGGTAAGCATCGCGGATACCACGCATACAAACAGCCCGGCTGACGAACCCCTTTACCAGAATTATGTACTTCCTGTAATAAAAGAAATTGAAAGAGACTATTCCCTGCCGCTGACCATTGCCGATTTAAGCAGACAGGTATTTATAACCCCTCAGTATCTGACCCGTCTCTTCCGACGGTACCTCAACTGTTCAGCCTATGAATACCTGACCTCGTTCCGACTGAGCAAGGCAAAAGAACTCCTGATCACCAGTCCCCGCCTGGGGATACAGGACATCGCCAGGCATACCGGCTTTACTGATTCCAGCCACTTCATCGCTGTATTTAAAAAAGCAGTCGGCACCACACCGCTGGAATTCCGCCGGATGAACTGAATCCCGCAGAACAGAATAGGACATAAAAAAACCTCCTTTTCCGATTCTCTGTCGGAATGCTAATTTACGCTCCTGCGCAATTCATTGTGCGCAATCGCTTGCTTGGCTAAGGATTATAGCACCACTTACAGATTTGTACAATATACATAATTACTATTCATAAAAATTTTTTTTGGAAAATATGCATAAAAATAGCGGCTGTATTTGCGCAATTTGCGCATTTGCAGCCACTATCTACTGTATCTCCCGGTTTTACCGTATCTGTCCGGCCCGCGCCATTCGCAAAGCCGTAACGCCATATTATTTTGTTGATTCTTTCAATACCACTTCATAGTCAAGCAGTGTCCTGCTCTGCACTTCTTTCCCCTCAAGCATATCAATCAGCACGTCACAGGCAACGCGCCCGATCTCCGTATTGTCAAACTTCAGAGAAGTAACCGTGACCGGATAGCTGTCCAGCGTCTTACTGTTATGGCAGGACGCCACACGCATTTCCTCCGGAATTCTGATGTTCTGACTGTAGAGCTCCTGCAGCACAATGTTGCATATGGCATCATCCTGACAGAGAATACAGTCCACTCTTCTGCGCACAAGCTCATCTGTATTTTTGCGCACGATCGTCTCTGTCATATTATCCCTGTACACCAGGTCCGGATCTACGTCGACCCCGATATCCCGATGAGCCTGAAGATAACCTCTGTACCGCTCTTCATTCACAATCAGATTCCCCGCCTGGCCCATATATGCGATTCTCCGCATTTTGCGCGACAGGAGAATCGCCGTCAGGTCGCGGCACGCCCCCATATTGTCATGATCCACCTGCACGGCAGTGTCGTCATCCATGGAACCGATCGCCACAAAAGGACACCCCCGGGATTTTAAAAACTTTGCAAACACATCATCCATATGAGTATTACCAAGGATGACACCATCCACCTTGTCGTTATCCAGAAGACGTTTCAGTCTTGTCGTATCCACTCCGTTTGTGGTGACTACGAACATATCGTATCCCCGGGCCTGCGCCACCTCGTTTACACCGCACATACACATATAGAAGAAAGGCTGTGCCACCAGGGTTTTCACCTCCGGAATAAGGAGAGCAATATTTTCGGTCTTTGCCTGCGCAAGGCTCTTTGCGCTGCTGTTGGGATGATAGTCGTGTTCTTCTATAAACTCCAGCACTTTCCTGCGCGTCTCGCTCCCGATACGCCCCTTTCCGGAGATCGCCCGCGAAACTGTACTGATTGAGACCCCCAGCTGTTCCGCTACATCGTTAATGGTCATTTTCTTACTCTTTTCACCCTTCTCCTTCACTACACTGTACCTCTTTTCATTTCACAACCATTTTTATTTAGTATGCGCCCTTTTGAGCAAACTGTCAATCATTTGCTCAGTTCACAACAAAGCCGTTCACTGTCCGTTGCCCGTCAAATATCCGCTCATACAGGCACGGCGGGTGTAAACGTCAAATCCTCCGCCCCGCATAAATCATGCGCCGCTGTTCATTGGCGGCGCTTACTGTAACATTCAGCTGGAAGTTCTTTCGACCATGGCAT
>CAJFGR010000013.1 GCA_904377845.1 uncultured Ruminococcus sp. | reverse complement strand
AAAATCCGAACACAGAACCTAACGGCGATTAGCAGTTCACAATTTGCTAATCGGACTCTGAACTGTACAATTCCATTAGCTGCTAATAATTAGCAGAAACGAGAGGATTTTTGCTAATGAAAAACGGCTTCCTGCTAATCGGAGCAAAATTTCCGCAAAAAATCCTGCTAATCAAAAAAGTGGACGTTACGAGTTCAATCAAAATAAATCGAAATAAATACAGTTTTTTCTACTCATCGAGTGGAAAACCTGACAGGTTGCTTTCATATAACAAGATTTCCAGAGCAATTCCGCTTCTAACTGACGAGGGAGGAATATGAAAACTTGAAATCACAACCTGTGATTTCAAGTTTGGAGAGCGAAAATTGTGTATGAAAGTGTATTCGGTCAGGCATCGGTTAATGCCCCGTATCGCTTGCTTTTCTCACAAAAAGATAGTAATATTGGGAGAAAGTAATGGAAACTGGGAGAAAGGAATATTAAATGAAAAGATTTGATTATTCAAAGTTCAGGGAACGAACCTGGGATAATGAGATTTTAGCATATGTTGCACAAATTCACGAGTATAAAGGAAAGCAAGAACTGTATTTGAGACAAAGGCCGGTAGAACTGAATCGTCTGATTGAAATTGCAAAAATCCAGAGTACGGAGAGTTCGAATCGGATTGAAGGAATCGTTACCACAGATGCAAGATTAAGGCAGCTGGTGGAGAATAAAACAACACCCAGAAACAGAAACGAAGAAGAAATTTTGGGTTATCGCAATGCGCTCAATATCGTGCATGAAAACTATGAAGCGATTCCGGTTCAAAGTAATTATATTTTGCAGCTCCATGGCGAAATGTTAAAACATACGGCATTTTCTCATGCAGGTAAATATAAGACCACACCGAATGAAATTGACATGGTGCTTGAGAACGGTGAGAAGGTTGTTTTGTTTAAACCATTAGAGCCATATGAGACGCCGGATGCAGTAGAATGTCTTTGTGCTGAATACAATAACGCTATTCTTGAAGGGATTGTGGATCCGCTTATTATCATACCAACCTTTATTTTAGATTTTTTGTGTATTCATCCATTTAATGATGGAAATGGCCGAATGAGCAGATTGCTGACCTTACTGCTTTTATATCGATGCGGATATAAGGTTGGACAGTATATTAGTATTGAAAAAGCTATTGCAGATACAAAAGAAACATATTATGAAGTTTTGCAGCAGGCCGATCAAAACTGGTACGAGGGAGAAAATGATCCGAAACCGTTTATCAGATATATGTTAGGCATCATCCTGTCATGCTACAGAGAATTTGAATCAAGAATAACAATCGCAGCAAAAACAGGAAGAAAAAGTACTGCGTATGATATTGTAAAGACATATACAGAGAATACCCTTGGTAAATTCTCAAAACAGGATGCCCTAATTGCCTGTCCAAGTCTTGGAAGTTCTTCCGTAGAATCGGCACTGAAAAGGCTGGTTGAAGAGGGCACCATTATACGAACCGGGGCAGGGCGGAAAACTATGTATATGAGGAAAGCAGACAACATTTTTTAAATCATATGTTATATCAGTGATATCGCTTAACAAGATGGAGGTAAATGGCTGCATAGGATGTAATGCCTGTCGCTATGGCAAAGCTTGTGTACAGAAAGACGATTTTAATGATCTTGTACCCAAAATAAAAAAATCGAATTTGATTGTATTCGCTTCACCATTGCTGTTCTGGACACTATCATCCAAAATAAAAGCATTCATTGAAAGATTTTACTGCATTGCATATGAAAAAAAATATTTAATTAGCAATGATATAATATGAAAATCAAAAATATGATGGTAAAATTGTATTTTTATTTGAAAAATATACTAAATATTGTATAATTGTAAATATCTGGAGTAAAATATTAAGATTGGAGAATGCACAAATGAAATGTAAAGTTTGTGGACAAGAACTGAAGAATGGAGCAAAATTTTGTGTAAAATGTGGAACAAAAGTGGAAATAGAAGAACAAAATGCTTCATTTAGAAAAGATGACGAACAAAGATGCAGTGTTTGTGGAAAATCATTGAAGCCAGGAGCCAAATTCTGTTCAAAATGCGGTTCCAGAGTGATACTGTCAGATCTTTCATCCGAAGAATCTATTCCAGAAGAAGAAAATCATGGTCAGTCTGATAGAAAAAAAACTTCGGATATTTCCATTAAGATGTCGAATGTGGAAAACGATATAGTTAATCCATTTCTTCTAAACGGAAAAAATCCGTGCGAATCAATATTACATCCAAAGTTAAATCCTTTGCAAAAGAAAAGAAAGAGTATAAGCAGAGAAGTTGATTATAAAGAATTAGAAATTGTAAAAAAGAGAGAAGAGGAAGCTGCGAGAAGAAGAGAAGAGGAAGAGAGGCGGCGTCAGGAAGAAGAGAAAGCCGCAAGAAGAGAAGAGGAAGAAGAGGCGGCGTCAGGAAGAAGAGAAAGCCGCAAGAAGAGAAGAGGAAGAAAGGCAACGGCGAGAAGAAGAGGAAGCCGCAAGAAGAGAAGAGGAAGAAAGACGGCGTCAGGAAGAAGAGGAAGAAAGACGGCGTCAGGAAGAAGAGGAGGCCGCAAGAAGAAGAGAAGAGGAAGAGAGACGGCGTCAGGAAGAAGAGGAAGCCGCAAGAAGAGAAGAGGAAGAGAGACGGCGTCAGGAAGAAGAGGAGGCCGCAAGAAGAGAAGAGGAAGAGAGGCGGCGTCAGGAAGAAGAGGAAGCCGCAAGAAGAGAAGAGGAAGAAAGACGGCGTCAGGAAGAAGAGGAAGCCGCGAGAAGAAGAGAAGAGGAAGAGAGGCGGCGAGAAGAAGAGGAAGCCGCAAGAAGAGAAGAGGAAGAAAGACAGCGACGAGAAGAAGAGGAAGCCACGAGAAGAAGAGAAGAGGAAGAGAGACGGCGTCAACGGCGTCAGGAAGAAGAGGAGGCCGCGAGAAGAAGAGAAGAGGAAGAGAGACGGCGTCAGGAAGAAGAGGAGGCCGCGAGAAGAAGAGAAGAGGAAGAAAGACGGCGTCAGGAAGAAGATAGAGTTTATCGCGAAGAAATAGATAAGAAGCTTGCTCAAATGGAATCAATTCATGAAGAAATAATACCGGACGAGCAAAGCATTATTCAGAACGTTGAGGACAATTTAATTGAAGTCTCTGAGACAGGACAGACGTATGTCCCAAAGGAGGATCATATAGTACCCCAACAGTTTACTCGTGGATTCAGAACTGAGAGAGTAGAGAAACTTGCAAGAGCGAAGCCCTCTAAGCTGAGAAAATAATATGATGATGCTTCCCGGCATCATCTGATGAAGATAAAAAAGAAAGGAATGAGAGAATATGGCTATTTCTGAAGTAATTAAATTTGAGGGAGATCCAAATCAGCTTGTATGGAAACATCCTGCGGAGGATTTTAATACCACATCACAGCTGATCGTTGACGAGACACATGAGGCACTGCTTGTGATCAACGGTAATGCCGCTGATCTGTTCGGCCCGGGCAGAAGAACCTTGAGTACCTCTAATATTCCGATTTTAAGAAGTATTATAGAGATTCCTACAGGCGGAGTAAGCGCCTTCCCATGTAAAGTTTTCTTTATAAATAAAGTTCATCAGATGGATATGAAGTGGGGAACGCAGAGCGCAATACCGCTGGAAGACCCGCTTTATGATATTTTTATGCATGTTATGCTGCACGGAAGTATGTCTGTGTCAGTAGATGATTCAAGAAAATTTATGCTGAAAATGGTTGGATTCCAGAAATCGTTCTATGCTGAGAGCCAGACTGGAGGAAGAGGACAGGCAGCAACAAATTCTCTGGTAGGAAAATTCAGAGGAATTATTTCATCACACGTGAAAGACTGTATTTCAAAGATTATGATTGACGGGCAGCTCAGCTATTTTATGATCAGTTCTCATCTTCTTGAAATCAGTGATGTTGTTAAAGAAAGATTGGATGAAATTTTTGCAGAGTACGGTGTTAAAATTGAGTTCTTCAATATAGAAGCAATTGAAGTTCCGGATCAGGATTACGCGGAAATTTCGCAGGCCAAAAAACTTCGTACCAGCCGCTTGATCCAGGGATATACCTGGCAGGAAGAACGTCAGATGATGATTGCTGAGAAATTTGCCGCGAATGAGGGCAGTATGGGTGCTGTAGGCGGTGTAATGGGAGGCGCTATGGGAGGAATTGTCATGGGAAATACAATTTCCGAAGTGGCAAGAAATGCCCTCAATCCAGAGATGTTTGCAGGCCTGACAAAGCCTCCGAAGAATTCAGCCGAAGTAAAGCCTCCGATGGGAAGCAACGCAGAGGGAAAAACGGCAGGTAAAGGACTTGATGTTACTGAGTTTTTACATAATCCGCAGCAGGCAGACAGTACAGCCGGACAGGATGCAGAGACAGCGAAGGTAAAAGAGAGCCAGGAAGAGAATGCTTCAGAACAAGCAGAAGCAAAGAAGAAATATTGTCCGGAATGTGGCGCAGAGGTAGCACCGGGTGCTAAATTCTGTTCAGAATGTGGAAACAAGCTTTCAAGTAATATATGTCCGAACTGTGGAAATGAGATTAAACCGGGAATGAAGTTCTGTCCGGAATGTGGAACAAAGCTGAGTTGAGGTTATATCAAGATCGGTAAAATACAACTGACAACAGGAGGAATGAAAAATGAGGAGAATGACAGATAAGAAAACGCTGATATTATTTTCTATTATATATGTTGTAGTATTTGCGGTAATGAATATGCTTGTATTTTTTGTGTTTAATGAGAAAAACAATGTATTCTGGATCAGCTATGGCTTTATGTGCGCGGCATTTGTTATACAGATTGTGAGTATGTTTCTTGCTGTAAAAGCGCTTGAGGTAGAAGCGGTATTTTTTGGAATACCATTGGTATCGATCTCATTATTCTACTTTTTTGCCGCAGTATTTATATCAGCGGTATTTATGATATTTCAGAATGCACCGGTCAAGCTGGCAATAGCACTTCAGGTCATTGTTCTTGCGGTATATCTGGTTATTGCGGTTATTGCTCTTATGGCAAGAGATACAGTTCAGGATGTAAATGACAATATTAAAGTGAGCGTAGTCGCAATCAGATCAATGCAGGCCGATGTGGAAACATTAAAAGCTCAGGCTCAGGATCCGGCATTAAAAGAGAAACTGCGCAAGCTCAGCGAGACAATCCGGTATTCGGATCCCATGTCAAATGATGCTGTAACAGATATAGAGGGACGTATTATGCAGGCTCTGAATGAGTTGAGAATCTGTTGTGAAAACGGACAGAACGCGGATGCTGCTAAAAAATGCGGAGAAATAGAAGTTTTATTCCTTCAGAGGAACAATCTATTAAAAGCTACAAAGTAAGTAAGGAATGAAAGAGTGGGGAAGAAACAGGAATGGCGTCAAATTATAAGAGTCTGAAATGTAATTGCTGCGCAGGTTCGCTGGAATATAATAAAGAAAAAAAAGTATGGATCTGTCAGTATTGTGGTAATGAGATGCGTCGGGAAGAAGAATATGACGGTCTCTATACAATAAAAAACGTTGTGAAACAGACACTTGTGGATATTGCGTATGGGAGACTTGACAGCGCGGAAAAGAATCTCTCGGAATGTGAAAAGATCGATTCATCTTATATAGGTACGCTTATTGCCCGGCTTTGTTTTAAAATGTTTACCCTGACAACTCCAGGAGCGTGTGCTCCTGGAGCTTCAAAAAGTCTGATCGGACAACTGAAGCGGGGATATGATGAACTAAAGGAACGTGATGAAGCTATTTCCACAGAAGAGGAGGCTTTGTACGAGGCTTTTGAAGAAAATGGAGATGCTTTTGCAGTCCTGGTGCTTGTGTTTGATTCGCTGGGAGACACCGTACACAGAGATTTTGCCGAAAATCTGCTGGATGCATCAGCAGTTTATTCACAGACATTAAATGAAAGCCTGCTGAATTACGCAATGAATAGCGGCAAAATAGAGATGGCGGACACCGTCCTCGCAAATATCGATAATATTGACTGTAAGAAAGCATTTTTCCTTGTAATCAACAAATATGAAGATGGTGAAAAAAAACGGGAACATATTTGCAGGATTATAGGAAATGCGGGACTGGTTCCTGACGACAGATATGAAATAGAGCAATATCTGCAGACATCTGGAGACAGTATCCAGACAAAAGTATGCACATATGATGAGGCTGGGAAAAAGGGTGCGTCAGCATCTATAGAATATGTGATCCAGTATCTTCTGGCATATCTTGACGAGAACACAGAGCTGCTGAAGAAAGTAATCGGGAGATTTTGTGATTCGAAACCAAACGATACAGAATTATATCTTCTGATCCATCATATTATGGCAGGACACACCTTCAGGAGTGCATCTGAGGAATTGGGGACAATGGCAGAGAAAGGGATGTTTATTGTATTTTCTCCTGCAGATATTGATACGATGTTAACGCGTAAAGATCTTAAAGGGGATGAAAAAGTAAGCTTTCTTCAAATGATTAAGAAGTGGAATGTCAATGACAAGACCTATGATAACGTGATTGGCAGGTACCTGACCGAAAATAGCGATGCCGTTGACGTCCGTATTCAAGTAATACAGGAATTGTTGTCATCAGTAAAGACTCTTTCAACTAATACTGTGACAGATTATGTATTAAAATGTTCGGCAGATGGGGAAAGAAAACCGGAGATTATAAGAATGTTATTCGGGCTTGATCTGAACCTGAGTTTTTACAGGGAACTTTTGTCGGACTATATGAAAAAATCTCCGGATGACCCATCTGTCAGGGAAGAGATTATTACATTCCTGACGGACTTGGGACTTCAGGGAGATCCGGAAACGGTCATAGAGATGGCATGTAATACTTCAGAAGAAAATCTGCAGGAGACGATAGAATATATCCAGAGAATGACAAATAATGGCGGAAGATTCAGAAATGACGCGCTCAGCACTTATCTGGAGAAAGCAAGAGATCATTGTTATCATTCCCAGATAATAAAAGCGCTTTACAGCCCGGCCGGGCGAATCAGCCCGGCAGCAATTACGAATTATGTGCTGTTTGGAAAGGATGATGGAACGAAAGTACAGAATTTACGAGCCTTTTCATCACAGTGCAGCGTACCGCTGGGAACTTCAGGATGTCAGATTAATCATTTGGGGCATACAATAACCTGCAGTCTGATTCAGGGCTATGTTCTTGCAACAGGGGATTCGGAACCTACGGCAATTGATATTGTCAATATGATGAAAGATGCGGGAGCAAGGCTGAATCCGGTAATCCGGGCAGACCAGACAGATATGAAATTTAAAAAGTATGCTGTCGATAACAAAGATGCATTGGGAATGCTGTCAAGAAAACTGTGTGAAGATAATAAAGTATTCTCGTTTTTATTTTAGATAAAAACAAAGAAAGAGGAGGGGTGAAGTAAAATGACACAGGAAGAATACGAACAGGAACAACGGGAAATAGAACGGCTTATAAATCAGATTAATGCGCTGATCGCGGAAAACAACCGCCTGATCGCAGAAATAGAATCTGCCGTAAGCGACGTATATATTTTGGAGAAAAATGTGCGGACGCTGCATGGAAATGTAGAGAACAGAGTGAAAAATACGGCTTCGGAGATATCTGCAAATGCAACAGACACACAGAAGATCAGCGAGGCAATTGAAGAGCTTACAAGACAGTATTTCACTTTTAAGACATTGTCAACCGCATCAAAGAATCTGTCACAGTATACGGATGAATATTATACGCGTTTTTCGAATTTCCATCAGCTTCGGAGAATTACTTTAGGCTATGTGATCGGTCTTGATACTCAGTTTGTAACTGCTGACAATATGCGGAAAGTAGTAGAAAAAGAATATCTGCAGAATACGGATTACTGGCTGGCTTATGCTTCCGCGGCAGTTATGCTGTGGGCAAGTAATGAAGAGGAAGCGGCGAAGAGAGCTGTCGGAAAAGCTTTGTTTATGAGTCCGACGAAAGCGGCGTTGTTTTTCATGCTGATCAACCTTCGTTTCGGAAGGATTGAGCCGGCTCAAAAGTGGTTTACATACTATATGGAGAGAGTTAATCCTTCGGATTTGGGAGAGGAGTGGAAGTATCTTCTTCTTTCATATCTTTCCGGGGCATTCGGGCAGAGCGAGGAATTTCAGGCTGTAATCGCGGCAAATTTAAAAGGTATGCTGGCAAAGACAGAAGCAACAACAGTTGATTTCGGCAAGAAATTCAGTGACAAAGCGTATGAGTTTGCGCGCACATATTTACATCAGACAAAGCAGGGATTTTCCTATCTCAAAAGATACTGTACTTCTTATCAGGAAATGGAAAATATGCTGACAGATGCTGAGAAAAACTCAGTAATTGCAGAACGTTATGGAAAACTGCTTGATACGGGAGATGAAACCAGCGAGGATATTGCGCAGAGAATAGAGAATGTATTATACGCGCTGGTCAACAGTTATGACGATGCTGAATTGGAAGTTGTTAAAAAGATCAGATACAATGATGCGGTTCTGAGTGCTCAGGGAGATGTTACGAAAGCTCAGGAGAAATATGAGCAGGAATTCGGCAGTGATAAGAAAATGACTTTCGGCGATCTTCTTGCTGAGTGGGCTTTTTCTGAAGATACCAATCTTACGCCCGGGATCATACAGAAGTTCTCTATTTCATTTATGAAAGACTGGATCTTAAAAGGATACGAAAAATTTGCAAAAGATTACAGGGAAAAAGAGAAAGAGTCTTATGACTTTGAGGTGGACGGATGCAAAGTTACCTGTACCGAAGATGAATTCAGCAAGGCAAAGAAGAGCATAGAAACATATTTTGAAAAAAACAGATGGAAAAATATGCTTTCGGACAAGTTTATACTTCTTTATATACTGCTCTGTGCATGCGGCATTTTGACACTGGGAATCATGGCGGTACATTTTTCAAAGATTGCCCTGACGATTGGGATTCTTCTGGTTATTGTAGGAGCGTTCCTTCTGTGGCGGCGAATCGTTGATCTCGGCGGCCTGCTGAAGGAGAAAAAGAGACTTGCAGTACAGAAGATAGAACATTGTCTGGAAGAACTGAGAGAGTGGAGAAATGTGCTGCATCAGGAGGATAACAGATTCAGCGATCTGGAAGATGCGCTTTCCCGGTTTGGAAATGAGATGGAATAGGGGGTAGAATGAGATGTCTAATGTAACAGGAGCTATTAATAATTTAAATAATACGATTAATAATTTTGAGTCAAATGTAGATGTGCACGTAAAAGAAATCCACCAGTCCAGTGTCAGCGTGGACCAGGCCGCAAGCAGGATTTATGACAAGATACTGGAATTCCGTGAGGAAATGGAGCATGGCGAACAGAAACAGCTTGCTCATGAAAATATTATTCGTATTGATCAGATTATAAAAGAACAGTTCAGTAATTATGAGACAATACGCCGAACTGTAATGGGCGTTGTACGTGATTTTGACATTAACCTTGTGAGAAACAGTACAATCCAGGAACTTTCAGAAGAACTGTGGCTGACAAGTTCCAGATACTGGCTGTCCTATGCGCTGATTGCTATAACAGCATGGGTAAATGATTATCCGGACGTCGCTAAGAATGCTTTAGCGGAGAGCGGAAGAAAAGACGCTATTAAAACCACATTATTCTTCTGCCTGTTAAATCTCCGGTTTAACAGGATGGAAGCTGCCAAAAAATGGTTCTATGAGTATTTTAAGACGTTGGATCCTACAATGCTGCAGCAGGAAACCGCGGTTATGCTTCAGGCATTTTTAAACGGTATTTTCGGGAAGGACAAAGAGCTTGAATATGAAGTTATTGATGTGATAGATCAATGGATCTCCATTATCAATGAGGATGCTGAGATTTGCGAGGAACTTGTCAATGCGTATGAACAGTATATTGCTAATATAAATCCGCAGGTAACATTTAATTATGAGGGGATCAAACAATTCTGCAGCAATTCACAGGAACTTATGAAATCCTATAATGATGTGTCGAAATATCAGGTGCTTCTCCAAGTCCTGGGCGGTCTTGAAGTGGAAGCGGGAGAACAGAATGATGACAATTACGCGGAAAGAGTGGATGCGGTATTGATTGATCTGATTTCAAATTACGATGCGGAGGAAAAGGACTTAAGAAATCAGCAGGAGTATTTTAATTTAATCGTTCGTAATGAAGGGGAAGTAGAAAAAGCGGAGGCACAGTATGAAGCTGAGATGGCTCTTCAGAATGAACATTTTAATATCGGAAAGCAGATGATAAAATGGGCTATCTATGACGACAGCGACACTACAGATGTTACGGTCAGAAAATTCGGTTTTCAGAATACAAAGACATGGTTCCAGAGTGCCTTAGAAAAATGGACGATGAAAGTGCAGCAGGAATTTCCGATTGAGTATTCGCTGAATATCGATACCTGGAGCGGGGTCAGCAATGGGAATGACCAGGAAGAACTGACAGAGAATATGAAGAAATATTATGAGACAAACAAATTCCAGAATATGTTTGTCAATACGATCAATATTGCTGCTCTGATTGCGCTGGTTTTATCCGCCGGTCTTGCTTTTGTAACTCTCTATGCGCTGGTGGTTACTGTGGCAGCAGCGGCAATTCTGATTTTCCGCTGTGTTAAGGCGGTGAAAGATTACCCGAAGAGAGTGAACAGCGCATTGGCGGCTTTAAGTCAGACTATGGCGGAAATAGCTGATTTCAGGCAGTACTTTGAGGAAAATGTAGAGAAAAAAGACGAAGTACTTTCAGCAGCTGAGTTTATTTAAGAGTATGAGATACAGAGGAGGAAAAGAAAATGACAAACGAAAACACAAATAAGAACTCGCAGGAAACAATGGACTTTGAGGCAATGATGGAGCAGCGTATACAGTCAAATTTCACCGCGCCTGGGCAAAAAGTTGATGTATCCAATGAAAGACTCAAAGAAATGAACAAGAAGCTGCCGTCATGGAGTCTGGAACCGCCGTACAGCTTCTTGAAATAATGGGGGAGTTAAAAGCGCCGTCTACATATCAGGAATGGCTCGAATCACTGAAATGGATGGAAAGTCATTATATTCACGAAGAAGATATCGAGAGGATAGGAGAGGGAAATATCCCTCAGAGAGGACTCATATTGGAAAATTTTCAAAAAAGAGTCGTGGCTACAGTGAATACGATGCTTAAGAGATATATCAGAAATTTTAACAGAACGCTGAATGAAGCACTGGAAAGAAATGAATTTGATACTGTGCAGACACTATGCATACGTATGCAAAAAGATATGGAGTACTGTTTTTTTTACAGGCGGATTAGATTTTTAGATTCGGAATTCGTAGAAAACCTTGACAGTGCCCTGAAGGCTCAGATTCTTGCATTCTGGAAGCATATAATCAGTGAGATGGGCAGAATCACGATGCAGACAGCGGCGGCAGATGCGGAGGAAGTTATATTTTCGGTGATGCGACTTAAGAAAAAGTACGGAAGATAATATGGGAAATTATGTTACAGTAAAAAATGAACTGGAAAATTATATAGAAGCCAGAGTACCCCTGATTATTATTAATACTTGCGAGAGGGAACGGGCGGAGAAAATGCTCCGTGAAGTAAGCAGAGATAAGCGGATAGAGATTGGGTATTACACGGATGCGAGACAAGTTACACAGTTCGGAAGTAAAGCGGTTAAGGATGTGGAAAATGATCCCCTGCCATATGTGGCAGAAAAATTCCGCCGTAACAGAAGAGTGACATTTGCGTTGGGCGATACACGAAAAATCGGGGAAGAGAATATGTACAGTAAAGAGTTACTTAATATCCTCTATCTTGCTTTGGAGAACGCGTCTACTCTTATTATCATAACTCCGGATATTGTGTGGTCAAGGATTGCGCAATTCGGAATGCTGACGGTATTGGACTATCCGGATGATGAAGAACGCAGATGCCAGATTGAAAGGTTTGTCACAACGTATGGAGGAAGATTTCCGATCGAGTGGGAGGAAAGTGATATTACACGGGCCTCGGCGCTTTTGAGAGGATTTACTGAAATACAGATAGAGAATATTCTTTCCTCCACTCTGGTGGCAAACGGCGGTCTGAAAAAGCAGCACATCTATGGGTTGACAAAGCAGAAAAGCCGGATGTACGCATCCGTGCCCTGTGTCGAAGAGGTAAAGATCGATCCGGACATGAGGGTATCAGGGCTGGAAAATCTGAAGAAATGGCTGAAAGAAAAAAAGAAAATATTCTTTATGGAGGAAAAACTGCTCAGAGATCGTTCTATGGCTCCGCCGAAGGGAATTCTTCTCTCAGGAATTCCGGGATGCGGAAAATCCTTCTCAGCAAAAATGATTGCTCAGGAGTGGGAACTTCCTCTATTCCGGTTTGACATCGGAAGCGTCTATGATAAATGGGTCGGAGAAAGCGAGAGGAAAATGAGGGAGGCGCTGTCATTTATTGATAATGTAGCCCCATGTATCGTGTGGATCGATGAGATAGAAAAAGCGTTGTCAGTCTCTGATTCCGGTAATGATACGGGAAAAAGAGTGCTCGGACATTTCCTTTTTTGGCTGCAGGAATCATCCAGCAGGGTCTTTCTTGTAGCTACGGCAAATGATATTCTTGCTCTGCCGCCGGAATTATTTCGAAAAGGAAGATTTTCGGAACTGTTTTTTGTTGATCTTCCTGTGAGAGAAGAGCGGCAGGAGGTAATAGCCCAGTATGTACGACAGTGCCTGCACTGCTGCCTGGAAACGGAACTGCTTGCAGAACTTGTGGATCTGTCGGAAGGTTTTTCCTATTCGGATATAGAATATGTGATAAAAGAGATTGCAGAGACAGCGCTGAGAGAAGGAGATGAAGCTGTGACACCGACTTATATGAAATCGGTATTCAGGCGCGTCATCCCGTTTGCGCGGACAAATCCTGATGCTGTACTGAAGCTGAGGGAATGGGGACGCAGACGCGCCATAGCTGCTTCCTACTATGAGGAGAACGAGGGAGGAGATCATTATGAGTAATATAAATGAACTTCGCGCGGAATTAAGCCGTCTGGAGCGGATAAACCAGGAGTTGAATGCTGAACTCTGGGAGATCCAGAACGGTGTCGATAACGCTACACAGTCATTAGTAAATTTCAGAAATTATATGACTGCAACGATGGACGAGGGAAAACGTGCGATCGACAATGCTCACGCGAAGATTTTGGACGCGTATGAGGTTCAGGGACAGATAGATCAGTTGTATGTCAGATTCAAGCAGATGGAACTGGCAAATAAGAAAATCCGTGAGTGCAATAACAAAAAATACTATGAGTTTGGAAACTATCGGACAGTAAGAAAGATTGTCCAGGGGATTATGGATAATTTGAATGTGCAGATGGTATCTGATGAGGTTATCTATAAATCTGTTGAAAAGCAGCATTTAAAAACGCCGGACTACTGGCTGACTTGTGTGCTTCTTAGCATCATGGCGTGGAAAAATGATGACAGGGAACTTGCGGACAGAGCTATGGACCGCGCCATCCGACTGGATAAGAAAAACAGTTCGATATTTTATATGTTGTTCAATATCCGGATGAGAAGAGAAAACGCAGCGCTGAAATGGTTTTCAGTATACCAGGAATGTGATCTGAAAGGGAGCGATGAAGAGACATTTCTTATGTTGTTTTCATTGTTAAGTAAAACGATTGACGAACAGGTTGATGATCACACTAAATATGAGATATACAGTTTTATCAACAAGGTTATCGCAGTGAGCGCACAGGCGGAAGGGTTCAGTGAAGCGGACATTATTGATCTGATCGAGCGTAATCTGTTGGCTTTGAGTCCGGGATATACGTTACAGCTTAATCTTCTTCAGAAGTGCTGCGATGATTTTCAGAAGATATCAGATATGGTTATGATGGCACAGAATAATATCCAGATTCTGCAGTTTATTTTGGATGTATCGAACGTCAGTGAAATCGAAAAAAATGAATATCTCAGCAAATTTATCGATAAAGAAATTGAAAGACCGAATGATCAGGAATCAGCAGTTTATGATGAGATAGAACGGAATGAAATTATTATCCGCTGTGAGGGAGATGTAGAGCGTGCAGATGCGATATTCCAGCAGGAGAAGGAACGCCGCGAAAAGGCGCTCGACCTGATTCGTGAAATGATCGGATGGGTGTATGGCAGAACCTCTGAGGATGTGAACGTACAGGCCCGCAAAAATATGTTTATGCTTACCGGAGCGCTCCAGAAAAAAGGTGTGAAAAAGTATGCTGATGACTATCGCAGTATGGATACCAGCCTTCATCCAATTACGCTGGGCGAGTACCGTACGACAGCAGATTTTCAGGATCAGACTGGTGAAGAAGGGAAAATAGCCTCATTCTATGAGGCACAGAAACAGGAAAAAATATCGCAGATAAAATACACCGGAGCTTTTGTGGGGATCGGTATTGTGATTGCCGCCGTTATCGCTGCGGTTGCGCTAAATCCGCTGTTTGCGGCAGGAGCTGCTCTGGGTGCTCTGTATTCCCTGTATGTATTTGTATCGAATGAAAGAAAGAAAAAGCAGATTGCCAGAGACTGTGAACTCAGTATCAGCGGCAAGACAGAATTACTGCGGAAGTTGTTTGGAGAATATGCTCAAATGAAGCAGATCTATTATGAATTTGACGCATATCAGGAACAGATTGAGGAGGCTCTTCAAAGTCTGTAGGGATTACCATCAGCTGGGGACCCGCAGGACGGGAAAAAGGTATAGGAAAGAAGAGGGAATGAGATGTATTGTAAGAATTGTGGACAAAAAATTGACGATGATGATCTGTTCTGCGGAAACTGCGGAACAAAAATAGTGCGGAAGTCCGAAACCGCTGCCTATGTTCCGAAACAGACACAGAATATACAGCAGAATATTGAGCAGCCGTGGAACACACAGCAGAATATCGAGCAGCCGCGGAATACGCAGCAGAATATTAACAGAACGAAAGAAGCAGTAGATGATATAAACTATGATTATACGAAACTGCCTACGGAAAAGCCGTCAGGTATTAAGAGCTTTTATTTTATGGACTTCCTGATCCGGTTGGGGAATAAAGAAAATATACCTCTGTGCATTTATCTCGTGCTTAATGTTCTTCTGATCGGCGCATTTGTTACTGCGGTATGCGCACTCCCTGTTGGATGGGGAATGGCTGCAGCGCTCCTGCTTTACATAGCATCAATATCTATTGCAGTATCACCGATCGGAGAATATATACTTCGTCGACAGAATGGCTGTAAAAAAATAGAGGAAGCCGCGGTGATTGAACGTCTGGAACCTCTGTTCAGAGAAGTGTATTACAAGGCAAAGAAACAGAATCCGTCGATTTCAAGTGATGTAAGGTTATTTATTAATGAGGATGAGTGTCCGAATGCATTTGCGACAGGACGAAGAACAGTATGTGTAACCAGAGGACTTCTGACCTGGAGCGATGCAGAGATTAAAGCGGCATTGGGGCATGAGTTCGGTCATCTGGCCCACAAAGACACTGATCGGATTCTGGTAGTAGCGATTGGTAATACAGTGATTGCAGGAATTTGTTATATGTTCCAGATAGCAGCGATTGTGATGGATGTTATTATTGCTATTTCATCGCTATTTATGAGAAATGACAGTGGATTTTGGGTTCGTATGGTCAGTGCACTTTCACGGTTCCTGACAGTTATAGTGATTCGTGCGTTTAACAGAATCTGGACACAGATAGGCGTACTTCTCTGTATGAAAACCAGCAGGGGAAACGAGTATCAGGCAGACGAATTTTCCTGCAGACTTGGATATGGAGATGCGCTTTGCCAGCTGCTGTCTACTCTTCCGTCCGCTAAGCCCAAGGGCCTGTTTGCCAATCTGGCAAGCAGCCATCCGGCGAGTGAGGACCGCGTAGCTCGCATACAGGCATCCATGCAGGCGAACACTATTTCAGCAGAGTAGGAGGCGAATATTATGGCATTTCGCAAAAAAGAGAAAAACCAAAATGTTGGAATGGGGGGAAGGACAGTAGCACTTAAAGATAATCCACTATATCAGGCACCAAGGGAAAATGAAAAGAAAGAGATTATTACGGCGATTGTGACAGTGGCAGTGTGTATCGTAATATTCGCCGTAATTGTATCTAATTTTAGTATGTATTCTTCTGAGCCTTCATACAGTACCTACGGTACAGGCGGTTACAGCGATCCTGATCCGGGGGATCCGACCGGTCCCGCAATCGGAACAGCTGAACCGGAGGATGAAGAGGAAGAAGAACCAGAGGAAGAAATTGATATGTCAATGGTAGATATCAACGCTTCACTTGACAGTTATGTAGAGCTTGCAGGAACAGTGGATGAGTATGGTGAGTGTCTGCAGATGGAGGAGATTCTGAATATCTATGCATGGGACGAAATTCAGGGAGAAGATGTTCTTGTTGAAAATGTAGATAAAGTATATATTGACGATACAAGCTTGTATTCCATGGAAGAATATGCCGGAAGGAATGTTATGGTTGGAGGAGATCTCTGGTTTGAATCCGGTACGGCATACTATCGTGTTACAACCATTATCAGCGCGGAACCTGAGATAGATGATCCCGGAATCCACAGATATCAGATTGTTGTTGATGACTGCTCGTGGGAAGAAGCGTTATACCGGAGTCAGGAACAGGGCGGTTATTTGGCAAGAATCAGTTCAGCTGAAGAATATCAGTATATAACAAATATGCTCAATGATTATACAAATATACATTTCTATCTGGGCGGAAGACGAGATGATACAGGATCAGATTATTATTGGGTAAACAAAGAAAATGAGTTTATGGGCGAATGCCTCAACAGCAGCGATTCATTCTGTATGCCATACTGGTACAGTGGAGAACCAAGCTATAATGATACAGGTTCAGAAGCGACAGGAATGATTACAGAGGATGTAATGAACCTATTCTATGTATCGGGAACATGGTATTTGAATGATTCTTCAGGAAATCTGGCACAGGATTATCCGGAATTGCTAAGCGGAAAAGTCGGGTATATAATCGAGTTTGAGGAATGACAAAACAAGTGAACAACTAATCGGAAAGCGAGTGGTCCGAATTCGCCCAAGAATGTAATCGAGAAGCCGAAAATCCCTGACGGGGACTTCGGCTTCTTTCATTTTCTGAAAAAAATCGAACACAGAACCTAACAGCGATTAGCAGCTAACAATTTGCTAATCAGAGCAAAAATCCATGGAACGGACATATCATTTCCAGCCCCACAATGACGAGATATAGTGGAAAACTATATTTTATAGCGAATCTCAATCCGTTCAAGGGCCCGGAGCAGGGAGGCGCACGTCTGGTGCTTGTGATTCAGAATAATACAGGTAAAAAAGAAAAAGGAACAGCCGATACATTATTTTCTGCCACAATCTCTCGTACAATATCGTGAACAACAGGCAGGACGCGGAGGAATATGCTTCAGGGACAGGCGATTCACTGGGGCGATCTGATACCGGCACTGATTCTGAACCTTGTGATTTTCGGATGGTTTCTATTTTTGAAACCATTGCGGAAAGAGAAATAAATTTTTGTGTATTGATTGAATTAAGGAGACTCTTCGGAGTCTCTTTTTTAATTTGTATACACTGTTAATTAACAATACCTTAAGAATCTTTACAAGACATATTAAAAAAGATCAATCATAATGTACCCATCTTTTAAACAAGGAGTGACAAAATGATAAAAAAAGATCAGAGGACACAGAAAACAAACATTCTCGACTATCTGGAACAGACAGCAGAGTGTTACAGATACAGTACAGCCGTAACAGGGATCAGCGAACAGCTCACATGGTATGAGCTTACGGTGATGGCAAGGAGAATCGGCAGCGGCATCAGCCGGAGAGTATCGCCGGGAAGCCCGGTTCCCGTTATGATGGAGAAGAGCCCACTTATGCTTGCAGCCATGCTCGGCGCCGTCTATGCCGGATGCTTCTATGTACCGGTTAATCCGGACAATCCGCCGGAGAGACTAAAGAAGATCTTTCAGACACTGGAGCCGGGAATTCTGATAGCAGATCGTAAGATACAGGAATTTTTTATTACAGAAGGAATCTGCAGTGAAATTGATAAGAAAGATGTGTGCAGTATATTTTCTGCGGAGGATCTTGTGAAGGAGGATGTGGCACCGGAAAGGCTTGCGGCGATTCGAAATGAATCGAAGGAGACGGATATTCTGTACGGTCTGTTTACTTCCGGCTCTACCGGGACTCCGAAAGCAGTCGTGGTAAGCCATGGGGCGGTGATCCGGTTTATCGAACACTTTACAGAGATTTTTGAGATTACGGACAAAGATGTGATCGGAAATCAGGCGCCGTTTGACTTCGACGTATCGGTAAAAGATATTTATTCTTCGCTGATGACCGGAGCGGAACTGGCACTGATTCCAAAAGAATACTTCTCAACACCGCCAAGGCTTCTGGACTATCTGTGCGAGAAGAATGTTACGACACTGACGTGGGCGGTGTCCGCACTGGCACTTGTCTCTTCTCTGAAAGGGCTGAAATACCGGATTCCGGAGAGTGTAAACAAGGTAATGTTCAGCGGAGAAGCGATGCCGCCGAAGCAGTTAAGGGCATGGCAGGAAGCTCTGCCGCACGCACGGTTTGTCAATTTGTACGGTCCCACGGAGATTACGTGCAATTGTACATATTATCCGGTGACGCGGATGTATGAGGACGGAGAGAAGATTCCGGCCGGGAATGCATTTCCGGGAAGGACAGTGTTCCTTCTTGATGATGATGAGGTCGAGATTGCAGTGCCGGGAAAACAGGGCGAGATCTGCGTGGCGGGAGAATCTCTTGCACAGGGATATTACCGGAACGAGGAACAGACAAAGAAACAGTTTGTGATGTATCCGGTCGGAGGCGGCGAAGAGCAGAGAATATACAGAACCGGAGATATGGGATATTACGATGATAAAGGAAGGATTATATTTGCCGGGAGAAAAGATTTTCAGATCAAGCATATGGGACACCGGATCGAGCTGGAAGAGATTGAAAGAGCTATGGATGCTGTTGAAAATGTACAGCGCAGCTGCTGTATATTTCAGGAGGAGAAGAACCGGATCGTCGGCTTCTATATGGGAGAGGCAGAGCCAGCTGAGGTGCGCAGGAAGCTGAAGGAGAAAGTTCCTGTGTATATGGTTCCGCCTAAGCTGATCCGAATGCAGGTTATGCCCCTCAATAAGAATGGAAAGACTGACAGGGGCTATCTGAAGAGAATGGGAACAGACAGATAAATTTAGAATAAGAATTATAAATATTGGAAAAGGAGGCGTTTATGCGAAGAGAACAGTTGGAATATGCGGCTGCCAGATATGGAACACCGCTCTATATATTTGATATGGACATTCTGAACAGTCAGATCGACAGACTGAGAAAAATCCTCGGAGAAGAGACGGGACTTTGTTATGCGATGAAAGCAAATCCATTTCTTACAAGAGAGATGGCAGACAGAGCGGACAGGATTGAAGTGTGCTCTATGGGAGAATTTGAAATATGCAGGAAGCTGGAGATCCCCCCGGAGAAGCTCTTTATTTCCGGAGTAATGAAGAAGAAGGAGGATATCTTCCGGATTCTTGACACATACGGAGAGCGCTGCAGATATACGGTGGAATCAGTCAAGCAGATGCATTACTTCCTTGAGTGGAGCGATGCGCACATGAAAGAAATCAGGCTTTATCCGAGACTGACAAACGGAAGTCAGTTCGGGATGGATGAGGACACAGTGCGCAGTATGTTCGGGATCGTGAATATGAGTCCGTATCTGAAAATAGAGGGCATTCACTTTTTCTCGGGCACACAGAAACGCCATGTCAGACAGTTCAGGCAGGAGCTTGAGATGCTGGACCGCTTTCTTCTGAAAATGAGAAACGAGTGGAAGGTGGAAGTCGCTCAACTGGAGTACGGCCCGGGAACTGCTGTGCCGTACTTTCGGGGAAAAGAGGCGCAGACCTACACAGATGAAGGTCTTGAAAGTCTCGGAGAAGCTGTCCGGAGCATGGCGTGGAAGGGACATATCACGATCGAACTGGGGCGCGCCATTGCCGCAGAATGCGGATATTATCTCACGGAGATTAAGGATGTAAAGAAAAACGGAGACATACAGTACTGCATTGTGGACGGAGGCAATCACCATATGAATTACGACGGACAGATCCGGGGGATGTATGAACCCCGTATCCAGATTATTCCGGGAGATTCCGGGGTAAGGAAGAAACGGTGGACAGTATGCGGCGCGCTCTGTACGATGAACGATGTCCTCTGCAGCAATGTAGAGCTGCCGGATGTGCGGACCGGAAGAGTACTCGTCTTCGAGCGGACGGGGGCTTATTCGGCAATGGAGGGAATGTCGCTTTTCCTGAGTCATTCTCTGCCGGCTGTTGTGTCCTATGGAAGAGAGAGCGGATGGCGGCTTCTCAGAGAGCATATGCCGACCTATATGTGGAATATGCCGGACGATTCACTTAATAAAGCAGATTAGCGTCAGTGTACAAGGCTTGGAGCGCATTGTCCCCTTGTACACTGACGCTACGAAAAAGATCAGATTCAATTTTAAGGAGGAGGAATATTACAATGGAAAAACTTATGAATATACTGGCAGAGATCGACGACAGCATTGATTACGCAAATGAGAAGGCGCTGATTGACGGGAGGCTTCTGGATTCTTTCGGAGTGATCACACTTGTGGCGGAACTGGAAGACACTTATGACATTGAGATTGAGGCCTCGGAGATGACGCCGGAGAATTTCAATTCGGCAGAGGCGATCTATAAGATGGTACAGAGACTACAGGAGAACTGACATATGGCTTATCAATCAATGATATACGGCTTTGTATTTCTGCCCCTTTGTCTCGCGGCCTACCAGATTGCGCCGCAGAGGTGGAGAAAGAGAGTACTTCTCATATTCAGTTGGATATTCTTCTGGCTGCTCAGCAGAGGACTGATCGTATACCTGCTCGGGACTACAGTGTTCGTGCACTGTATCGGAATCTGGCTGGAATGGCTGAAGTCAGAGCAGAAGGCGGAGCTTGGAACTGCCGGGAAAGGTGAAAAGAAGAAAATAAAAGCCATATATCAGAAAAAGTCAAGGTATGTTCTTGCGTTTGGAGTGCTGGCGCTTCTCGGGATACTGGCCTATCTTAAATATTATAATTTTTTTGTGAGCAATGTAAACGGGATTTTCGGAAGCGTGCTGCCGTTTACTCTGGCGGAAAAGAAGATTCTTATGCCGATCGGAATCTCTTTCTACACACTGCAGGCGATCGGATATATGGCAGACATATACTGGGGCAAGATACGTGCAGAGGAGAATCTTGAGAAAACCGCTCTGTTTCTGGCTTTCTTCCCGCAGATCATGGAGGGGCCGATATGCAGGTATCAGGATACAGCAGACGCGCTGTGCGAGGGCAGGCCGCTTGATACGGACAATCTGACAAAGGGCTATATCAGGATATTCTGGGGACTGTTTAAGAAGAGGATCATTGCGGACAGACTTGCCATTGCCGTGGGAATGATATTTGATAATTATACATCATACAGCGGAGCTTATATTGCGGTCGGTGCTGTGGCATATACCGTGCAGCTTTATATGGAATTTTCCGGATGTATGGATATTATTATCGGAAGCGGAGAACTGTTCGGAGTCCGGCTGCCTGAGAACTTCCGCCAGCCCTTCTGTGCCCGGAGTGCGGCGGAATTTTGGCGCAGATGGCATATTACACTGGGGACATGGTTTAAGACTTATATTTTCTATCCGGTGTCCATGTCATCTCCGGTTAAGAAATGGAACCAGTACAGCAGAAAGCGTCTGGGTAAATATGCCGCGATGCTTTGCACTTCCGCAATCGCACTTTTTCCGGTATGGATGTGCAACGGACTGTGGCACGGGGCGAGATGGAGTTATATCTTCTACGGGATGTACTATTTTACTCTGATTCTCCTTGGAATTGCAGTGGAGCCGGTGAGAGACAGAATACTGGAATTCCTGCATATCGGAGAAAAGTCCGCCGGTCTGCGGCTGATGCGGATTGCGAAAACGTGGGTGATTATATTTGTCGGAGAACTGTTCTTCCGGGCCGACGGACTGCGGGCGGGAGTGCATATGTTCCGCAGTATGTTCGATCATTTTGATCTGAGTATATTTACGGACGGAAGCCTGCTGAATCTGGGAATGAGCAGGGCGGACATTATCGCCGTAATGGCAGGATGCATCGTTGTGGCAGTGGTCGGTTCCATCAAAGAGAGAGGAACAGACATAAGGCAGAGCATTCTGCAGAAACCGGTAGTTATCCGATGGGGGATCTGCTACGCATTGATGCTTGCAGTGATCATAATCTCTGCATACGGAGACGGATATCAGGCAGTAGATATGATCTACGCAGGATTCTGAGACTGTAACCAGGATATAAGAACAGAGAAGATTTATGGCGATTAACAGAGAAGGAGGAAGATTTGAAGAAAAAGAAGAGGATAATTCTGTTTGGATTAATATTTATCATACTGCTCGGGTTATGCTCCGCCGGTATAAAGATACTGGTGGGAAATGTAAAGGACGCCATAGGCGGAAGAAGCCGTGTATTTGCATCCGTGAGCTCAGAACCTGAGAGGACGATCGATATACTGGTGGCGGGGGACAGTGAGAGCTATACATCCATATCCCCGATGGATCTGTGGGATAAGACAGGGATTGCCGCCTATGACTGCGGACAGCCCGCGCAGCGGATTCAGGAAACTTACTATATACTTAAGACGGCGTTTAAGAAACAGTCGCCGAAACTGGTTCTTCTTGAGACAAATGCAATGTTCCGTGATCCCGGATTCCTTAAAAATATACAGTTGTCACTGACGGAACCTCTGAGCTATCATTTCCCGATTTTCCGATATCACAATGCATGGAAAGCATTGTTTGACGGGCCGGGCGGACTGAAAAACGGATACATGGGATTTGAGATCCGTGACAAGACCGTATCTTATGAAGGCGATGAGAATTATATGAAAGAGACAAAAGATAAGAGTGAGATTCCCAAAGTCGTGTACGTCTATATGGATAAAATCAGAAATCTGTGCAGGAAAAACGGAGCAGAGCTTCTTCTGTTCAGCGCTCCGTCACCCGTAAATTATGACTGCAAGAAGCACAATGCGCTGAAAGAATATGCTGAGGAAAAAAATCTTCCGTATATTGACCTGAATATGAAGTATACGGACATCGGTATAGACTGGAAAAAGGACAGCTATGATAAGGGAGATCATCTGAACATACACGGTGCCAGAAAGGTAACGGATTATATGGCAAAATATCTGACAGAGAATTATAATCTGCCCGACCGCAGGAACGAGAAAGGATGGGAAGAGTGGCACAATCTGGCGGACAGATATTTCAAGGAGCTTAAGGAAAAGATTTAGGGACGATGTGATTTTACCGCGGGAAAATTATACGCAGCTGTGTTATACTTTAAGAAAATCAGGCATCAGTTTACGGGAGGAATTTGTCATGACGATCAAGGAGATCGCACAGCTTGCCGGAGTATCGAGCGCCGCAGTTTCGAGATATTTAAACGGCGGATATGTCAGTGCAGAAAAAAAGGAGCAGATCAGAAAGGTTATTGAGGAAACCGGATATCGGCCTTCGGCTCAGGCGCGGATCCTGCGCACGAAAAAGGCGTGCCTCGTGGGCGTTGTAGTGCCGAAGATCAATTCGGAGTCCATCAGCCGCGTCACGGCCGGGATTGAACAGGTGCTCTCAAGGAGAGGATATCAGATGCTGCTGGCCAGCACAGACAACGCTCCGGAAAAGGAGATCACATACCTGAAGCTGTTCGAGAATTATCCGGTGGACGGCATCATTCTGATCGGAACTGTCATAACGGCGGAACACCGGAAGTTCCTGAAGAATTCAAAAGTTCCTGTTGTGGTGATCGGGCAGTACACAAAGTATGCAAACTGCATTTACCACGATGATTACGGCGCGGGCAAAGCCATGGGAAGGCTGGTGGCGGCGGAATTGGAAAAGCTAGGCGGAAAAGCTGCCTATATCGGCGTGACAAAAGAGGATAAAGCAGTCGGCGTGGCACGTGAGGACGGGTTCCGCTCAGGCATGAAGTCAGAAGGAATTCTGCTGGAGCCGGACTATGTAAAGACTGCGGAGTTCACTATGGACTCCGGATACCATGCCGCGTTTGAACTGCTGAAACAGAAGAAGGATATCCGGATCATATCGTGCGCCACAGATACGATCGCCGCGGGAGCCATTGAAGCAATACTGGCATACAGCACACAGAATATACCGCGCTCTGTAGCTGATTCAGGTACACGGATGCAGTATATTCTGAATAATTCGGGGATACGGGTGACCGGATTTGGAGATAATCAGTTCTTAAAAGCAGTGACAGGGGGAATCCCTACCGTTCACTTCGGCTATAAGACAAGTGGAATCCGCGGAGCGGAGCTTCTTCTGGATGTGATTGAGAGAGGCGAGAAGATTCCAATTGAGATGAAACTGGGATTCCGGCTGGAAGAGCCGAAAACAGAAAAATGAAAGTAAGGTCCGCGTCAGCAGGCTCTGTCTGTACAGGTGAATGATAAAATAAGATATCGATTTCATATTAGAATTATATATGAGTGCAATATGCACAAAAAACAATATCAAATATCGGTAAAAATGCCCTCTTTACAAACAGCATTTTTGCCGATATTATTTATATGAAAGATATGAAATCGATTACATATAAGGAAGGAGAGCTATCATGGATTACAGAAAGACCGCACAGGAAATCCTTGATAAAGTGGGCGGCAGCAAGAATATTGTATCCGCCGCACACTGTGCAACAAGACTTCGTCTCGTTATTGCCGATAACAGCAAGGCAGACAAGACGGCCATAGAGAATGTGGAGGGAGTAAAGGGCGTGTTTGAGGCGTCCGGCCAGCTTCAGATCATCCTCGGAACGGGAACAGTAAATAAAGTATTCGACGAGTTCATCTCTATCGCGGGCATCACGGCCAGCACGAAGGCGGAGGCGAAAGAGGCGGCAGCCAAGCAGCAGAATATATTTCTGAGGGCAATCAAGCTGCTGGGCGACATTTTCGTTCCGATTATTCCGGCCATTGTCGCCAGCGGTTTCCTAATGGGTATCATGAACTCACTGGACTTCATGATCAACAACGGATTTATCAGCATGGATACGAGCAGTTCTATCTATGTGTTTGCAAATCTGTTCAGCAACACGGCGTACACATTTCTGCAGATTCTGATCGCGTTCTCGGCGGCGAAAGCCTTCGGTGCCAACCCGTATCTGGGTGCGGTTATCGGTATGATCATGATCAACCCGGCGCTTCAGAATGCATACGATGTAGCTACCAATGGTGTGCAGCAGACCCAGTCCGTTTTCTTCGGACTGTACGACATTGATATGGTGGGATATCAGGGCCATGTCATCCCGGTTGTCATCGCAGTATGGCTCCTCTCTGTTATTGAGAAGAAACTGCACAAGATTGTGCCTGAGGTTCTGGATCTGTTTGTGACGCCTCTCGTCAGCGTGTTTGTGACGGGCTATCTTACACTGGCGATTATCGGGCCTGTCTTTGTGTGGGCTGAGAATGCAATCCTCGGTGCCATTCAGTGGATGCTCACACTGCCTCTGGGTATCGGAAGTCTCATCATGGGAGCCCTGTATGCGCCGACGGTCGTGACAGGCATCCATCAGATGTATACAGCTATTGATATCGGACAGATCGCACAGTACGGCGTTACATACTGGCTGCCTCTCGCAAGTGCCGCAAATGTAGCTCAGGGAGCGGCTGCCCTTGCAGTAGCATTGAAATCAAAGGACAAGAAAGTAAAATCACTGGCGCTTCCGTCTTCCTTAAGTGCATTTATGGGAATCACGGAGCCGGCTATCTTCGGTGTGAACTTAAGATTCTTAAAGCCATTTATTGCAGGATGTATCGGCGGCGGATGCGGCGCTCTGTATGCGTCTGTTGTTCATCTCGGAGCAAAGGGTACAGGCGTAACTGGTATCTTCGGTATCCTGCTCTGCCTTGATCAGCCGGTACAGTATTTAATAGAGATGGTGATCGCAGTAGGCGTTGCATTTGTTATTTCATTCCTCATCTACCATGACGCAAAGCCGGAGGCGGCTGCATCAGCAGAGACAGCGGAAGATGCAGGTGTCCGGAATGATATTTCTGCAAAAGAAGATACAGCGGATGAAACAGCACTGACAGAAGAAGATCTGAAAAGCCCTGTAAACGGAAAAGTAATCCCGCTTACGGAAGTGAAGGATGAGACATTTGCATCCGAGATGCTCGGAACAACCGTTGCTGTAGAACCGGAAGACGGGAAGATCGTGGCGCCGTGTGACGCGGAAGTGCTCAATGTATTCGACACAGGACACGCGGTATGCCTGACCACAAAGTCGGGCGGTGAGCTTCTGATTCATGTGGGAGTGGATACGGTAAAACTGGAAGGAAAAGGATTTACAAAGAAAGTTTCCGACGGAGCAAAGGTACACGCCGGAGATGCATTGATCGAAGCGGATCTGGATACCATACGCAAAGCCGGATATCCGGCGACGACCATGGTCATCCTGACCAATGCGGATCAGTATTCGGAAGTGTCGAAAGCCGAACCGGAAAAGGTTAATACAGATCAGACTATCATGAAACTCAGGAAATAGTTCCTGACTTGGGAGAGGGAGATAATCGTATGACTGCACTGACAAATGATTTGATAAAACTCACAGCCGACGCGGAAAGGAACGCGGACAGAGACGGCAGGTTCCGTCAGAAACTGCATTTGATGCCCCCGGCGGGATGGCTTAACGACCCCAATGGTCTCTGTCAGTTTAAAGGAATTTATCACGCTTTCTTCCAGTATTCTCCTTTTAATGCGGAGGGCGGAGTTAAGATGTGGGGGCATTATACAAGTCATGACATGATCCAATGGAAATATCAGGGCGTGATGCTCTATCCGGATCAGCCCTTTGACTGCAGCGGAGTGTACTCGGGCTGTGCTTTCATCGAGAACGGAAAGATGTATCTGTACTATACAGGAAATGCGAAGCTCGAGGACAGTGATAACTATGACTATATTAACAGCGGCCGGGAGTCAAACACGGTACTGGTGACAAGTACGGACGGGGCGCACTTCGGACGAAAGAGACTGCTTATGAAAAACAGTGACTATCCGGCTGACCTTACGCTGCACGTGCGTGACCCGAAGGTCTGGAAAGAAGACGGAACATACTATATGCTTCAGGGCGCCCGCACAAAAGAGGATGTGGGGCAGGCAGTGATTTTCCGGTCGGAGGATCGGATACACTGGACACTTTACAGCCGTGTGGAGACAAAGAAAAAATTCGGTTATATGTGGGAGTGTCCGGATTACTTTGAAGTGGACGGGGTGAAGATTTTATCTGCATCCGTGCAGGGACTTGAAGGAGACGAGTGGAAAGACCGCAATGTCTATCAGTCAGGATACTTCACGGTGGAAGGCGATATTCTCGGAGAATACAGCCTGTCGGATTACCGCCTCTGGGACTATGGATTTGACTACTATGCACCTCAGAGTTTTGACACAGAGGACGGCAGACGTATCCAGATCGGCTGGATGGGAATGCCGGACTGTAAGGAGTACACGAACCGGACGGTAGAAGACGGATGGCAGCACTGTTTTACATTCCCGCGGGAAGTGTTTGTAAAGGACGGGATCGTCAGACAGAGACCGATCAGGGAATTGGAAGAAAGAAAAATATTATTAGAAGAAACAAAAAACATACTCAAGACAAAAAAATGTACCGTGTATGAAGCCGTTGTAAGCAATATTTCAGATGATCAATTCCATGCAGTATTGGCGGAAGGTCTGACAGCTGAGTATGAAAATAACAGATTTAAAATTGAATTTAAAAATGATAAAGTTTCATGCGGACGCAAATACAGATTCGCCGGGATGGATCATGTGACAGAAGTCAGGATACTGTCAGATGAGTCGTCTGTGGAGATATTTGTCAATGACGGAGAATATGTATTCAGCACGAGATATTATCCGGAAGAGCCGGGAATTTGTATTGAAGCGGAGGGTGCGGAGATCAGGTTATACGAGATTTCGGAATAAATAAGATACCGGCAGTTCATAATAAAGCAGCAGAACGGGAAAATGGAGAGCAGAATCAACCATTTTCCCGTTTTATTTCCCTGCCTTAATCTTGTATGTATAATGCAAATTGTCTATAATTGTAAAGGAGTTTATGTAATATGTCGGAGGAATGAGATGGGGAAATTCATAAAGCGTTTAATTGCGGCGGCACTTACGCTTATAATGACATTGCTGCTGCCTGCGGTATCCGTGAATGCAGAGCCGCAGCAGGGAACAGGAAATACGGCAAGTGCAGGAGAGACGGAGCTTTCTGATTTTGAGAAGCAGAGGAAAGCATCCTATGACACGGTTCCGGAGACGAACAGTATCGATGGCTGGCCTGAAGGCCCGAAAGTATACGGCAATTCAGCCATTGTGATGGATATGGACAGCGGAGCTATCCTGTACGGAAAGAAGATTGACGAACAGCATTATCCGGCCAGCATCACCAAGCTGCTTACAGTTCTTCTGGCTCTGGAGAATTCAGGTCTGGACGACGAAGTTGTGATGTCTCAGGAGAGTATCGATATTCTCAGGTCTGACTACGCAAGTATCGGGATGCGGCCGGGCGAGATTATCAGTATGAAAGACGCGTTATACGCCACATTATTTGCTTCAGCCAATGAAGTTGCATATGCGGTCGGTGAAAATGTCGGGAAGCAGATGGGCGGCGATTACAGTACGTTTATTCAGGCGATGAATGACCGGAGCGCGGAACTCGGATGTACAGGGTCTCACTGGACGAATGCTAACGGGATTCACGATGAAGCGCACTATACAACGGCTCATGATATGGCGCTGATTACTTCAGAATTGTACAGGCATGAAGAATTCCGTGAGATTGAGGAGTCGCTGAGCTATACCATCGGGCCTACTAATATGGTAAATGAGCAGAGAGTGTTTCAGCAGCACCACAAGATGCTCTGGCCCGATAATCAGAACTATTACGAATATTGTACCGGGGGAAAAACAGGATACACGGATGCGTCCAGAACGACGCTGGTGACAACAGCAGATAACGGAACGCTGGGACTTGTCGCGGTTGTGCTTCAGGACGACGGAGATGTATATGCCGATACAAGAGCAATGTTTGACTATGCGTTTGCAAATTTCAGTAAAGTTATGCTTGACGGGGAGGAGAAGCCGGAAGGAATCAGATCTTATGTGGAAAATGACGCATATGTCCTTCTGCCCCAGGGCGTGACTTATGATTCTCTCGAAGAGGAGATTACGGTACAGGATGAAAAAGAGGCATCCGGGAGAGTTACTTTTTATTATCAGGGGCAGAATGTGGGATCGGCGGATGTCACGCTTACGCCTGAATACATAGAGGAGACTACCGGATATAGTACAAAGCTTAGAATAACCGGCGGGGAAGACGGAAGCAGCAGGCCGGCAGCAGAGGGAGAGGATGAAAAGATTTCAGTACCAGTCCCTCAGGCGGCGGCCGCGGGTGCGCTGATTCTTGTGGCCGCAGGTCTTATCGTTTACGGGATCGCAGGCCGTTGTGCAGCTGCACGCAGGAAGCACAGAAGAATAAAGGATCGAAGAAAATACAAACACAAAGGATAAGGTGAATTTACATATACTGTCTGCGGTAATCCGTGGGCAGTATTTTCATGATCTCCTTAAATGCTGCCGAAAACTTGCTCTGACTTTCGTATCCCACCGAGCGGGCAACAGATGCTATGCTCTCGTCACTGCTCCGGAGCAGTCCGGCCGCTTTCGTGATGCGGTAGTGTTTCATATATGCGGCAACCGGCATTCCATAGACGGATTTGAAAATGCTTTTCAGTGCGGCGGTGTTGATGAGATATTCTTTTGCCAGCTCGTCGATCGTATATCTCTTTTCCGGATGCTCTGTCATACGGTCGTGAATTTTCCGGATGACGCTGACCTGTTCGGAGTAGTGGGGATCGAGTACATTTTCCCTGGCAGGTTCCGCCATATTCAGGAACATGAGAAGTTCCTGGCATTTCAGCTTCAGGTAAGGCAGCTTCATCTGTTCCGGCAGGTCATATACTTCAGAAAAGATATGCTCGATCCGGCTGCTTGCAGGAAGCGCTGCAGTTTCTCTCTCCCCGCAGAATTTCAGACAGAGATCTCTGACGTCCACACCTGCGTCGCTGAGAAGCTCGGGCAGGCTTTCCTGGAGTACCGGAAGGTCGAGGGCAACGGAAAGCCCTTCATAGTATCCGAGAGGAAGGGTGATCTCGGAGTCAGAACATTTATCTGTATAGTGGAATGACAGGTCGCCGTTTCCGAAATACAGGCTTAAGCCGCCTTTCATTTCCCACCCGATTCTTCCCGCGCGGCAGTGGTCGATGGACAGGACGGAGATACCGTGGCAGTGGTGAATGTGGAAATGGTCTGCAAGATAGCAGTGAAAAGAGAGTTCGATGCCGGGATACAGCTCGAAGGTCTCCGATTTCAGTCTGGCGCCGTCCGGCACACCTTCGGAAGATACTGTTCTGACAATGTCAGATGCTCCCAGAGGATGGCGGATATTAACACAGCTGCCCTCCGGCACATCTTTGAGTTTACCGGTAATTGTGCAAAGTTCTTTCTCCATATTACGCATCTTCCTCCGGGCAGGTGATCTTTCCCAGTTTTTCTATCATATGATGAAGCATCTGTGCAAGCTCTGTATCTGCTGTCCTGTAATACATTTCCTTTCCCTCACGGCGGCTGACAATAAGGCCGCTGCTCTTTAAGATCCTCAGATGATGTGAGACTGCAGGGCTTGTCATATTTACGATGGCGGCAATATTAAGCACACATTCCTCACAGTGGCACAGAAGCCAGAAGATACGCAGCCTGCTGGGATCGCCCAGCTGTTTCATGGCTTCAGATACCCCGGCGATCTCGGCCTCTCCCGGCAGATGTTTCCTTATTTTTTCTTCATTATTATGCCCGTGGTCATGGGGCAGGTTCTGTTCTTTCATAAGTCATTGCTCCAATCAGAAATATATTTCGCCCAAACGGAAATAACATCCGCAAAGCTCTTGACTTATTATAAAATCAGAAGTACATTATAGTCAACAATTAAATAATTGTTTAATTAAAAGGAGATAACGAAAATGAAAAAGAGCTATAAAATTGATGTTGACTGTGCAAACTGTGCAAATAAAATGGAGCAGGCTGCGAAAAATACAGCAGGTGTAAAGGATGCGGTTGTTAACTTCATGACACTTAAGATGAATGTAGAGTTTGAAGAGGGACATGATGCAAAGTCAGTTATGCAGGAAGTCCTGAAAAACTGTAAGAAAGTAGAAGATGACTGCGAGATCTTCCTGTAGGATAGATTTTCTGGTATAGTATAAATACTTCCGTAATTATTACGAAAAGAATAGACGGTTTTCCCGGGAGCGCGTCGCATCCCGGGATTAAATATGAGAAACGGATAAACAATTAAGCATATATTTAATTAATATATCAGTGCTGAAGGAAGGAATGACTTATGAGTAAAAAACAGAAAAAAATGCTGATCAGGATCCTGATCTCGGCAGCCCTGCTGATCGGGTTTAATTTTCTGCCATTTGGCGGGCCGCTGAGATTCGTTCTCTATCTGATCCCTTATCTGGTGATCGGATATGATATTCTGATCAAGGCGTTTAAAGGAATCAAGAACCGACAGCCCTTTGACGAGAGCCTGCTGATGGCGATCGCTACGATCGGCGCGATTGCCATTGCGATATACAGTGAAGTGGTTGATCATGAAGCCGGAGATTATGTAGAGGCGATAGCGGTTATGCTGTTCTATCAGATCGGCGAGTGGTTCCAGAGCTATGCTGTAGGGAAAAGCCGCAGGAACATCAGTGATCTGATGGACATCCGTCCTGACTATGCCAACATTGAAAAGGACGGCAAACTGGAACAGATCGATCCGGATGAGGTGGAGATCGGCTCTGTGATCGTGGTGCAGCCGGGGGAGAAAGTTCCAATCGACGGTGTGGTCATAGAAGGAACATCCACCCTCAACACAAGTGCACTGACAGGAGAGAGCCTGCCGAGGGAGGCACAGGAGGGCGACGAGATCATCAGCGGATGCATCAATATGACGGGCGTGCTGAAGATAAAGACGACCAAAGAGTTCGGGGAATCTACAGTATCCAAGATTCTGGATCTGGTGGAAAATGCAAGTTCCAGAAAATCAAAATCCGAGGACTTTATTACCAAATTTGCACGGATATATACTCCGGCAGTGGTTTACAGTGCCATCGTACTGGCAATTTTACCTCCCCTTGTGCGGATGTTCGGAATGGGAATACCGGCAGAGTGGGGCACATGGATCTACCGTGCGCTTACATTTCTCGTTATAAGCTGTCCGTGCGCGCTGGTGATCAGTATCCCCTTAAGCTTCTTCGCCGGAATCGGAGGAGCCAGCAATGCGGGAGTACTAGTAAAAGGATCCAATTATCTGGAGACATTGTCCCAGACAAAATGTGTCGTATTTGACAAGACAGGTACACTGACACAGGGTGTATTCGAGGTAAACGAGGTACACCACAACGAGATGGACAGGGAGCAGCTGCTGGAATACGCAGCGCTGGCTGAGAGCGCGTCTTCCCATCCGATCAGCAAGAGTCTGCAGAGAGCTTACGGAAAAGAGATCGACCGGAGCCGTGTAACAGATATTCAGGAGATCAGCGGAAACGGTGTGACAGCGAAAGTAGACGGCGTTGATGTGGCGGCAGGAAATTCAAAGCTGATGGGCAGACTGGGGGTCAAATGGATTGACTGCCATCAGGCGGGGACGATCATCCATATGGCGGTAGACGGACGCTATGCCGGACATATCGTGATTTCTGATATTGAGAAACCCCATGCAAAAGAGGCAGTCATGGCCCTGAAAAAAGCAGGCGTGGAAAAGACAGTCATGCTCACCGGCGATTCCAGAAAGGTAGCCGAACACGTGGCTGAAGACCTGGGCATTGACGAAGTACACGCGGAACTTCTTCCCGCTGATAAAGTATCTGAAGTGGAAGAACTGCTGAAAAAGAATACCGGGAAAGGAAAGCTGGCATTTGTGGGAGACGGCATCAATGACGCACCGGTGCTCTCCCGCGCAGATATCGGTATCGCCATGGGAGCCATGGGATCGGATGCAGCCATTGAGGCGGCAGATATTGTTCTGATGGACGATGACCCGCTGAAGATAGCCAAGGCCATCCGGATCTCAAGAAAATGTCTCCGCATCGTGTATGAAAACATCTGGTTTGCCATCGGTATCAAGCTGATCTGCCTCGTGTTAGGGGCGATTGGAATTGCCAATATGTGGCTTGCAATATTCGCGGATGTAGGCGTAATGATCATCGCAGTGCTCAACGCGATCCGGGCACTTTTTGTGAAAAAGTTATAAAAGGGGCTGTCGGGAACTATCTATTTCCCGACAGCCTCTTTCTCTCATATCAAGGGTTAAAAATCGGTATTAACCGACAAGCCCCAATCAACAGTTTTTATTTCAGTTTTTGATAAAGTTCCAGTATCCCCTCGTAATTTTCCCCATATATAAAGTAATAATCAATCTGCTTTGTTCCCTCGGTATACAGATATGTTCCGTACACAGGAACATTGCAGCACATGACTGTCTCGTCTGCAGCAATCCCCAGTCCATATCCGTACTCGGATACAACAAGGGGCATCCGCATGATCTTTCCGCCGAAGCTGATGTATCTTGCTTTGCTGTTAATGCGCTCGCGGTCTTCCGCAAGGATTCCTTTAACGGAAAGCTTTTCTTCTCTGGGCCAGTCAAAATAATTCCATGTTCTGACCTGATCGCCCGTGTCAATCAGTCTCGGAAGCAGCCGGGATTCTGTCAGAAGTTTCCGCCCCTTTTTATCAAGAAAACGGATGGCGCCGCTTCTTTTATCGATTTGTACTTTGAGTTCTCCTGTGGCAAGCTCTGCAAGAGATTTTCCTGCGCGGGCCGTCCATGAGTGAGCTTCTTTCGGGACATAGTTCCAGTAGCCGGAAGCAGGTGTGTTCAAATTCCTGCCAAAAAACTGTACCCGGATGATGGAATCATGCACAGGAGTCAGGCGTAAGGTTCCGTCAGCGCTGATCAGATCAAGAAAGTATTTTGTGCGTTTGATACTCCGGATCGATAAGTCACAGGAGCGTCCGGCGGTTTCTTTCCCCAGTTTCAGGAGATTCCCGTCCGGAATCGATCCAAACCGGAACGGAGAAGGATTGACAGGAAGATCGGCGGACTGTGCGGTTTTTAATATAGATCCCAGCTTTTGAGGTGAAGCAGCAGATTTTTCCGGCGCTTTATGCAGGGGATCAAGCGGCTTCCTATTTTCAGTTCTCCGATCTTCGGCAGGTTTCTCTTTCTGATTTTCTGCCGCAGTGGCGCTTATGCTCTCTGATTCCGGCAGATGATTTTGCGTCCTTTCCGGTGCCGGCTTGGCGATCAGATCGGTCAGAACCCCGGTGTGTATGATGGCAAGTTCATGAAGGGCACGGGTAGCTGCCACATACAGAAGCTTGACATATGCATCTTCCGCGGGATAGTTTTCAGAAGTCGGATTATAGAGGAGCACTGCATCGAACTCAAGACCTTTCGTATATTCTACGGGGAGCACCATGATTCCCTCGGTAAATTCGGCCGTCTCAGGATCTGTATCGGCAAGTGTCAATTCTGTACCGAGCAGCTTTTTAAGATTTTCTGCCTCTGTATCGTCCCGGCAGATCACTGCAATTGTTTCTCTGCCGTCCGACTGCCAGTGTCGGATTGTCTCTATGACTTCTACAGACATAGCGTCTGTACTGCTGCACTTTGTTATGCTTACCGGGTTCCCGTGACGCCGGATCGGATCCACCGGGTAGACGGGAAAGCTTCCGTGCCTTAATATTCCGGCAGCGAAATCTGAGATTTCTACGGTATTCCGGTAACTCTTTTTCAGTACGCTGAACCCGTCAGGAATTCTGTTCAGTATCAGCGCTTTCAGATCTTCCCAGTCGTTCAGCCCGTATCCATAATGAATGTTTTGTGATACATCCCCCATGATCGTGTAGGTACAGCCGCGAAGACAGTAGCAGAGAGAGGCGTATGCCGTCATGCCGAAATCCTGCGCCTCATCGATGATCACATGGCTCGCCTCGCGGATGCCGTCTGTCTCTTTGATCCGTTTATACAGATATGCCAGCGCCGCGAGGTCATACAGGTCAAATGCATCTCCGGGATCGGGAACCGCCTTCCCCTTTTCTGCCTGAACCCTGAGAAAATCTCTGTATACTTCGAAAATAGATCCTTTCCATACATTCCCGCCGAAATGCCGTCTGTATTTCTGGAAAAGTTCCTTCCGCACGTCCGGCGGATACGCGATATCTTTGCCGGTGACCTCATTTTCAAGCTTTGATATAAGGATTGAATTGAGCAGGTTGATCTTTCCCTGCATGGATATGAGAGGATTGTTGTTCAGGCAGTTTGTAACAGTTCTCTTCTTCATGAGCAGGACGCCGTTTTCAAGAATAATATCTTCTGCGGGAATGGTCTCCCTCTCAATCTTTTTACAATATTTTTCAAGGTCGCGGAACCAGTCATAGCTCCCTTTGATCTTGATCGCATTTTCCTCTTTTCCAATCTGTCGGATGCTGTAAGCTTGTGGATCCCAGTCTTCGTAGAGCAGGCGAACGAAGAGCTGTTCCATTGTCATCTGGGATACCCCGTACACGTCCAAATCCGGGAGCACACTGGTAATATAGTTCAAAAGAATCCGATTACTCCCGATAATATAGAAGTCCTCCGGACGGAAATCTTCCTCATAGTTATATAAAATATAAGAAATGCGGTGCATTGCCACAGTAGTCTTTCCCGAACCGGCAACACCCTGTACGATCATGTTCATCTTTGGAGATCTGCGGATCACTTTGTTCTGTTCTTTCTGGATCGTAGCGATAATCACACCCAGTACAGCGCTCTTATTTCTGGCAAGATATTTGGTCAGGAGCTCATCATTCGCTACCACATCGGAATCATAGAAATCAAGGAGACGGTCCTCCGCAATTTCGTAGGTGCGTTTGCGTTTCAGGTCGATCTCACAGTGCCCCTCGTTCTTTACAGTGTAACTGCAGCGTCCCATTGTATTTTCATAATAGACAGAGGCCACAGGAGCACGCCAGTCTATAACTGCCGGGTCAGAACCGTTTTCCGAAATACCGACGCGCCCCACATAGTAGGATTCTGCAAATGGAAGTTTCGGATCCCTGAAATCAATCCGGCCGAAATAAGGCTTCTTACGCGCTTTTCGGCACCGGATGAGATCTCTCTGGTTTTCCCTCAGCTGGGACTGGGTATTGTGGAAGAGTGAGAGCGCTTCCTTATCCTTTGTCCCGTACGTTTCCATCAGATCATGCAGCTCATCCGCTAACTGCACACCGCTCTTTTCCGCTTGCTCAAGATTAGCCTGTGCGATACCGATAATTCTGGAGAGCTGCTCCTCTTCGGCTTTTCTGTCCAGCCCCGGAATGGGACGGGATACTTTTGTCTTTTGTCGGTCCACTGAGATTCACCTCTCTTTCCGGTTGGTCGATTGACGATATATATGCCTACTGCGTAATATAACATTTTTTCGCAAGATTTCAAAGGCCTTTGAAATAACAAAGGGCTTGACGAACCGGTGTTTTCTTTTTATAATTACCTTTGTATGAATTTCAACAGCAAAGGTTATGACGGAGACAGTAGGTTTTATCCGAACATCCCAGCGAGCCGGGAATGGTGCGAGCCCGGTACCAGTAGAATATTTCCGAATATCACTCCCGAACTGCAGCCCCCAAAGCCTACGGAAGATACAGACAGCATGAGAGAGTAAGGGCTGACGCGGATCCCGCGTTAGAGGATACCATATGCGAACTGAATTGCTTTTACCACAGAATCAGACAGTGTGTATACGGGTGAGAGAAGTTCAAGTATGTTGTAACAGGTGGTTAAAACGAGAGAGATGGCTTTCGTCCTTTTGCAGGACGGGAGCCTTTTTTTCTGCCGCATCAGAAATGCGAATGTTTTACAGAGCCTGAATGAACAATGCATCCGTTGCGGACGCGCTTTCGCTCGGGCCGTAACGCAGCGGACACATAAGATCGCAGAAGACGCGATCTAAGTGCCTGCGTTACTCTACGGTCCTTAACGGATACATTGTTCATTCAGGCTCACGCAAACCGGAGCGTTCCCTGATCCGGCAGATAAAAAGGACTCCCGGGAAGTCGGTTCAGACCGGCAGGTGCTTCAGCTCCGCTGAGAAAACATAGATGGTTTTAGAAATATGCTTTCAAAAAGGGATAAAGCACCGATAAAAGGCAGAAAGCCCTCATCTCTCCCGGTTTTGATTCAAGTTCCGTTCTGGGCAGGTCTGACGCAGCTATGTGTCGATTAAGGACCGTAAAGGAACGCCGGCACTTAGATCGCGTTTTTTGCGATCTTATGTGTCCGCTGCGTTCCGTCCCGAGCGAGAGCGTGTCCGCAATCGACATATGGCTGCGGCGGACCAGAGACAGAAAGGAAAATCAGTATGTATAAGAAAGTGCCCACAGATATGAATTTTGTCGGCAGGGAAAAAGAAGTCGAGAAGTTCTGGGACGAGAACCACATCTTCGAGAAGAGCATCGAAGAGCGTGAGGGATGTCCGGAATATATCTTTTACGACGGACCGCCGACTGCAAACGGAAAACCGCACATCGGCCATGTGCTCACTCGTGTCATCAAGGATATGATCCCGAGATACCGCACAATGAAAGGCTACATGGTGCCGAGAAAAGCAGGATGGGATACTCACGGACTTCCGGTAGAGCTGGAAGTGGAGAAATCCCTCGGCCTTGACGGCAAGGATCAGATCGAGGAATACGGTCTGGAGCCGTTCATTAAGAAATGTAAGGAAAGCGTCTGGAAATACAAAGGGATGTGGGAGGACTTCTCCGCTACGGTCGGTTTCTGGGCTGACATGGAGCATCCTTATGTGACATACCACAATACGTTTATCGAGTCTGAGTGGTGGGCGCTGAAACAGATCTGGGATAAAGGCCTGCTCTACAAAGGCTTCAAGATCGTTCCTTACTGCCCGCGCTGCGGTACGCCTCTGTCCGCGCAGGAAGTGGCTCAGGGCTACAAGGACGTGAAAGAACGTTCTGCAGTTGTAAGATTTAAAGTAAAGGACGAGGATGCATATATCCTTGCATGGACGACCACACCGTGGACACTTCCGTCCAACCTCGCCCTCTGTGTAAACCCGAACGAGGATTACGCGAAAGTAAAGGCAGCAGACGGATACACTTATTATATGGCCTGCGCGCTTCTGGACACAGTGCTGGGAAAACTGGCAGAGGACGGAAAGCCGGCATATGAGATCCTTGAGACATACAAAGGAACAGATCTCGAGGGAAAAGAGTATGAGCCGCTCTATCAGTGTGCCGCAGACGCTGCCGCAAAGCAGAATAAGAAAGCGTTCTATGTGACCTGCGATACTTATGTTACACTGACAGACGGTACCGGAGTGGTACACATCGCGCCGGCATTCGGTGAGGATGATGCGAATGTGGGAAGAAAATACGGTCTTCCGTTCGTACAGCTTGTAGATGAAAAAGGAAACATGGCAGAGTCCACTCCGTTCGCAGGACTGTTTGTAAAGAAAGCGGATCCGGAGGTGTTAAAGGATCTGGACGGCAGAGGGCTGCTCTTTGACGCACCGAAGTTCGATCATAGTTATCCGCACTGCTGGAGATGTGACACTCCACTCATCTACTATGCGCGCGAGTCCTGGTTCATCAAGATGACAGCGGTAAGAGATGATCTGATCGCAAACAACAACACGATCAACTGGATCCCGGAGAGCATCGGTAAAGGCCGTTTCGGCGACTGGATTGAGAATGTTCAGGACTGGGGTATCAGCCGTAACCGTTACTGGGGTACTCCTCTCAATATCTGGGAGTGTGAGTGCGGACATATGCACTCTATCGGAAGCATAGCAGAACTGAAAGAAATGTCCGACAACTGTCCGGACGACATCGAACTGCACCGCCCATACATCGATGCAGTGACCATCAAGTGTCCGAAGTGCGGCAGAGAGATGCACCGCGTGCCGGAAGTAATCGACTGCTGGTTTGACAGCGGTTCCATGCCGTTTGCACAGCATCACTATCCGTTTGAAAATCAGGAGCTGTTCAAGCAGCAGTTCCCGGCAGACTTTATTTCCGAGGCAGTGGACCAGACAAGAGGATGGTTCTACTCCCTGCTGGCGATCTCCACCCTGATTTTCAACAAGGCTCCGTATAAGAACGTTATTGTCCTGGGACACGTTCAGGATGAGAACGGACAGAAGATGAGCAAGTCCAAGGGAAATGCGGTGGATCCGTTCGAAGCTCTTGAGACATACGGCGCTGATGCGATCCGCTGGTATTTCTATATCAACAGCGCGCCGTGGCTGCCGAACCGTTTCCACGGGAAAGCAGTGACAGAGGGACAGAGAAAATTCATGGGAACTCTGTGGAATACTTATGCTTTCTTTGTTCTCTATGCGAATATCGATAACTTTGATGCAACAAAATATACACTGGAATATGATAAACTTTCCGTTATGGATAAATGGCTCCTGTCCAAGATGAACACGATGGTGAAGGCAGTTGACAACAATCTTGAGAATTATCGTATTCCGGAGGCTGCACGTGCGCTTCAGGAGTTTGTGGACGACATGAGCAACTGGTATGTCAGAAGAAGCCGCGAGCGTTTCTGGGCGAAGGGAATGGAGCAGGATAAGATCAATGCATACATGACACTGTATACAGCGCTTGTGACTGTAGCCAAGGCGGCTGCCCCGATGATCCCGTTCATGACAGAAGAGATTTACCAGAACCTTGTCCGCACCATTGACAAGGATGCACCGGAGAGTATTCACCTGTGCCTGTTCCCGGAAGTAAATGAGGATCAGATCGACGCAGAATTGGAGCAGAACATGGACAATGTCCTGAAGCTTGTCGTTATGGGACGCGCCTGCAGGAATACATCCAACATCAAGAACCGCCAGCCGATCGGGCAGATGTTCGTGAAAGCCGCGTTTACTCTGCCGGAGTTCTATCAGGACATTGTTGCAGACGAGCTGAATGTTAAGAATGTTAAATTTACGGAAGATGTAAGAGACTTTACTTCATACAATTTTAAACCTCAGTTAAAGACAGTGGGCCCGAAATATGGTAAAATGTTAGGTGGCATTAAGGCTGCCCTTGATTCTGTAGACGGTAACGCTGCAATGGACGAGGTCAATGAAACAGGTGCTCTTAAGCTTGATGTAAACGGACAGGAGATCACATTGTTCCGCGAGGACCTGCTGATCGAGACGGCCCAGATCGAAGGATACGTGTCAGAAAACGACAACGGCATTACTGTTGTCCTTGACACAAACCTGACACCTGAGCTTCTCGAAGAAGGATTTGTCCGTGAGATCATCAGCAAGGTACAGACCATGAGAAAAGAGGCAGACTTTGAAGTGATGGACCGTATCCGCGTAACTTATGACGGCAGCGAAAAGGCAGAGACGATCTTCGCAAAATATGCCGATGAGATTGCCGGGGAAGTGCTCGCCAACGAAGTGGCGAAGGCAGAGCCGGCAGGCTATGTAAAGGAGTGGAAGATCAACGGTGAAACAGTTACAATGGGTGTGGAAAAGGAAGGAAAATAAAACAATGTTCAGCAAAAGATTTGAGAAAGAAACATTTAAGCAGACGGTAAAGGACAACATCAGAAACCTTTACAGAAAAACAATCGAGGAAGCGACTCCGCAGCAGGTATTTCAGGCGGTTTCTTATGCAGTAAAAGACGTCATCTTTGACGACTGGTTTGCAACTCAGAAAGCATACGATGAGGCGGATGCAAAGACAGTTTACTATATGTCCATGGAGTTCCTGATGGGACGTGCGCTCGGCAATAATCTCATTAACATGACGGTATACAAGGAAGTAAAGGAAGCTCTCGATGAACTGGGACTTGATCTGAACGTGATCGAGGATCAGGAGCCGGATGCAGCGCTCGGAAACGGCGGTCTGGGAAGACTTGCAGCCTGCTTCCTTGACTCACTGGCTACTCTGAACTATCCGGCATATGGATGCGGCATCCGTTACCGTTACGGTATGTTCAAACAGAAGATCGAGAACGGATACCAGAAAGAGGTTCCGGACGACTGGTTAAGAGAGGGCAATCCGTTTGAGCTGCGCAGAGAAGAGTATGCGAAGGAAGTCCGCTTCGGCGGAAATATCCGTTTTGAGAAAGATCCTGCAACAGGAAAGGACATCTTTATCCAGGAAAATTATGAGTCCGTACTCGCGATTCCGTATGATATGCCGATCGTAGGATACGGCAATCATGTGGTAAATACACTGCGTGTGTGGGATGCGAAGGCAATCACAGACTTTAAGCTGGATGAGTTCGACAGAGGTAATTATCACAAGGCAGTAGAGCAGGAGAACCTTGCAAAGCTGATCGTTGATGTTCTCTATCCGAACGACAACCATTATTCAGGAAAAGAGCTTCGTCTGAAACAGCAGTATTTCTTCATTTCTGCAAGCCTTCAGGCGCTGATCGCAAAATACAAGAAGAAACACAGCGACGTCCGTAAACTTTATGAGAAAGTTGTTATCCAGATGAATGATACGCATCCGACAGTTGCGGTACCGGAGCTGATGCGTCTGCTCATTGATGAAGAAGGTCTGACATGGGAAGAGGCATGGGATGTAACGACGAAGACCTGCGCATATACAAACCATACGATCATGGCAGAGGCTCTTGAGAAATGGCCCATCGACCTGTTCTCCAAGCTGCTTCCGCGTATTTACCAGATCGTACAGGAGATCGACCGCCGCTTCCTCATCAAAGTCCGCGAGATGTATCCGGGCAATGAGGAGAAAGTAAAGAAAATGGCGATCCTCATGGACGGTCAGGTGCGTATGGCAAATATGGCGATTATCGCTGGTTTCTCTGTAAACGGTGTTGCAAAACTCCATACAGAGATCCTGAAACATCAGGAGCTGAAAGATTTCTATGAAATGATGCCGGAGAAGTTCAATAACAAGACAAACGGTATCACACAGAGACGATTCCTTGCCCACGGCAACCCGCTGCTTGCAGACTGGATCACAGACAAGATCGGCGACGGCTGGATCACGGATCTGTCTCAGATCGCAAAACTGAAATCGTATGTCGAGGACGATACGGCAAGACGTGAATTTATGGAGATCAAGTATAAGAACAAAGTCCGCCTTGCGAAATATATCAAAGAGCACAACGGAATCGACGTAGATCCCCGTTCCATCTTTGACGTACAGGTAAAACGTCTTCACGAGTATAAGCGTCAGCTTCTTAATATCCTGCATATTATGTATCTGTATAACCAGATCAAGGAGCATCCGGAGATGAGCTTCTACCCGAGAACATTTATCTTCGGAGCCAAAGCGGCAGCAGGATACTTAAGAGCGAAAGAGACGATCAAGCTGATCAACTCCGTTGCAGAGGTCGTTAACAATGACCGCAGCATCAACGGCAAGCTGAAAGTCGTATTTATCGAAGATTACCGCGTATCCAACGGAGAGATCATCTTCGCGGCAGCAGATGTCAGTGAGCAGATTTCAACAGCGTCCAAGGAGGCGTCAGGTACAGGTAACATGAAGTTCATGCTGAACGGTGCTCCGACACTGGGAACAATGGACGGTGCGAATGTGGAGATCGTGCAGGAAGTCGGCGAGGAGAATGCATTTATCTTCGGTTTAAGCTCAGAGGAAGTTATCAATTATGAGAACAACGGCGGCTACAATCCGCAGGATATCTATTTCAACGACTGGGAACTGAAACGTGTGGTAGACCAGCTGATGGACGGCACATATTCTCACGGCGACCATAATATGTATATCAATCTGTATAACTCACTGCTCAATACACAGTGCACAGACAGAGCCGATATGTACTTTATTCTCAAAGATTTCCGTTCTTATGCGGATGCACAGAAGAGAGTGGAAGAGGCGTACAGAGACCAGCAGAGATGGTCCAGGATGGCTATGATGCAGACAGCCTGCAGCGGCAAGTTCTCATCCGACCGTACCATTGAGGAATATGTAAGAGATATCTGGCATCTTAAGAAAGTAGAGGTTCCGGCAGGAGAGGACGAATAGGAGGTAACTTATGGATTACGGATATAGTTATCAATATGAATATGATTACCCGATCACTCATGGAACGGGAGGAAATGCGGCGGTCACCGTGCTTCTGACTGTTTATCTGATTGCACTTGCAGTGATTATCGCTGTTGCGCTTGCAAGTTACATTTTTCATTCGATCGGCCTGTACACCATCGGAAAACGTATGGGAAGAGAGCACGCATGGCTTGCATTTATCCCGTTTGCAAGAGATTATTTCCACGGTGATCTTGCAGATGAGATCCCGCTGAAAAACAAAAGCATTAAAAACCCGGGAATCTGGAAACTTGTAATGCCTATAATATACAGTGCAGTTGCAGGGGTTCTGTTTGTATTTCTTATTGTTGCAGCAGTAGGAACCGGTGCAGCCGCAGGGATAAACGGCGGAGCAGTCGGAGGCGTTATGGCGTTCTCTACAACATTGATCATACTGTATATATTGTTTATAGTTCTGGCTGTTGTATATTCCGCGGCATACTCTGTACTGCGTATTCTGATCGACATTCAGATTTATGAAAGATTTACAACCCGCAATATGGCGGTAGTGCACTCGGTTCTCTCGGGGATTATTCCTCTCTATGAGGCAATCTGTTTCTTTGTAATGAGAAATAAACCGTTTAATCCGGGAATGGAGCCGCAGATCACTCCTCCGCCGGTACCGCCGGTATATCCGGGCAATCCGCATCCGAACGGCCCGGTTTCAAACGGCCCGGCACCGGAAAATATGCCGCATCCGAACGGTCCGATTCCGGAGGATACGCTGCATCCGGCCGATCCGGCTCCGACAGTTCCGTATCCGGAACAGCAGGATAATAAAATAGAATAAACTACAAACAGCTTTTCATATATTGAATGTATGGAGGGCTGTTTTTTTATGAATCGATATGCTGTGGAACAGAAATTCAAATCCATTGCCGCTTTTCTTATAATATTGATATTACTGCCTTATATCGTGTCTGTATTTGTAAACGGAACGGACGTAAGAGAGGGAGGCAGTGAGTTTTATGTAAAAGTAAAAGTTCCTGACACTGAACAGGCCGATGGGGTAACAGAGATTGAGTGGACGGATTATCTTGCGGGAATACTTGTGGAAGAGCTATCGGAAGACTGTGAGGAGGAGACATTAAAGGCACAGGCAGTGCTGATTAGAACACAGATATACCGGACACTGGCGAATTTGGAAGACAAGATCCTTACAGAGAGCTATATGTCTCGCGAAGAGATGGAGCGTATGTGGGGTGAAGAAAAATATGAAGAATATTATGAAAAATATACCCGGGCAGTGGAATCGACTGATGACACGGTAATTATGTATAATGACAGTTATGCATGGACGCCGTTTCACCAGTCGAGCTGCGGAAAGACGCGAAGTGCTGCTGAAGTGCTCGGCAGTGAAGAATATCCGTATATTGCCGTCAGAGACTGTCCCCTTGATAAAGAGGCTGAAGACGAGGTTCAGAGCTTTGTATTTCCCTATGCCGAAGTCCAGAATCTGTGCAGAAACTTCCTTGTGGCGGAGGAAGACGGGGAAAAGGCTGCCAGGGGGTATTCATTTGAAGATTTTGAGATTCAGTCCTGTGATTCTGCCGGCTACGTAAGCAGTCTCCGAATCGGAAATACTCTGTGTACAGGAGATCAGTTCCGTGATGCGCTTTCTCTTCCGTCAAGTGCATTTTCTTTGAGTGAGAGCGGAGACGACAGTATAAAGATTACAACAACAGGAAAGGGGCACGGAATGGGAATGAGTATCTGGACCGCTGATCAGATGGCAAAAGAGGGGAAAACATATGAAGAAATTCTGGCATTTTTTTTCGAGGGAACAGAACTTAGAAATGATATTCAGGAGACGGAAATATTTTGAATAATACGGTCATTTTCTGGCAAAAATATAGCCAGAGGTGATGACAATGAATAAGAATGAAAGACCGTCTTTTCTTAAAGGAAAGGGCGCTGCTGTCGGCATTGTGATCTGCTTTGTGGCTGTCATAGCACTTGTTGGTGCATATACATTCAGCAACTATCAGAAAGACATTAACGAGCAGATGGCAAAAGCCGAGGAACAGGCAGAGAAACTTACAGAAGATATGGAAAAAAACAACGAAAATGGAGAAGATTCCATAGAGGATACTGCCGAAGAAACAAATACAGACGATATTCTTCTTCCGGAGAATGAAAGCAGACTGACCGACGATGAAGATGGAATGCAGAATCCTTCCGAAGAAAGCGAAGAGGATATTGCGGACTCGCAGAGCGGCATGGCAGATGAAAATGCAGGAACAGACGGAGGAGCCGCAGCATCTATGGATACATCAGGCGTATGGTTCAGTGAAGACAGCACTCTTGCCTGGCCGGCCAGCGGCGCGGTGATTATGGGATACAGTATGGATCAGACCGTATTTTTCCAGACGCTGGAACAGTATCAGTATAATCCGGCGATGATCGTGAGCGGAGAAGTGGGCGAGACAATCGGGGCTTCCGCTGCCGGAATCGTAACAAATATCGAAGAAACCGCACAGACCGGAACTACAGTTACCCTTGATATGGGAAACGGATACAGTGCGGTATACGGCCAGCTCAGTGATGTACCGGTTTCTGTCGGAGATTATGTCGGTGCGGGAGAATCACTCGGCACATTAAATGAGCCAACGAAATACTACAGTGTGGAAGGACCGAACCTGTACTTTGAAGTACTCAAAGACGGCGAACCCGTAGATCCGATGAACTTTATGGAGTAGTTAAATTCCGATTTTTCGTACCGTCTCAGGAGTAGAAAATCATCTGAAAAGTGGTTAAATACGGAATGATCGACTCACGTATCCGCGGACAGAGGAAAGGTTGATTCCGTCTCCGGTTACAGAGAATAACGCAAACTAATAAATCAGAAAAGCAGCTAAGAGCAAAACGGGCACGCGAAGAACTCCTTACGTCAGACAACTTCGC